>JAFGDM010000023.1 GCA_016932115.1 Deltaproteobacteria bacterium | reverse complement strand
GGATTTCGAATTTTGCCGATATCAGTTGTGTAAATCATGCCCTCTGGGCTTAGACCAAAGCCTGGCCCTCTGGACCCGGATCTTTACCCGAAGCGGGAATCTTGGCATGAAGTTTCATGCCGGTAGGATGCTCCTTGCTGCGTACTGTTTACCGCATAATTGTTGTTCGTTAAGGGATGGGGGAGGCCCATGCTGTTTTGCATCGATATCGGCAACACCAATATTGTTCTGGGTGTAGCGGAAAAAAATCTCATTATTGACCACTGGAGGATTCGTACGGAAAGGGATATTACGGCCGACGAAATGGGTATTCTTGTGAGAAATCTCTTCAGTGCTTCCAATCTCGCGATCAATAATATCAAAAATGTAATTGTTTCCTGCGTCGTTCCTCCTCTTTTGAATACGATCGAGGAATTCTCCCACCGATACTTCAAGGTATCCCCCTTGATTGTGGGGTCGGAAACAAATACCGGCATGGCTGTCTCTTACGACAACCCCAAGGAGGTGGGAGCGGATCGCATCGTCAATTCCGTCGCTGCCTATGAAAAATATCGAAAAGCTTTGGTTGTGGTTGATTTCGGCACAGCGACCACCTTCGATTATGTGTCCGCCGATGGGATCTATCAGGGAGGGGCGATCGCTCCGGGGGTCGTTATATCCTGTGAGGCTCTTTTTCAAAAGGCTTCCAAGCTGCCGCGGGTGGAGATCTTTGCCAAGCCGAAACACGTGATCGCCAAGGATACCATCAGCAGTATGAACGTAGGGATTGTTTACGGGTACGCAGGATTGGTGGACGGTATCGTAAAGCGAATTAAACAAGAGGTAGGTGAGGATCTTACGGTGATTGCTACCGGGGGGCTTGCCCCTTTGATCTTTGATCTCTCTGAAACCATCGAGCATGTGGAGGAATTTCTAACCCTTCAGGGTCTCATGCTTATATTCGAGAGAAACCGGTGAGCATTAAACCTTTCCGGCTGAAGCAAGGGGACCGAATCGGCGTACTTTCGCCAGCAGGCCCGGTAGGGAGCGAGGAACTCCTACCCGGTATCAAGGCAGTTGAATCTTTGAATTTTTCCGTAGCCCTCTCTCCTCACGCATTGTCGGAAGAAGGATATCTTGCCGGTGGAGATGATCTTCGCCTCCACGATCTTCATGCTATGTTTCAAGATGAGAGAGTTAAGGCGATATTTTGTGCGAGGGGTGGATACGGTGTGCTCCGCCTATTTGAGAAAATTGATTTCGACTTGATCCGCAGGCATCCGAAGATCTTGGTGGGATATAGCGACATCACAGCCCTTCTTCTTGCCGTCTATAAAAAAACGCGTCTTGTCACCATCCACGGTCCCATATTGAAAGAGATGGCAAAAAACAGGGGAGAGAATCTGAAGTTTCTCATGAGACTTCTTACCTCTCGTGAGCCCGCGGTCTTGAGATTCAAGGGGGCAAGAGCACTGCGAAAGGGGTCAGCCGAAGGAAGGTTGATAGGAGGGAATCTGAGTCTACTCACCCACCTGACGGGGACCCCTTTTATGCCTTCCCCAAAAGGGGCGATCCTTTTTATCGAGGAAAAAGGGGAGAGCCTCTACCGGATTGATCGAATGTTGACTCACCTTCGGCTTAGCGGATTCTTGACACGATGCAAGGGGCTAATGATCGGAGCCTTTGAAGATTGCGGCGAGCCCGCCGCAGTAGAAGCTTTGATCGAGGAAAGATTATATAATCTGTCTGTCCCCATAATGCTCGGCCTCCCGGTGGGCCATGGTGAGGAAAACATGGCCTTGCCCATAGGTGTGAAGGCAACCTTTGACACGGCCCGGGGGACTCTGTCATTGAGCGAACCCTGCGTGCGGTAGTCGTGTCGCTATTTATCTGCGTTAATCAACCGGTGGATACCATCTGTTATAGCCCCGGCAGTGCGTTGGTAGTTTTAGAGTTGTCGAAATCGCCTGAAAATGATAGGTAATTATTCGATATAAAGAGGAAATTGAGGAGGGTCCTGGGGGAATTGGATCTTGTGAGAAAGCTGGGAGAATCTGCGATTAAGGCCCTCTTCCGTTTGGGGCGGATGGGGATTTTTCTTGCCAAGGCCTTTGCCTTCAGTGTAACTCCCCCCGTCAAACTTTCTTTGTTGATTAAGCAGATTCAATTCATAGGTTTTCAGTCCATCTCGGTAATTTTTCTCACCGGTGCTTTCACCGGCATGGTTCTTGGTTATCAAGGGTTCAATACCTTGAGTCGTTTTGGTTCGGATGCTTTCCTAGGACCGATGGTGGGTCTATCCCTAATTAAGGAGATGGGGCCTGTCATATCAGCGCTTATGGTTACCGGAAGGGCCGGTTCCTCCATCACGGCCGAAATAGGGATCATGAGAATCAGCGAGCAGATCGATGCGCTGGAACTGATGGGACTTAACCCATACCGGTACCTGATTGTTCCGAGACTTCTTGCGGCTATTGTATGTCTTCCTCTCCTTACTGCGATCTTTGACGTGATCGGGATTTTCGGCGGCTATCTAATCGGTGTCAAAATGCTGGGCCTCAGTTCGGGCGTGTACTTCGGCGAGATGGTCAGCTATGTGGAAATGGGGGATATCCTTGAAGGCCTGATTAAGTCTTTGAACTTTGGTGTGATCATTGCTTGGGTTTGTTGTTTTAAAGGTTTCCACACAGGCTTCTATACGGGCTTCGGCGCAGAAGGTGTGAGCAAGGCCACTACCCAGGCGGTGGTGCTTTCGTCGGTTCTGATTTTGGTTTGGGATTATTTTCTTACCTCCACCCGTATTTTTTTGTAAAGATTCATGATCAAGATTGAAAATCTATATAAGTCTTTTGATGGCCTTGAAGTCCTGCGGGGAGTGAATCTAGAGGTAGGGAAGGGTCGGATACTTGCGCTGATCGGGAAAAGCGGTTGTGGGAAAAGCGTTCTTCTGAAGCATGTGGCGGGCCTAATGAAACCGGACAAGGGCCGTGTCCTTGTGGACGGTCATGATATGTGCTGTCTCAGGGGGAGGGATCTTTTTACACTCAGGAATCGTTTAGGTTTTCTTTTTCAGAGCGGAGCCCTTTTCGACTCCATGTCGATTTTCGATAACGTGGCCTTCCCCTTAAGGGAAAAGACAAAACTCAGGGCAAATGAGATCACGGATCGAGTAATGAATGAACTGGAGCAGGTAGGCCTTCTTGGTGCCGAAGAAAAATTTCCCTCCCAGCTCAGCGGCGGCATGGTCAAGAGGGCAGCCATGGCAAGGGCATTGGCGGGGGATCCGGAGATTATGCTTTTTGATGAGCCGACCACGGGTCTGGACCCGCTTACGGGACAGACCATTCTGGATCTGATTGACTCCTGCCACCGACGCCTGAAATTTACCGGGATCATGGTCACTCACGAGGTACCCAAGATTTTTGAGGTGGTGGACGCTGTCGCCATGATCGATAAAGGAGAAATTCTTTTAGAAGGAACGGCCGAGGAGATTCTCAAGTCCGAAAATTCAACCGTCAAGGCATTTGTCACGGGGGGGCGGCCGAGAGACATAGAATGAGATGCGGGGTCTTTTGAAGGGTTCGCTCGCTGAGAAAAACATTTGGACCCTGCAAAGGAGGTGGTTCTTTGCAAAAAAGAGGTGAAAGGATGAGAAAATGGGATCTTGAGTTCACAGTGGGGTTATTTCTGATCGCGGGGATCATCTGCTTGAGCTACCTATCAATCAAACTTGGCAGGATGGAGGTTTTTGGAGCTAAGGGTTATGATATCCATGCCTTTTTTTCGAACAGCGGAGGCTTGAAAAACGGCTCTTCGGTCATGATAGCAGGTGTGGAAGTGGGTCGGATCAAAAGTATCTCCCTGGAAGATTACCAGGCTCTGGTCGTCATGAGTATCGCCGAGGGTATTGAAATCCAGGAGGATGCTATCGCATCAATCAAGACCAGGGGACTTATCGGCGAGAGATTTGTCGAGATTTCTCCCGGTGGGGGGGAGAGAATTATTCCGCCGGGAGGACGGCTTCGAGAAACCCAGCCGCCCATTGACTTCGAGCAACTGGTTTCTAAATACGTTTTCGGAACCCTGGAGTAAATAATGGTTAAAAATCACGGAAGGATTTCTTTTAAAACCCTTATAAAGCATCTGCCTTTTGTGGGGGAAACTACGGGTGGATGGTTTCCTCTTCTATGGTTCGTTTCCTTTTTTGTGATCGCGGTTGTTCCTTATCCGGCCTTGGCAGGAAATCCGACGGAACAGCTCAAGAAGACCACGGATAAGATCCTCGCGATTGTATCGGATTCCAGGCTCAAGGAGGAATCCAAAGCGGAGGAGAGAAGGAGGCTTATCCGCAAAGCGGTTGACGAGCGTTTTGACTGGGAAGAGTTAAGTCGCCGTGCCCTCGGCAGACACTGGGCAAGGCGAACAAATGAGGAGAGAAGAAACTTCGTGGCCCTTTTTGGGGAACTCCTTGAAAGGACCTATCTCGAAAGGGTTGAGGGATACTCGGGTGAACGGGTTTCCTATTTGGGGGAAAAGGTGGACGGGGAATATGCCACCGTAGATGCCGGCATCTTGACCGCCCGGAAAACCGAGATTCCTATTCTCTACAGGATGAAGCAGAATGGGGGTTCGTGGATGGTCTATGACATCTCCATCGAGGGCGTGAGTCTGGTCGGGAACTACCGCAATCAGTTCCAGAGCATCCTCGCAAAATCATCTTATGATGAGCTTGTGCGTATGTTGAAGAAGAAAGTCGAAGAAAAGTAAGGAATAAATGATCAGGAGAAAAGGAAATCGCTTTTTATGAAAAATTGGAAATGCACCCTCTTGATGGCTTGTCTGTTTTTCTTTGTGAATTTGGAATTTGCTCGTGGAGAAGGAGAAGCGGGCTATGGCGGAGTCATCAGGACAGCCGAGACCTCGGCTGAGCCGGAAGAATTTGAGGAAGATTTCTATTATGTTGAAGAAGGCCTTGCCGACCCCCTTGAGCCTGTCAACCGTGTTTTTTTCGTGTTTAACGACAGGCTGTACTTCTGGTTGCTCAAGCCTGTCGCTACGGGATATAAGCGTGTCGTGCCGGAAAAGGCCAGAGTCGGCTTAAAAAACTTCTTTACGAATCTAGCTTTTCCTTTGCGTTTTGTGAACTGTCTTTTACAGGCGAAAGGGAAAGGGGCGTTAGAGGAACTGGAAAGTTTCGTGTTAAATTCCATCGGGGGTATGGCCGGGTTTTTTGATATCGCCGGGGCGGCGGGTGTGAGGAAATACGATGAGGATCTAGACCAGTCACTCGCTGTATTCGGATTAGGGCCGGGCTTCTATATCAATTGGCCTTTGTTCGGGCCTTCCACTCTGCGCGCGACTTTCGGCTCCGTAGGGGAAGCTTTCCTGGACCCCGTGCATTACCTCGACAGTTCGGGGGCACGATTTGTCTTTAAATCGTCTGACCTGGTTAACAGTACATCCCTGCACATCGGCGACTATGAATCACTCAAGAGGGCTGCTTTGGACCCCTATGTGGCGCTTCGTGATGCCTATTATCAGAACAGGCTCAAGAAGATTCAAGAATGAACAGAGAAGCACGAGAAGCCGCGAATATTGCCGGAGGCTCTTGAGGGTATGGGGAAAAGGTCCACTAAAGGCCTTGTGATGGTGTTCACCGGGGACGGCAAAGGAAAAACAACGGCAGCCATGGGCATGGCCATGCGCTGCGCGGGCCACGGACTTAAATGCCTCATGATACAGTTTATCAAGGGCGGATGGCGCTATGGTGAATTGAAAGCGGCGAAGAAACTGGCCCCTTATTTTGAAATGATTCCCATGGGAAAAGGCTTTATCCGGACTGATCGGGGCGGTCCGGATCCGGAAGACCTGAAGGCTATCAGGGACGCTTGGTCTTTATTCCTTGAGAAGATGAGGACACAGAATTTTCAGATGATAATTTTGGATGAAATTAACAATGTGATCCAAATGGGCCTTCTTGCTCCTGAAGCCTTGCTGGGGGCCGTTAAAGAAAAGCCGCCGGAAATGCACCTTGTGCTCACGGGCAGGAATGCTCATCCGCTGATCATTGAGGTTGCCGATCTTGTTACCGAGATGAGGGAGATCAAGCATCCCTTTTCAGTGGGGATCCGGGCTCAAAAAGGGGTTGAGTATTAGCAGAATTAGCGAGGAGGAAGCGCAGTGACGGGAGAATCTGGGATGGATCCGGAACTTTTATCCATGGTGATTGAAACATTGGGCAAGCTTGAAAAAGAAAGGTTGACCCTGGACGTCAAACTCGAGATGGACCGAACAGGGGAGTTTCCCATGGAGTTGATCCGGTTCATGCTGGGGCCGGATGTCGCCCTCCACCTTATATTCATTCCGGAGGAGTATGGCGGCCTAGGAGCCGGAGCCAGGGAAATAGCCGTGATCTCCGAAAAAATGGCAAGAATGGACCTTGCAGTGGCCACGTCTTTTCTCGCCATATGTCTGGGTATGGATCCCATCAGGGTCGGAGCGACACCGGAGCAGAGGGAAAAATGGATTAGGAAAGTCGCCGATGAAGCACTCATTGTTGCCTACGGGGTGACGGAGCCGGAGGCGGGATCAAATGTTCAGGCCCTCAAGACGAAGGCTGAAAGGGTCTCGGACGGTGACGGCCGGGTGAAAGGATATCGTTTGAACGGCCAAAAACAGTTCATTACCAACGGCGGCGTGGCCGCTCTCTACACAATCCTTGCAGATACACCCGGCGGTCCGTCATTTTTTGTTGTCGAGGCGGGAACAAAAGGCCTTTATGCCGGGAAACATGAGGATAAGCACGGCATCAGGGCTTCCAACACATGCCCTTTAAGTCTGGAGGATCTCTATGTCCCTGCTGAGAACCTTGTTGGGGGTGTCGAGGGACAGGGGCTTAAACAAGCCAACCAGGTTTTCGGGTATACAAGGTTGATGGTTGCCACCTTCGGGCTGGGCGGCGGCATGGCAGCTTTAGATAAGGCTGTGGGATATGCAAAAGAAAGGATACAGTTTGGAGGCCTTCTGATTGAAAAACAGGGATACACCCATCAACTCTTGGTGCCGAGCGCAGTACAATTGGAGGCTGCACGGGCTCATATTGAGATGACGGCGATCCGTCTTGATTCCGGAGAAGAAGACTTGCAGGTGGAGGGTTCAATATCCAAGTATTTTGCAACGGAAGCAGGGGATGCGGCAGCCAACAGAGCCATCCAAGCTCTGGGCGGTTACGGTTACATTCGGGAATTTGAGGTGGAGAAGATCAAGAGGGACATCAAGATCACCACCATTTTTGAAGGAACAAGCGAGATTCAGAGAAGCATCATAGCGACGTTTCGTCTGAGGGAGACGGTGCGATCAAAAGGTCGCTTCTATCTTGATAAAGCGGACCGCCTTGACAAGCTGCCCGACTCATGCGCAGGCCCACTCCTGGCTAAAACAATTCGTGTTATAAGCGAGATCATCCTGAACACGAGGAAACACAAACTCACCCGCTCACAGTACGTGATGTTTCTTCTTGCGGATATGATAACATGGGGTGAGGTGGGTGAAGCCCTCTGTCATAAGGCGGCCGACCAAGATCGAGACACCGGCTTTATCAAGACTGCTTCGAGGCTTTTTGCGCGGGAAGCGGCGAGCAAGGTCTATTCAAACGGCCTAAAGATTGCCCAGGGGTATCAGGAAAAGGTCCGGGAAATCCTGCCTTTATTGAAAACCCTGGAGCTGAGTGAGGTCATGAGTTCTGTTCTTGACGACATGGACCTGGTTGCAGCCGAGTTGAGCAAATGATGGAATGATACATCCAAGAACCCGTCATCGCCCGTCCAACCGCAAGGGCCGGCCTGTTGCGGCCGGAAAAAGCTTCTGCGAGAAACCACGGATCGATCCTATCCTTGCGCGGGTCTTCAAAAAGATCGGTATGCCGAAACCCGAGCCCATCAGGCCTGATCCGTTTCAGCTTGAAGCCCTTGCGGAAATCGGCAGACACGATGTGCTCGTGAGTGCGCCCACCGGTTCAGGGAAAACATGGATCGCCGAGCAGGCCATATCACGGTGTCTTTCCCGGGGGATGAGAACTTGGTATGCCTCCCCACTCAAGGCCCTTTCCAATACCATTTACGAGCAGTTCTCACAAAAGTTCGGCGCTCCCCAATGCGGCATTCTCACAGGAGACAGGAAGGAGAATCCGGAAGCGCCGGTCATTGTGGGCACGACGGAAATCCTGCGCAATCAACTCTACGACGCCATGCACCAGGGCGTAAATATCGACACTGATCTGGTTATTCTGGACGAAGCCCACTATCTGAGCGACCCTGAACGGGGGGTGGTGTGGGAAGAAGTGTTGATTTACCTTCCCTCGAGAGTCCGCCTTCTCCTCCTTTCCGCAACCATTTCCAACACGGCAGAACTTGCTGCGTGGCTTGAAGAAAACCGGAAAACACCATGTCGGATCGTCTCTTCCTACACAAGACCTGTGCCCCTCAAAATGCTTTTTCTGTTTCAGGATGGTTTGATTTCTCCTCTTGCCGGAGAAAAGGGGCTTATCCCGAGGGTAAAAAAATTTCTTGATCAGGAGCGACAGGTAAGGCGAAGATTGAACTTCGGCAATATTATTCAATGTCTTGAGACCTTTCATCTTTTACCCGCAATTTTTTTTCTGAAGTCCAGGGCCGACTGCGACACCGCCCTTTTTAGCTGCCGGAGATCCGAGAAACCATTGAATATTAAAGATCGTTGCAGGAAAGAGGCCGAAGAGTTCATTCGAAAGTACCCGCATCTCGAAAAGCATCGCCAACTGGGCTTTCTTCTAGAGTGCAGTGTCGCATCTCACCATGCAGGACAGCTTCCCTACTGGAAGGTGCTGGTGGAGAAGATGATGAACAAGGGCTGTCTGGATGCCATCTTCTCGACGTCCACTGTAGCCGCAGGGGTCAACTTCCCGGCCAGAACCGTTGCGCTGGTCCAGAGTGATCGTTTTAACGGACACCGGTTTTCCGATCTCACGGCAACGGAACTCCATCAGATGACGGGAAGGGCAGGCAGAAGGGGAAAAGATAACATCGGTTTCGCCCTTGTCGTACCTGGCATACACCAGAACCCACAACTGATCCATGATCTGATGGACTCTCTTCCCGAACCCCTAATGAGCCAAATCCATATAAATTTTTCCATGACGTTGAATTTACTCCTGTCTCATCCACCCGAAAAGGTGAAGGTCCTTTTAGATCGTTCCTTTGCCGCCTTTCAGCAGAGGAAAGGGGACATAAGGGTCCGAAAAAGATGGCGCAATCTCAGGGGAGAGCTTAAAAACCTGCTTCCTGATGGGAAATGTGACACTGACGACCCCTATGAAGTGATGGAATACATAGCTAAGAAAGCGGATTTGAGGAGAAAGAGAAGGAGTCTGTCCCACACATCGTATCTTACCCCGGGCAGGGTTTTCCTTCATAAAAATGGCAACGTGTATGTGGTGCTTGAGCAGTCCGACGGAAAGGGTAAACCGGTTTGGCTATGTTGTAACATAAGTAGGTCTTTTCGACTTCGAAAAGGGACCATACAGGTTAAAAAAATAGCGAGCGCCCAGGTCAAGATGATTTTTGACGATCGGTTCGATATCAGGGGGGATGAAAGCCCGGAGCAATTAAAAGAGCTTTTTACCTCCTTTCAAAAGAACACCCTAAAGGCGTTGCCGGTCAGGGAAGAAAGGCCGGGAGAGGATTTCCCCGCCGCAGGAATCCCCTGTGAAGGGTGCGAACACGAAAAACTTTGTCATAGAAAGGAAAAAAGTGATGTAAGGAGATTGCTCAAGGAGATGCAGGGTCTCGGCCGGATTATCAACGGAACGAGCGAGGGATTATGGCTTCATTTCAAGCGGCACCTCAGGTTTTTGAAGGAAACAGGGTTTGTGAACCGGGAAAACAGGTTGACTGCGGACGGCGAGTGGGCTTCGAAGCTCAGGCTCGATCATCCGCTTCTCATTGCTGAGGCCATTAGAAAGGGCGGCCTCGACGATCTCTCCCCTTCCGTGATGGCAGGATGCCTAGCTCCCTTTGTCTGGGATCGGTTTCTTGACAGAGACCTTGTGCCGGAGGTTCCTCCTCGCCTTTCAGAGGTATGGGAAGCCTTCCGGAGGCTGGTTGAGCACACTGAAGGGATCAGGGTTTTGAAAGCAAGAAGGGGTTTTGAAAATCCTCAGATTTTTTTCTGGCCCGCCGCCGCCCTTTTTCTATGGGCAAAAGGGCGGTCATGGGCGGAGGTGCTGTCCACGGCCCCGATAGATGAAGGAGATCTGACATCTTTAATCGTAAGGACAGCCGACCACCTCAGGCAGGTGGCCAACCTGGAGGAAAGCCATCCTGAGCTTGCCGCAACCGCTGAAAAAGCTACTGCCTTGATTCTAAGAGAGCCGGTCTACATTGAGTGAAAAATGATGGATTAAGCTGTTTGTTCCACGTAGTGACCCACTACTGCGGATGCAGCCTGCCGAAGCTTTTCCGCGCTTGGGCTGAATTGACCGGACATGATTTCGCCTCTGATCGGCATTAGTTGAGGGACATGGAACGGTGAGGCGGTCAAATCCGGATTTTCTCCCGAAAACCGAAACGAATTCTGTTGTCAAGATAATATAACAAATCGGGGCGAAAACAGTAGAGACGGACTCGAAAACGTTTCGAAAAACCTTCCAGATCCGGTTTATCGCCGGAATCAAAAAATTCTTTTGTAAAAGGAAATTTCTTTAAGTAGGCCCGCAGAGCGCGAAGGGACTCCAAGCCGGGCCGCAGCCTTTCGATTTTGCCGGACATCTGCACACCTCGGATCTCTTTCCAGGAGTTGGATTGATGAAAGATGGCAGCGGATGCGGTGCTGTTTGCCTGGGATTCCTGGATGTGCCGGGATGCCGGATCTGAAAAGAAATAGAATTGGAAATCGAGATTAACAAAGTAGACAGGAGCCGCCCAGGGATTATTTTGGGTTGCGGTGCAGAGTGTCAGGGTGTACTGCTCTTTAACGAGTTGCAGGGCAAGGGATCTTTGTTGTGATTCGCCGGGAGTGGGTGTTTTTTCGTTCAATAAGATTGACCATCCTGGGTTTATCATAAAAAGAGGAGGGGCAAGCCGTCGGCGTGCAGAAATCCCTCTGTAGTGGGAATCACTCTTCCTTTTCTGATTATTGCCAGTCCGCTCTTCTGCAAACGTTCTAATATGGCTTCCAATTCAGGCGCATGTTTGATTCTATCGATCTCAACACCCAGCCTGGTTCGAAAGCCCAGGAGAAGATGTTCCATGTATCGAGCTTCCGGAGACAGCGTTTCTTTGCCTGCTCTGGGGGAGCCGCCCTCTGAAAGGCGGCGCAAATAACGCTTGATGGATCGGGTGTTCCACCAGCGTGCGGTTCCGTCAAAGGAATGAGCCGCCGGTCCCAGCCCTAGGTAGGGCGAGCCTTCCCAATATTTGAGGTTGTGTCGGCAAAGTTGACCATGCAGCGCAAAATTAGAGACCTCATAATGGAGATACCCTTCCTCTTCCAAAAAGGATGAGGTGGCTAAGAAGAATCGTCTTTCTTCCTCAATGCCGGCTTTCTTGATTTTTCCCCGGGTCGCCATGATCCCGAGAGGTGAATGCTTTTCAAGGGTGAGCTGATAGCAGGATAAATGCTCAGGGTGAAGTCTCACGGCGCGGTGAAGCGTTTTTAGCCAGGTGTTCAGAGTCTGGCCGGGAAGCGCGTAAATCAGGTCTACGCTCAGGGTCTGAAATCCTGTTTTTCTCAGCCGCTCAAAAGCTTTTTCCGCCTGAGAAGCATTATGTCTTCTTCGGATAAAGGAAAGCTCATTATCGTCGAGGGACTGAACCCCGACACTGACACGGTTGACGCCGAGGTCCTTTAAGAGCGCAACATAGTCTTGCGAGAGATCATCCGGGTTGGCTTCAACGGTGAATTCCAAGTCTTCTTTAAAGCAAAACTCCCTGTAAAGGGTGTGGACCAACTTTTTCAGCCGGCACTTGGTGAGTGCGGTCGGGGTTCCTCCGCCTAAGTAAAGGGAATCGAAAGGCGCGAAGCGGTCTTTGTAAAGACTCGCTTCAACCTTCATAGCCGCAAGCCATTCCGGAGCCAGAGAAAGGTCTGTTTGCGAGTAGAAGTCACAGTAGGTACACCTGGAACGGCAAAAAGGGATGTGCACATACAGACCGGAATTATTCATAATCCGCCTTTAGGACAGCCACAAAAGCGCCCTGAGGAATCTGGACCGATCCAACCATCTTCATCCTTTTCTTACCTTTTTTTTGCTTCTCCAGAAGTTTACGTTTTCGAGTGATGTCGCCTCCGTAACACTTTGCAGTCACATCCTTTCTAAAAGAAGAAAGGGTGGAACGAGCAATAATCTTGCCGCCGATAGCGCCCTGGATGGCGATTTTGAACTGGTGTCTCGGGATCTCCTCCTTCAATCGGTCGCAGACCTGAACGGCCCACTGCCTTGCACGATCAGCGTGAACAATCAGGGAAAGGGCATCGACCTTTTCTCCGTTGACAAGAAAGTCGAGCTTGACCAGGTTGCCCTCCCGGTAGCCTGCGAGCTCGTAATCGAAGGAGCCGTATCCCTGGGTGATGCTCTTGAGCTTGTCGTGAAAATCTACAATAACCTCCGCAAGCGGCATATCATAGATTACTTCCAGCCTGCCCGGAGCAGGTGAATTGAAGCGAGCATTGACGCCTCGGCGTTCCATGCAAAGTTTCATGACTGCTCCCAGGTGTCGCTCCGGGGTGAAAATGGTGGCGCGAATGAAGGGCTCTGCGGACGTCACGATGGTGGTGGGATCCGGGTAGTACTGTGGATTATCCACGGTCAACACCCTGTCACCGCTTAGGGTAAATTGATACTGGACGCTCGGCACGGTCATGATAAAGGATTGGTCATACTCTCGCTCCAGTCGCTCCTGTACGATTTCGAGGTGAAGCAGTCCAAGAAATCCGCAGCGAAACCCTTGCCCGAGCGCTGCAGAGGAGTCTTTCTGATAAACGAGAGCTGCGTCGTTGAGTTTATATTTTTCAAGAGCGACCACCAGGGATTCATAGTCCTCTGAAGAGATTGGGTAAAGAGAGGAAAAAACCACCGGCCTGACTTCCTTGAAGCCGGGAAGTGCTTCAAAAGCCGGATTGGAGTCAAGGGTTATGGTATCTCCGATGCGTGTATCACTCACGGTCTTTACGCCTGCAATGATATAGCCGACTTCACCGGCTGAAAGATTTTTTGCAGGCTCTCTGGTGAGTCTAAAAAGGCCCACCTCCTCCACCCGATAGGTTCTACCATGAGACATAAACCGGATCACATCCCCCGGCTTAACCCTTCCGTCAAAAAGGCGGCAGCTCACGATAACCCCTCTAAAGGGATCGTATCGGGCGTCGAAAATTAAAGCCTTAAGCGGGCTTTCCGCATTTTCTGCAGGCCCGGGAATTTGCTTCACTATGGCTTGGAGGATCTCCACGATTCCTGTTCCCTCTTTGGCGGAACACAGGATGGCCGTATCAGGATCCAGACCAAGCTCGCTGTCAAGCTGGTCTTTAACCATTTGCACATCGGCGGAGGGAAGATCGATCTTGTTGATCACTGGTATGATGTTGAGGTCGTGCTCCATGGCCATAAAGAGGTTGGAAAGGGTCTGAGCCTGAACGCCCTGAGATGCGTCAACCAGAAGAAGCACCCCCTCACACGAGGCAAGGGCTCGGGAAACTTCGTAAGAGAAATCTACGTGCCCCGGGGTGTCGATCAAATTCAGAGCGTAGCTCTCGCCGGCTTCATCGGTGTAGGGAAGGGTTATGGTGTGGCTTTTGATCGTGATGCCCCTTTCCCTTTCCAGATCCATGCTGTCAAGGATCTGATCCCGGAACTGCCGTTCGTTGACAAGGCCCGCGTACTGGATAAAGCGATCCGCGAGGGTGGATTTCCCATGATCGATGTGGGCTATAATACTGAAATTTCGAATTTGGGACATATGCCTTTCCAGACCTTGATTCATCCATAAAATGGACTTGTAAAAGAAGATTTTAGACTGCCTTACCGGCTGAAATTCGTTGTGAAGCTTACCGGTAGTACGCTTCGAGGGTTTCTTCCCTCCGACCTTGCAGAAGACATTTTCTAAAAGGCTGCCCAAAAGATGCCTGTGCAAGTATCAATAGAGGAACGTATTTTCTTCTATTCGGGAATACAAGCGAAAAATCAGGAACCCGGGTTATTTCCCCTCCAGGTCCACCGCGCTTCATCACTTCCTACTCTTTAATATATTTCAAATTTGACCAATCTCCCGTCCAAACCCCCGCCGAAGAGCGCTTTTTTCCATGAGGGTTTCAGCCCGATGTGCGGGATAAGTTCCCGGTTTCCTACATAGAGATAAATCAATGAACCTTTACAGCGTTGTTTAAAAAAATCACCTAAATCTTTGTAAAATATAGATATATCATTTCCATCTTTTAATCTTATCCCGTGAGGAGGGTTGCACAAAATCACGGCGTCCTCAAGGCTCGTGATGTCATGAAAATTCTTAGTGCTAAGCGAAATCCTGTCTCCGAAAGGGATTTTTTTCAGGTTTGTGCTTGCGGCCTTGATAGCAGCGGGTGAGACGTCGCTTCCGGAAACAGAGCTTTCAGGCAGAGGCCGAATGTGCCTCTTCTCTTCCTCTTTGACACGGTGCCAGAGCTTTTTGTCAAAATCAGGCAGATACTCGAACCCAAATCGGCTGCGAAGAAAACCCGCGGGGATTTTGCAGTAATCCATAAGCACTTCAGCAAGCAGAGTGCCGGAACCACAAAAAGGATCAAAAAGTCTTCTCCGTCCATCCCACTCCACGATGCGAACGACGGCTGCGGCAAGGGTCTCCTGCATGGGAGCCTTCACGGTTTCTTCCCTGTAACCCCGACGGTTAAGAGGGCCTCCTGATGTGTCGATACTGATTGCGGCCACATTGTTCTCAATGTGGACGTTAATCCAGAGATCGGGATTTTCTCTAAGAACATTCGGCCTCGAGTTGAGACGTTCGCGGAAGTGATCGGCGATTCCGTCTTTCACGCAGAGGGCGGCGTATCGAGAGTGTTTTATGGCGCTGTGGGAGACGGTGGAGAAAACGGCGAAGGTATGTTTAGGCGTAAGGAAGGAGGACCAGTTCAGCGCTTTCACTTGCCTGTAGAGGTATTCCGTGTTGTGACAGAGAAATGTTTTTAGGGGTGCTAAGACCCTGCTGGCAAGGCGGGACCGGTAATTAATCCTGTACAGGGTTTCCATCTGCGCTTCAAAATGGAGACCCCGGAAAGCCGTGTGAATATTGGCGGCGCCAAGCCCTGCCAGCTCGTTCGCTGTAAGTTCTTCCATTCCACCTGAGGTTTGCGCGAAAAACCGATGCTTTTTTTGGTATTCAAATATAGGCTGCATACGGAAAGGTTACACCTTCAAGCGAGGAAATGCCCGCTCTGTGGAAAATACTCGTAAACCTGGAGGAATACTCGCAATTGCAAACAACTTTTAGGATTTTGCGTAACTATGCAATCCAGGGAGATAATTTACTCCTAAATAGGTGAAAATCACACAGCAGAATCCGATGATGGAAAGGGTGGCGAGCTTGTTTCCCTTCCAGCCTCTGACCATGCGGGAGTGAAGCAGAGCGGCATAGACGAGCCATGTGATGAGGGACCATGTTTCCTTGGGGTCCCATTGCCAGTAAGCCCCCCAGGCGGAGTAGGCCCAAACGGAACCTGTGAGAATCCCGAGGGTCAGGAAAAGAAAACCTATGACCACCATCTGATAGCTGAGTTCGTCAAGAAGCCAAGAGTCGGGAATAATCCTGAGGAACAAGTTTTTTCTCTCAGGGCTGTCGAGTTTTTTCAGAAGGAACATCATGGAAAGAGCAAAGGCGAGGGCGAAAGCGGCGTAGCCGAAGAAACACGTAATGACATGGGCGATGAGCCAGTTGCTTTTAAGAGCCGGTATGAGAGGCTGGATCCGGCTGCTGATTGCAGGCGAAAAAGAGGCATAGGCCATGGTGAGAAAGGCGATGGGTGCGATGAAAGCGCCGACGCTTTTGTTTTTTGTTTTCCATTCCACGATGATGTAAAGGAGGATCATAGTCCATGCGAAGAATATCAGCGACTCGTAGAGGTTTGAAAGCGGGGCGCGACCGATGCCCAACTGATAGGACTCGATCCACCGCAGGACTATGGCAAAGGTGTGTCCGAAAAAGCCTGCAAGGGTTATGGAAGTGGCCAGGCGGCCGAAGGCCTCTTTGTGCATGACCATCATAAGGAGATAGAAGAAAAAAGAAAAAAAATAGGCGAAAGTGATGTAACTCAGGATGATCGAATTCAGCATAAATGTCTTTTCCCCGTGTAAAAAAATTATCGATGAAGCAAGGTGTCAACAGGATGAAGGGATGTCGTCCATCGTGCCTCGAATTTGCGCAATGAGCCTACCTATTTCCCGACTTAAACCGACGCTGTTCTTGCTGCTCGTGCCGGCCAAAGCGACGTTGACCCCTTTTTCAAGCCTGGATACTTGAATCCATATCATACGATGGGATAAAAAAAATGTGATAAAAAGGCCGACGATGATAGTCACAAAACCTGTCCAGACCAGAGGAACCCCCGGGTCCCTGCTCACCTGGAGGCCGGTGTAATATCGTGCTTCCGTGCCGTTGAGGAAAAAGGTGTAGGGTTTGAAGGAAGCAGGGTTCAGTTTTGGGAATTTTTCGAAGATCCCCGGGAAACGTTCTTCGATCATGGAATGGTTTTTGAAGACCCACATTTGGATTTTTTCGCCGGCAACGGGTTGTATTTCCAAACGAACGGCGGGCCCCATTCTCATGAAGTCCGATTTTATCTCTGTAATCAACCCTTCCCCTTCTCGACCCGGGAGGGGGAAGGGTTGATTTATCTCCGCCTCGACAAAGGCATTATCGCCGGTGTCTTCTCTCTTCAAGCTGAGGCGAACCCTGTTGCCCGGCAGCGTACCGTAGGAAGACTGGTAAAAGGTGATGCCCTCGAAAGTAATGGGATGATTGACGCGGAGAGGGCTTTGAAAGGCGATTCGGCCGTCTTTAAAAAAAACCAGGTCCGATCGATATTCTTTGGGTGTCCCGTTAGGATAGAATTCAACGCTGAATTTGTCACAGCGAACGGAAAAGGGTAGAGGTTTTAAAGCTCGGGTCTTCCTGAGCGTGACCGTGTCCACTCCTTCTCCTTCCAAAATATTGACGAAAGCTTCGAAGCCGAAAAGGGAACCTGCAAAGCCTCCGAGCAGGATGAGGAGCACACTGAAATGGACGAGATAGACGCCGAAATGGCTGAGCCTTCCCTTTTGCACGAAATAGAAGGCCGTCTTTTCTTTGTCCACTCTTTTAACGTTTTTGTATTTGCTTTTAAGAAGGGTTCCCACATGGTTTGTGACGGAGTCAAAGGAAGCCTGAAGCAAGAAACGTTGCTCTGAAGGAAGGTTTTCAAAGGGTTTTTCTCTTGTCGCGCTTGGGGTAAAACGAAACCGCTTCAGAGTCGATGAAAACCGGTCCAGGGAACAAACAATGAGATTGAGCGCCAGCGCACCGATGATCAGCCTGAACCACCAGGAATGATACATGTCAAAAAGATGCAGGGAGTCCAGGAACCCGACCAGTGAAGGGCTCAAGGATTGCACGACCTTCATGGCACTTTCCTGTTGAGGGATAAGGGTGCCTAAAATGGAAGTCACGGCAACGAGAATGAGCAGGAAGATGGTCAACTTGATCGAGCTGAATGTACTCCAAAGGAAGGGGGGGGTTCTTTTGCTCACAGTGCCGTTCCGGGCCATGAATTAATCCTTTTAATTTAATCATTGGTCGTAATATTTCAGCCTTTTGAAAAGCTAAAATTCCACTGTTTATCATAATGGCTCGAAGGGGGGGGATCAACGATTTTTGGGAAAAGAATTGACCCTCTCTTAAAAAGCGTGCTAAAAACCGGGGTAATTTCCGGGAAAGAGGGGAGCGTATGCTTGATCTGAGATTTATTCGGTCCCGATTGGATGAAGTGAAAGGGATGCTGGCCAACCGAAAATATGCCCTGGACTTATCACTTTTTGAAAGGGTGGACAAAAAAAGGCGTGAAATCCTGGGCGTTCTTGAAGACCTGCGTCACCAAAAGAACAAAGTGACCGAGGAGATCGCCAATTTAAAAAAATCAGGACAGGATTCAACGTTTCTGATCGGCGAAATGAAAAAAGTGGCCCTGCAGATCAAAGATCTGGAGTCTTCGCTCTCAAGAGTGGATGAAGAGCTCCAGCCGCTGCTTATGATCATTCCCAATATGCCTCATGAAAGCGTTGTGGTGGGAGCCGACGAAAAAGATAACCCCTTGGTTCGGACATGGGGAGAGATCACGGAAAGGGATTTTGAGCCTAAGCCCCACTGGGAGATTGGGGAACGGCTGGGCATTCTTGATTTTGGAAGGGCCGCAAAAATTGCAGGTGCCCGTTTCTCATTATATCGCGGAATGGGCGCTTTGATGGAGCGGGCGCTCATCAATTTCATGCTTGACATTCACACCCGAGAGCATGGTTACACCGAGGTAATTCCTCCTTTCATGGTGAACTCCGCATCAATGACAGGGACGGGGCAGCTTCCCAAATTCAAAGACGACCTTTTTAAAATAGAGGGATGGGATTTTTACCTCATCCCGACTGCGGAGGTGCCTGTCACGAACATTCACAGGGATGAGGTTCTGCCGGAAGAGGCGATGCCGATCTATTATGTTTCTTACACACCCTGTTTTCGATCCGAAGCCGGCTCTTATGGAAAAGACACGAGGGGTCTTATCCGGCAGCATCAGTTCAACAAGGTTGAGCTCGTTAAATTTTCCAAACCCGAGAACTCATACGAGGAATTGGAAAAGCTCACCCACGATGCGGAGACAATCCTGCGTCGGTTGGGCCTTCCCTACCGGACTGTCTCCTTGTGCACGGCGGATCTTGGCTTTTCCTCCGCCAAGACCTACGACTTGGAAGCCTGGCTTCCGGGCCAGAAACTTTACAGAGAAATATCTTCCTGCAGCAACTTCGAGGATTTCCAGGCCAGAAGGGCCGGGATCCGCTTCAAAAGAAAGGGGGCAGGCGGAACCGAACTGGTCCACACCCTGAATGGTTCCGGCCTCGCTGTGGGAAGGACTCTTGTGGCCGTCCTGGAGAATTACCAGCAAAAGGATGGAAGCGTGATTGTCCCCGAAGCGCTGAGACCATATATGAAAGGCGTGGAGGCCATAACCCCGGTTTGATGATGCCCGGAAGCGATCGAGATTCCCACACTTGGAGGGAATACCAGCGACTTCTCTCGAGGAAAACGAGAAGAAGGTATTTCCTGAAACACTTGCCCCGGTGCGGACTTTGGTCGGGAGCGGGCATCCTTGTTCTGGTCATCCTTTTTTATTCCGTGTCATGGCTTTCAGCTCGCTTCCAACACGAGCAGTGGCGGCCTCATAAAGAAGTCAGGAGAGAGGCGCCGAAGATAAACAAAAGCGAGCTTGCCTCCGTCCTTGTTAATTTGGATATGGAACTTCTGGCATCTTCGGCGGTTCAACAGGTGAGACACAACGGTTCGGCGCTGACCGTGGAAATGTCCATTGTCCCTTCCCTTCAGCATTATGCCTCCGGCCTTCTCGATCGTTCCGGAACCCATGCAGCCGCTGTGGTCGTCCTGAGACCGGAGACAGGTGAGATCCTTGCTATGGCTCAAACAAAGGGTGTAAACCCGGGGGAAAATTTTTGTTTGAAAGCCGACCTTCCTGCCGCGAGCCTTTTCAAGATCGTGGCCGCCGCTGCCGCTATTGAAGCGCGGGGCCTTTCCCCTCGAACAGAATTGACCTTTCAGGGTGGAAAATACACGCTTTACAAGAGTCAGCTCAAACAGCAGGACCGGGGACGCTATACGGTCAAAACAACCCTCAGGGATGCCTTTGCCGACTCCATAAATCCCGTTTTCGGAAAGCTGGGCATTTATGAGCTTGGCCGGGAAATCATGGAAGATTACGCCTACCGGTTTCTATTTGATCTCCCCATCCCCTTTGACTTGCCTGTGGATATGAGCCATTTCGATGTTCCTGAGGAAGAATTTGCGATGGCCGAGGTTGCCTCGGGTTTCAACAAGAGGACCCTTATATCTCCTATACACGCCGCCCTCATCACTGCGGCCGTCTCAAACGGGGGGATGATCATGGAGCCATGGATGGTAAAAACGGTGAGAGACAGCGAAGGCCATATCATTTATGAGGGGTGTCCCAACATCCTGGCAACCCCGATCCAAACGAGCACTGCGCAAAGTCTGAGGGAGCTTATGTCGGGCACCGCAAACGAGGGGACGGCCAGAAGCGCTTTCCGGCCTCTCCAGCGAAGGGATACCTTCAAGGATTTTGATTTTGGGGCAAAAACAGGTTCGATCAACGATCCCAGCGATCAATATCGGGTCGACTGGCTTGCGGCTTATGCACTGCCGGGTTACGGCCACGGCGGTTTGAGCGTGGCTGTCCTGGCTGTTCACGGAGCAAAGCTCGGTATCCGGGCCGGGGACATTGCCAGGCATCTCATCAACGAATACTTCCGTTCTTGATTCAAAACCCGTTCGAAGCGTTAAGCCCGATGTTTTTCTGATCTTTCAAAAACTTAAAATGCTATCAAGATGCTACGGTCTTGAAGTAAACCATGGAAAGGCGGTTCGAGTATGTGCGGTATTGTTTGTTATGTAGGTGAGAAGGAAGCCAAAGCGATTGTTTTGGAAGGGTTGAAGCGTTTGGAATACCGAGGATACGACTCAGCGGGCATTGCGGTGCAGAACGGGAGCGAGATTGTCTGTTTGCGCGCCGTTGGGAAAATTTCAGAATTGGAACGAAAAATCGGTGAACGGGTCATTAAAGGCAACAGTGCCATAGCCCATACCCGCTGGGCGACCCACGGAGAACCCACCGAGCGGAATGCTCATCCTCACACGGATGAAAGTGAAAATGTGTTCGTCATTCACAACGGCATCATCGAGAATTTTTTTGCCATAAAGAAGAATCTGGAGAAGAGAGGGATTGTTTTCAAATCAGAGACGGACACGGAAGTGCTTGCCCATCTGATAGCGCTGAACTTTGAAGACAGCCTCGGCGAGGCGGTGCGCAAGACCATGTCCCAGGTGGAGGGGACCTTCGGGATCGCCGTCATTCATCGGCATGTGCCCGGAGAAATCGTTGTGGCCCGCAGAGGCAGTCCTCTTATAATAGGTATTGGGGAAGACGGTCACTTTGCCGCCTCGGATGTGTCTGCCATGGTGCGCTATACCAACAAGGTGGTCCATCTGAACGACAATGAACTTGCAGTCCTGACGGCCAAGGGCTTCTCAATATCCACCGCCCAGGCTAAAACCGTGACCAGGGAAACGGAGACGGTGGAATGGCAGCCTGAAGATGTGGAACTGGGTGGTTTCCCTCATTTCATGCTCAAAGAGATTTACGAACAACCCGAGACCATCCTGAACGCTATGAGAGGTAGACTTGAGCCCGGCGAGGGAGTCCCCAAATTGGGGGGCATTATGCCTGTGTGGGATCATCTCAAGGAGTGCCGTCACATCGAGATCGTAGCTTGCGGGACGTCTTACCACGCAGGCTGCGTTGGACGATACGTGTTTGAACGATTGACGGAGATTGATGTGCAGGTGGAGATCGCATCGGAATTTCGATACAGAAAACTCAATTTCCCTTCCAACACCTACATTATTGCCATCAGCCAGTCCGGGGAGACAGCCGATACCCTTGCGGCTATCAGGGAAGCCAGGAGAAAAGGGGCGCGGCTTTTGGGCATCGTCAATGTGGTAGGCAGCTCCATTTCAAGGGAAACGGACGCCGGCGTCTACAACCATGCGGGCCCTGAAATCGGCGTGGCTTCAACAAAAATTTTTGTCTCGCAACTGACTATTCTCACCCTCCTTGCTCTTCTTCTCGGCAGACACCAGAAGCTTTCTTTGACCGAGGGTGTGGAGGCTATCAAATCGCTCTCGGAACTACCGGAAAAAGTGAAAAAAACACTTTCTCAGGATAACCATATCCAGGCAGTCGCGGAAAAATACTATCCATGCAGCAACTGGCTTTTTCTGGGAAGAAAGTACCAATATCCCATCGCTCTGGAAGGAGCCTTGAAACTCAAAGAGATCTCTTACATCCATGCAGAAGGATACGCGGCGGGGGAGATGAAGCATGGGCCCATCGCCCTGATCAATCCGGAAATGCCCACTGTAGCCATTGTTCCTCAGGATTCGATGTACGAGAAAATGATCAGCAACATCCAGGAGATCAAGAGCAGAAGGGGGCCGGTCATCGCCATAGCGACGGAAGGAGACGACAGAGTGAGGCAGTTGGCAGATGAGGTTATTGAAGTCCCGCCCACCCTCGAGTATCTCTATCCGATTCTCACGGTGGTTCCATGTCAGCTCCTGGCTTACCACTGCGCAAGGTTCTTATCGAGGGATATCGACAAGCCCAGAAACCTGGCAAAAAGCGTTACCGTAGAATAGGGGGGAAAGTCCATGTCCGCAATCAATCAAATTTTTGACCGCATTGATGGTTACAGAGACGAAATTATCGCGCTTCAAAAGGATCTGACCTCCAGATCGGCCCTGGGGCCGACCAATGGCGGAACAGGCGAGCATGAAAAGACGGAATACTTGAAGACCAAGATCGGAGAGCTTCGTCCCGATCATTTGGAAGAGATCAAAGCCCCGGATGACAGAGCGGAAAGGGGGTACCGGCCCAATCTGCTTGCAAAATGGGACGGCGAAACGGGAGCGCCCACAGTGTGGGTGCTTAGCCACACGGACATTGTGCCTCCAGGGGACCGTGCCTTGTGGGGCGGGGACCCCTATAGGGTCAGGGTCGAGGGAAATAAAATCATCGGCAGGGGGGTAGAGGACAACCAGCACGGGATTGTCAGCTCTTTTCTGGCGGTCAAAGCCGTTCAGGAGACAGGGGTTAGCCTAAGGCGTTCCGTGGCCATTGCCCTAGTGGCGGATGAAGAAACAGGAAGCAAATACGGTCTTGATTATGTGCTCGCCAATCACCCGGATTACTTCAAACCTGAAGACCTGGTTATTGTGCCGGACGGCGGGAACGAGGACGGTACTATGATCGAAGTGGCGGAGAAGTCCATGCTTTGGATTAAGTTCACGGTTCTCGGGAAGCAGTGCCATGCCAGTACGCCGGAAAAGGGGAAAAACAGTCTCTATGCGGCGGCCAGGCTGATCGTAGAGCTTGAAGCACTAAAAAAGCACTTTGATGCAAAGGATGATCTCTTTAAGCCCCCGGCTTCCACCTTTGAGGCAACCAGGATGGAAGCCAATGTTCCGAATGTTAACACGATTCCCGGCAGGGATGTCTTTTATGTCGACTGCCGCGTCCTTCCTGCCTACGAGGTGGACCGGGTGTTGACCTTTGCCGGGGGTTTGGCGGAGTCCGTGGCCGTCGAGCTGGGTATGTCGATTGAGATGGAACCGGTGTACAGGCAGGAGGCGGCGCCGCCGACGGCGGCCGATGCGCCTGTGGTTGAAGCTCTCAGGAAAGCCGTCAGGAAGGTGAAAGGACTCGAGGCAAAACCCATGGGCATCGGCGGTGGAACGGTTGCCGCTTTTTTCAGGAAATCCGGGATTCCCGCTGCTGTGTGGGCGACCGAGTCGGACACAGCGCACCAGCCCGATGAATACTGCCTCATCAGCAATATTATGACCGATGCCAAGGTTTTTGCATCGATCTTCATGGATGAGTGATATTTAAACTTGGGGTTTTGTCAGTGAAGCACAATGCCGACGGGGTTGATGTAAAGAGCTTGATGCGGGAAGGTCTGATGGGAAGAGTTTTCCCGGGAGCGGCGGCGTTGGTTGCACTGAGAGGCGAGATAGTATTCTTTGAATACCTTGGGCAACGTTCTTTGATACCGGAACCCTTACCCATGTTAAGGGATACCGTCTTTGACCTGGCGTCGCTCACCAAACCTCTTGCCACCGCGCTTTGCATCATGAAGCTCGTGGACCGGGGCGAAATCTTCCTGGATCAATCTCTGGCGGATGTCATAGCGCACAGCGATTTAAGGGAAAAAGGAAAACTTTCTTTTCGCAGCCTCCTCAGCCATTCCGCCGGCTTGGCTGACTGGAAGCCCTACTATGAGAAACTCATGGACCATCCGCCCGAAGCTCGTAAGAGATTGTTGAGGGAGTGGATCGTCGATGAGCCCTTTGCCTATGAACCGGGAAAGGAAAATGTCTACAGCGACCTCGGATTCATGCTGCTCGAATGGGTAATCGAAGAAAAGACCGGACTGACCATCCCTCAATATGCTCATGATCATTTATATGAGCCCTTAGGGTTGAAACGGACTTTTTTTCGGCGTACAAGGGAGGAAAGAAATGCCGCTTGGTCTCTTTCCGCTATGCCCTGGAATAACCATCTGCGCGGAAATGAGATTACTGGCCTTGATGGAGGAGCATACGGGTATACCGAAGAACAGTTCGCAGCAACCGAGGATTGCCCGTGGCGAAAGCGAGTGCTTTGTGGAGAGGTGCATGACGACAATGCCTGGGCTCTGGGCGGGTATTCGGGGCATGCCGGCTTGTTCAGCACTGCTGAAGAGGTGCTAGTGATCGCGGCTATGCTTCTAGATCACTTTTATGGGCGGAGGCAGGATTTTTTCAGACCGGAAACAGTAAGGGAGTTTTTCAGGCGCCAGGGGATCGTGAAAGGAAGCGACTGGGCCCTGGGATGGGATACGCGGGCACTTGAGGGAAGCAGTGCCGGAAAGTACTTTTCCCGTGATAGTCTAGGACACACCGGGTTTACGGGAACCTCCATATGGATGGATCTCGATAAGGATGTGATCGCGATTTTGCTTACCAACAGGGTGCATCCCACCAGGAACAATGAGAGGATCAAACAGTTCAGGCCCGCGTTTCACGATGCGGTCATGGAGGAGCTGGGATCGGCAAGCGCCTGAAGAGCCCTGAACTGCCCGTAATTCAAAAACCGAATCAGCGACGAGAAACGCGCGCCGTTTCACTTAAACACCATGTAATCGTCGACATGCGGGAGAGCACGAGAGATGCCTGAAATCAAGAGCACCCTCGATCTTATCATGGAGAAGGCCGAAAAGTTCACGGTAACCGATGAGGAGAAGGCGGCTTTCAGGCGCCGGGAACTGGAGGGTAAGATTAAGGGTTTGGTACAAAAGTATTTGGACGGGCTTTTGGATCTGGAGCGATTGAAAGAGCAAGCGGCGGCCTTTGCCGCAAACGAAGAGCAAACCGCTTATGAACTCATGCGTGTTGAAACCCTTCAACGCATCAAGCCGGGTCAAAATAACGAGCGGCTTCTTAATGTCCTTTCTGTGATGGGCGTCAATGTCGAAGTGGTGAAAAAGCTTCTGCGCGATTTCGAGAAAAGGATTAGGCAGGGGGAGAAAAAGCGCGCGGAACTTGCACTCGAAAATCTTCGCAAACGAGGCATTTCCGGTTCTGCCGTAATCCCGAACCTTGATGGAGATCAGGGCTGGCTTAAAATTTTAAGAGAACTTAATGAAGATTTCCACGGGCAATTAAAACCCTTTATTCAACCTTGACAGGGGAAATAGAGAAATATGCTCAGAAAATATGTAAACCTAACATTCGCAGACGAAGTTGCCGTCGTGACG
>JAFGDM010000022.1 GCA_016932115.1 Deltaproteobacteria bacterium | reverse complement strand
AGTCCTCCCCGGTTCTCTTCGTTTTTCAGTTTTAAGAGAGACCCCCATGCCTGATGCTTGCGATTTTTCAAACAGCTAAATTGTTACAAATACCGTTATTTTTTTATTCTTTCACATTAGCCGACATGACCCTCAATCCGTACTGAATATAGTGGAGGCCGGAAGCAACAGTGAAAAGAGCCGTGGTGTAGTGGAAAAAAGAATAGAGAGCCGGTGCCAAAGGCAGAACGCCTTTACAAAGCACGGCGGTTACCGTGAGGAACTGAAAACAGGTGTTGATTTTGCTGACGACGGAAGGGCGAATATTCAATTCCATTTTGTTCAAATGAATCGTAATGACACCCAACAGGATCATCACATCCCTGGCAATCACCGTAACGGTCAGCCATGCGGGCAAGTGGCCCATGCTCGATAACACGATAAAAGCGGTCACAAGGAGAAGCTTGTCCGCAAGAGGATCAAGATAAGCCCCGAGCTTGCTCTTCTGGTTGAAAAACCGAGCCACGAATCCGTCCGCGCCGTCGCTCACGCAGCAAACGACAAAGACGATGAGGGCCGCGTTGAGTTGATCATTGATCAGATAAATCACGAAAACAGGAGCCAGGATGATCCTGAGGATGGTGATGAGATTAGGTACGGTCATAGTCTTTACGGCGCTATCCGAAGAATGCTCTCATTCTCGGAGAAATATCCTCACTCAGAAAAGTCGGGCGCGGCTTGAAAACATCTCGTTCAAAACCCTTGCTTATAGCTTCCCTAAAAGCTTAAGTTTGGTCACGGCGTCCCTGATGATGAGAAGAGCATCGACGCCGGAAAGCGTTTCCATGGGGTGAAAATATCCTTCCCACCCTCCCATAATGCCCGCCCAATCATAACAAATCATAATGCTCTTGAAGTGGGGACTGCTGCTCCGCACATCCTTAAAAGGAGAGAGAACCCGGTCGTATCTCCCCTTCAATTCCGGCTTTTCCGCACCCTTAACCAGAATATCCGCCATAACCTCGGCAAATCCCCCTCTCGTTACGTACTGATCAACGCCGAAAGATCCGTCCGGAAGAACGCCAAGCCCCTCGAGATTCATTCTCATAACACGAAGGATTTCTTTTTTCATTCGGTGGTTCGACACGTCGGGAGGCGGGATCGGCGGCTTATTGCTCTTTTCGCGGGCGCTCCGTGCTGAAATATGATGTAGCGGAAATTCCCCGACAAGCAGGGCGGCGGTTTCAGCCCGATTGATGCGCCTGCTAAGGACCACCTCTTTACCAAAAGCCGACTCCGGCCTAGCCGTCTCTATTTTTTTTAAAACCTCGATCTCCTCCCTGGCTTCACCGAGAAGTGTTTTATTCAGATCTACAACCTTTATGAACGCTTTTTCCGCATCACGAAAGCGGTATGCCTGCTTGTAAGCCAGTCCCAATTCCAAATAAGCTTCCGGAATTTCATCGGACCAGGAGAGGCTCTGATTAAAAAGCCTCTCCACCTTGGCAAGCCAACCCTTACTCCGTTCCATGCGATAGAGGCTTGCCATACCCACATCAGCCAGCGCGCGATCAGGGTTGTTTTCCGCATATTTTGCTGCTTGGCTCATGAAATCAAAGGCGCGCTTGAAATCCCTTTTGCTCCCGTAAACCAGGCCCATTCCCCTGTAGGCGGCAGAGCAATCGGGCTGGAGGTGCAAAGCCTGTTCAAACTCTCTTTGCGCATCTGCCGAGCGTTCCTTTTTCAGAAAGGCGAAACCGTTAAAAACCCTCTGTTCGGGGATATCCAGCTCATGGTAAGGGTAGCCCCCGGCACGAGGGCCGCATGCACAAAGAAGAAGACACAAGGACGTAATAAGCACGGTCCATTCCCTTATGAACAGAAATCGATCCATTCTGTGTCTCCCTGGAAAGTTCTTCAAATATACCTCAAAATCCCCGCGGTCAGTCTACAACCAGAAGCACCCGGCATTGATGAAGGAAATTAAAGTTGCTGGCAAGCCCCCTAATTCTGGCTGCATCGGCATGGCTTATCATGACGTCGCAAGCTTTGCCCTCGAAGGTCCGGATGCCCTTAACCTTTAGAGGATTCGACCCCACTCTCAAATCGCTCTCCGCTGAAGCGGTCTCTCTCACGTAAGAAGCCATCCTCCTTTCAACAGCATGCTCTCTGCTCACAAAGGCCGGTCCGTAAAGGATCGCCCCATCTTCATCCAGAATAAGAGGGACCACAGCAGGCTCAAGGGAAACGCCCTTGCAGTCCACAATTAGCCCTGTGAAAGGCTCTTCCTTTTGAGCTTGCTCTTTCGGCTGCTTTACGGTGCTTATGATCAGGATATCTTCCGGGAGCATGAACTCGGCAAGCGATCCTTGAAGTTTCATGGAGAGCTTCACCCCGACTTTTTCATCCCTCTCATAGGATAAATCTACGGTTTTTGCATCTATAAGCAGGGTTTCGAGAGCCTTTTCAGACATCTCTTTGGCCGCCATGTGGTCGAGCACCCGGGTTTCTGAATTAACACGAATGTTTTTTACAATCTCCAGAAGGTTTCTCCGGGCTGCAATCGTTGCGTGATTCTCCGCCACTGCCCGCGCATGAGCCGGATTGAGAGGGTTCGGAGGAGGAGCCCCCACCCCCATGGCTTCGATGAATCCATTGGTCCAATCAATCCTTCCCTGATCTAGAATTTCTATATAATTTTCTCCTGCTGCAGGCTTCGGCACAATTAAAAACAAACACCACAGGACCACCGTCACGGACATGAGGCCTTTTCGCACCACCTTAGTTGTTCCTCCCAATGAATGCGTTGATATCATTTATTAGAATTTTTATCGCCTCAGGAAAAACCCACTTCATCTCGGGATCGGCTTTAAACCAGGTGAGTTGTCGTTTTGCATATCTTCTTGTATCTTTTTGAAGTTCTCCGATCATTTGATTCAAATCAATGAGACCCTCCAGATGTCGGACGGCATGGCGGTAACCCAGGGACTTCATGGATTTAAGCTCAGGTGAATACCCCTTTCTGAGTAGGTTGGCCGTCTCCTCGATCAAGCCCTTTCGGAGCATGGAACGACTTCGCTCATCGATCCGATGATAAAGGTCTTCCCGCTCGATTTGCAAACAAAATTTCAGAGCATGAAAAGTCTTGTTCTTGAAATGATGTTCCTGCACAAGAGACGAAAAAGACTTGCCTGTTATGCGGATGATTTCAAGGGCGCGGATAATGCGGACTCTATCCCGGGTATGGACTTTTTGTGCGGTTTCAGGATCAATTAGGGCAAGTTTGTGGTGAAGGGCCTCCGCGCCCACTTCCTCCCACTCACGCCGAAGTTCCTCTCTGATGTTCGGGTCTGCCTCCGGGCAAGCGAGAAGCCCGCCGAGCAGGGTCTTGATATAGAGGCCCGTTCCGCCCACTACGAAACACACACGACCCCGGGCAAGAATGTCTTCAATAACCGGGACGGTAAGGGAACGGTAAATGGCCGCATTGAAATTTTCATCAGGGTTTACCACATCGAATAGATGATGTGGAACATCCTTTCTCTCTTCAAGAGTCGGTTTTGCCGTTCCTACATCCATCTCTCTGTATACCTGCATGGAATCCGCATTTACGATCTCTCCACCGAATTCACGTGCCAGCTCCATTGCCACGGAGCTCTTTCCGGAAGCCGTAGGCCCTGCAATGACAATAATTTTCTTTCTCTTTTCCCCAATCAAAAAGGAGCACCCTGTCGCTTAGCATTGACATTCCAGGTTGTGATCCGCGGCACATCCGAGCCTCAGACGACCCTCTTGAACATCTTCTCGATTTCATAAAAGCT
>JAFGDM010000021.1 GCA_016932115.1 Deltaproteobacteria bacterium | reverse complement strand
TCCTCCCCGGTTCTCTTCGTTTTGCAGTTTTGAGAGGGACCCCCATGCCTGATGCTTGCGATTTTTCAAACAGCTAAATTGTTACAATGAAAGGTAAAATCGATGCATGAAATGGAACGACGCGCGGCGATTGAAGCGGTTGTCGAGGCGTCCTCTCTGGGCGCGGCCGTCCAATCCAACCTCCTCTCAACAGGCGCCGTCAACAAGGAAGATCGCTCGCCTGTGACCGTAGCCGATTTCGGCGTCCAAGCCCTTATCAGCGACATGCTGGCGACGAGCTTTCCTGATGTCCCTCTGGTGAGTGAAGAGGATTCCGAACTTCTCAGGAACCCCGACAACGAAAACCTCAAAGATTTGGTCGTGGCCTATGTTCGTCGTTATCGTCCCACACTTACGAAGGAGAGTGAAATCTTCAAAGCCATCGACAGAGGAAAAGCACAGGGTGGTGGACTGGGCCGATTCTGGGCCCTTGACCCTATCGACGGGACCAAAGGATTCTTGAGAGGAGGCCAGTACGTCGTAGCCCTTGCCCTTATTGAGGAGGGTCAGGTGACTTTGGGGGTCATGGGGTGCCCCAACCTCCCCCTTCATTCCCTTCAGAAAAAGGACTATCTCGGATGCGTTTTTGCGGCCGTAAAAGGGGAGGGATCTTACTGCCGCGGGTTTGACGAGCCTGAGGAAATAAAAATTTCCGTCTCATCCCTGTCGGACCCCGCGGACGCACTTTTCTGCGAGTCCTTTGAGCCTTCTCACTCCTCTCATGATCAAGTGGCCCACATCCTCGAGCTCCTGGGCGCAAAAAGGCCGCCTCTTCGGATGGACAGCCAGGGCAAGTACGGCCTCCTCGCAAGGGGTGAAGGCACAGTCTATCTTCGGCTGCCCACGAGGGAATCCTATGAGGAAAAAATCTGGGATCACGCAGCAGGGACGATCATTGTGGAAGAGGCGGGCGGCAGGGTAACGGATTTACGGGGCAAGCCGCTCGACTTCTCCCGGGGAAGAACCCTCAATAACAACAAGGGAATCGTCGCCACGAACGGTTTGCTTCATGAACGCGTGCTGCAAGCGGTGAAAGCAGTAAGCACCGGGAACGCTCTGCGGCACAGTGCGCAAAGCGCGGGTAAAAGCCGTGGATAAAGGCACTGTCTCTCACACAACCCAAAAGGAGTCACAGGTCCTGTCATGATCACTCAAATCTATGAAATTCAAACGCCGGAAGAAGCTGAAAAATGTATTGTTCTGGGTGTTGATCGCGTCGGCAGTGTGCTTCTTTCCGAAGAGGAATGGAAAAAACCTGAAATACGCGAGCTCATCCGGTTGAGTGACGGGACGGAAACCAAAAACAGCCTCATCCCCCTTTTCCAAAACGGGGATGCCCTTTACCGAGCGATGGACTACTACCGCCCTCATTTTGTCCATTTTTGCGACAATCTCACGGAGAGCTCCGGCCGTTTGCTCGACCTCAACCCTTTCGTTCATCTCCAGAAAGAATTAAAAAAAAACTTCCCCGAAATCCTCATTGTTCGCTCTATTCCAGTGCCTGAAAAGGGATCGACAAACCAGGTTTCTGTTCTTGAGATCGCGGCCGAGCTCGAGCCGGTAAGTGATGGCTTTCTGATCGATACATGGTTGGGAAAAGAACCGGTGGAGGGGTTCATCGGAATCACCGGCAGGGTTTCAGAACGGGAGGCGGCCGACAAACTGGTTCGCTGGAGCTCGACCCCCGTCATCCTGGCAGGTGGGCTCTCACCCGACAATGTTTATGATGCCGTGATCGACATGATGCCGGCAGGGGCCGACAGTTGCTCCAACACAAACGTTGTGGACGAGCGGGGGCTGCCTGTCCGCTTCCGGAAGGATTTTGCGAAAGTCGAAATCTTCGTGCGCGAGGTTCGCAGAGCGGAGGCCGCCCTGCGAGAAAAAAAAACCGACCTCGAGAAAAAGATCCGTCATATGGAAGAGGAGCTTCACGAAAGGGAGACCGCCCTACCCGCCCATTCCGTGCGACCGCACCAGATTATCGCCATAGAAGATCTTGAAGAAGAAATAGCAGTGATCGAAAAAGAATTTGCCAGGTACCGGTGGGTCTAGCGAACCTTATGGACGATTCAGGGAGAATACACCGGGGACTTTCAAGCAAGCCCCAGAGGCGTCATGATCATGTCGGAAGGAACCTTATCTCCCTGCTGTGACTTGATTATGTAACAGGGGCAGGTTACCACTGATTCATCATATCCTGTCCTCTGCGTTTAACCACTTCTTCCTGTAACTGATGGAAATGGTCTCCGATCACTACCACCAACCCGGACATGACTTTGTAGCCGAGCAGAGGGTCCTCTTCAAACAAAGCCTGCAGACAACCGGCGTCGATCCGGATAACCCTGGCGCTCCTGGCGGCACAGATGGCGGAAAATCGGTAGGTGCGGTTTTTTAAGAGGCTCGGCCACCCGAACACCCGGCCTTCCGACACTTCCTTTTCCTCCAGGGTTGAATTACTTCCCGACACGAGCTTCACCCTCCCCTCCGCTACGGCCCAAAGATGGCGGGCTTCTTCGCCCACCTTGAAAATCTCTTCGCCCCTCTGAAATGCCGCTTCCGTGCAACATCCACCTACCGCGCCGAGTCTGCGATCATCCAGGTCCCTGAAGATTTCCACCTTTTCCAGGATCTCGAGATGCACCATGCTTCCTCCTTCCCGTCAGCAAAGGCCGGATCGAAATCAGGCTAAAACCCAATCTGAATGGGCCACACCGTTGAGCACGTGTTCCCTGAAAACCCGACGCATTTTTTCCCCGTTCATCTTCTGATAAATCACGGGCTCTTCACCTTCGATTTGCACCGTCACGTTCGGCTCCGTGCTGCATCGGCCTATGCACCCGGAGGTCTGCATTTTGATGTGGGGTCGGTCCTCTTTAGCCATCTCTTCAACAAGCGCGTTTACAACCTCCCGCGCGCCGGCGGCGATGCCGCAGGTTGCCAGATGGACTGTTATTTTCACCTGAGCATACGGGGCAACGCTCGCAGATCCTTGCAACCAGTTAAAGCGTTCGCCCACGACACAGGCCAGATTGGCCATGACCTTGTAACCTATGGCCGGGTCTTTTTCGAAACAACCCAGGAGGAACTCCCTTTCAAGGCGGAATACAGCGCAGGTCGCAGAAGAACAATATCCTGAAAGCCTGTACTCGTAGGGAGGCACAAAACTGGACCATCCGAAGGCCTTGCCCGCGGAGACGGTGCTCAGGGCATAAACCTCAGAGGCAGAGCGCCCGGGTAATTCAAAACCTAAATCCACCTCTCCTTCCTTCACGATCCACAGATGGCGTGCCTCATCCCCTTCCTTGAAGAACCGATCCCCTCTTCGGTAGCCGAGTTCCCGTATCCCCTCCCATAAAAAGGCAAGCTGCTCTTCCACCAGCCCCTCGAATATGTCCGCCTTCCTGATTATGTCAGTGCCTGTCATGATTTTACCTCCTATGGGGCCTTCACCGACCACTCAAGTGTTTGCGTGGTTTTGATGACACGGTAGACGATGCACTAGGTCCCCGTTTTCAATATGCCCTCTTCTTCCGGAAGCGAAATGGGCGATTCCTGAGTATAGCAAATTCGTCCGCAAAAAAGACACCGGCGGCTTTCAGTCAGCGCCTCCTCCTCCGTCAAAACCTGATCCACCTCGACAAAAGAGTGCACCCTCTCGTGGACGGGGAGTTCCACCATCTTGGATCTGGGTTTTCTCTCGATGCCCTTCACCTGTTCGAAGATAGTCTCAGGAATCAGCTTCTTTCCCAGTTCTCCCGGCTCATTGGCCACCTCTTCACCCGTAAGGAACTGATGGATCGAGCGGGCGGCCCTTCTGCCTCCTCCAATGGCCTCCACCACCAGAGAAGGACCGGTCGCGGCGTCCCCGGCCGCGAAAACGTAGGGGATATTCGACTGGAGAGTGTTGGGATCCACGTCCACGGTGCTCCACCGGGTGGTCTTCAGTTGCGCAAGCCGGGACTGGGTTCTCCCGGTAAATGAGAAATCCGGGGACTGTCCTATGGCGGTGACGATCATGTCCGTTTCCAATAGAGTCTCTGAGCCTTCAACAGGAACAGGTCTACGTCTGCCGCTCTTATCCGGTTCACCCAATTCCATTTTAAGGTATTCCAGGTGAGTGACCTTGCCTTGCGCATCCACTTTCACGGAGACGGGAGCCGCGAGAAAAACAAAGTCCGCCCCTTCCCGCTCAGCCGCTTCGATCTCAACCTCATTTGCAGGCATTTCACTACGGGTGCGACGATAAAGTATCGTAACCTTCTCTACCCCAAGGCGGATAAGGGTTCGGACGCAGTCAACGGCCGTATTCCCCCCCCCGACGACAATCGCGGTGCGCCCCAGGGGCACCATCTTTCCCGAAGTGATTCCTGAAAGGAAGTCGATGCCCTTGTAGCAACCCTTGCTATCCTCCCCCGCGACCCCCAAAATGGAATCCTTCCATGCGCCTATGCCTAAAAACACCGCGTCAAACCCCGCAGCGACAAGAGAGGTCAGGTCCAAATCAAGCCCAAAAACGACGTTGGTTCGTACCTTGATACCGAGATCGATGATGCCGTCGATCTCCCATTCCAGCACCTTTTTCGGGAGCCGGTATTCCGGTATGCCGTAACGAAGCATGCCGCCCAGTTTCGGCATGCTCTCAAAAATTGTTATCTCATGGCCCAGCCTTTTCAAAAAGAACGCGCAACTGAGTCCCGCCGGTCCCCCTCCCACCACGGCCACACGATGATTTGTGGGAGGCGCGACGGGCACCGGAAACCGCTTGCCCGAATTCATTTCATAGTCGGCGGCAAAGCGCTTGAGCTGGTTGATCGATACAGGCTCGTCCTCAATCGCCCTCCGGCAATTCGTCTCACAAGGATGAGGGCACACACGTCCACAGGACAGGAGAAGCGGGTTGCGTTCCCGAATCGTGTTCACGGCACCTTCGTAATCTCCTCCTCTGATCTGAGCGATATACAGTGGAATGTTGATCTCAGCGGGGCATGTCTGGCGGCACGGCGCCAGACACTCATCCTCCCGGTTGAAGTGCAGAAGCCGCTCACAAAGCGTCCTGACCTCCAGAATCCCCTTTGGGCAAGCCCGAGCGCAGGCACCACACCCGACACACCTGTTCTTGTCCACAACAGGATACCCATCCGGTCCCATCCGTATGGCCCCGAAAAGACACGCTCTCACGCAGTCCCCCTCACCCAGGCACCCTATGTCGCAAAGACGTTGTCCGCCGTAGAGCAGGAATTGGGCCCTGCAACTCTTCACTCCTTCATAAAGATATTTTACCTGAGCCCTGTGGCCGCCCGCACAGGGGTTCTCCGCCGAAGGGACTTCTGCTGTTCCCGCAACAACGCCGAGTATTTCCGACACCTTTGCGGCGGTTTCCGGTCCTCCCACAACGCAGGCGTTGGGCTTTGCCCTGCCCTCAACGATGGCGGCGGCCGCGGCGGCGCACCCTGCAAAGCCGCAACCTCCGCAGTTGGCCCCTGCCAGACAACCTTCCACCTCTTCAATGCGAGGATCCTGCTCAACATGGAACACCCGGGCTGCGAAACTGAGGATCACTCCGCAAACCCCTGCCACCCCAACCATAACTAAAGTCGCAGATATCATGAATCTCCCCACGAAATGCTCATCACAATGCCGCACATGGACTTTTTGTGCTGCTTTGCACCCACATCAGCGAATGACCGACTTGGGTGTAGGAATGAGCCTTGTTATCACCATTTTCTCCCGGTCCAGCATTTCGTCAACCTTGGGTTTAATCTGTTGCATCCATGTTTCGCTCTCATAAACCTTTTTGTAGAGTCTTTTTCTCTCCCGCTCGCTTTCGAAACGACGGATCCAAACATAGAGGTCATCCTCTTCTTCCCCCACGAAATTCCCAACTACCACCATGCCCTGAGAGATCTGGAACGGCATAAGCACCTCATCCGCGTACTTGACCCACCGTTTCATCTTTCCCTTCTTTATCCGGTACTGTCGCAGTTCAAAAAACATCCTATCTTCTCCTTTCCATGTTGCATCCATTTCTCTTCTACCACATCCGGCCCGCACCCATAAAGAACAATCTGCGGTAACAATTTAGCTGTTTGAAAAATCGCAAGCATCAGGCATGGGGGTCTCTCTTAAAACTGAAAAACGAAGAGAACCGGGGAGGACT
>JAFGDM010000100.1 GCA_016932115.1 Deltaproteobacteria bacterium | reverse complement strand
GGCGCGCCTGCCGTGATTCGAACACGGGGCCTGCGGATTAGAAGTCCGCTGCTCTATCCATCTGAGCTACAGGCGCGGGTGAGCGCTTTCCGATGCTTCAGGCGGAAGCATTCTTGCCGGACAGGAGTTCGGTAAGAGCACCGTTGTCACCGCCGTTGAGAACTTTACGAAGCAGAAAATTCGTGTTGCTCTCTAATTGGCTCATATTCTCGGCAAGAACCCGGAGCTGTATCAGCATCTTTCTGGACCTTTCCCTAGATGGGATTCCAAGTTCCGGGTTGGCAAGGATTTTGATCAATTCACCTAGGGAAGACCCATTAAAACGATCTGCATTTTGATAAATAATACGGACCCAGGCTTGCTTCAGGTCTTCAGGAATTTTCAGATAGGTGCGAAGCACGTCGGGGTCTTCGCCGTAGTGTAAGGCTTCTTTGAGCTCCCGAATGCCTTCCCGAATCAGGTTCACAGTCTCTTGCTCTTTCGGGAATCGCCGAAGGATGTCTTTCCAGCGCTCCTCAATCTGCATCGCGATCCACGCTTCTCCTCTTTCGGGCGGCAAAGAAAGCTCCATAAAACGCTTTTGTACATCCATGAGGTCCATCCTCAAGGGATCAGAGTCTTGCGGGAACTCCCTGTTGAGCAGATCATCCAACATCTTGACAGCTTGCGCTTTTTTATTCTTTTCATGCCTCGCTTCCAGCAAAAGCTGTTCCCACTGTTCCCTTAGATGCCCCATTTCCATCTTAACCAAGGAAAAAATAAGCGCAGATTTTGTAATGGCATTGCGCAAGGAGTCGGCAAGGATGTTACAAGCGTTCAATCGATCCATGGCTAGCTGTTGGATGGCTCTCATGGAATTCAACCGCAGATGGTGAGAGAGCAACTGCGTTCCCAAAGTGAGGGATAGCCTTTTGATGACCCTGGTTTCCGGACTCCCGATGCGAATGGTGTAGGGTACAAAATGAATCTTCACAACACCCACAACCACATAGTCGCTCTCCTGCCATAGAATTCTCCCGTCGTCGTTTTTGGGGTATTCCATGGGAGCCGCTAAATCCAAAGACAAATCAGCCTTGCGCACAAGAACAGGCTCCATGTGATGAAAATCTTCCAGCACTCCTTCCACCTGGAGCCTTACACTCCTTGCATCGGTCCTGGGGTCCGCCGAGGTCCAACTCCTCTGGGTTTCGACACACCAGGCCATGGCCTCAAGAGGGCGATTGGGAGAATCCTTGTAGTTCACCCAAGCCTTCCCCGGTGGGTTGTATTCCGATCTTTCGGGGAGGCCCCAGGAGATTTCATTTTTGGTTCGATCTATAACGCCGGAAGTGATTCTCTCGGCAATCAGATAAGGCGGTTTTCCCACGCTGTAAATGGTGCCCTTGAAGGAATTGGGGAGACAAAACAAGATAGTCTCGATAACTTCCTTGCAGGCATTTTCCAAAACATCCTTTTCGATTTCAATAGACAACGGTGTTCCTTCCCCCCATCGACCCTATTTATTCCGCTCAACCAAAATAGTTTAGCTTATCGTTAGAATTTGTCAACAGAAATGAATTGACAACACCCAAGGCGGCTGTCAAACTGGCATCTATGCTACATGACGCAATTCAGCTTGATAATCTCCCTTCAACAGAGGACCCTCTATTGATCGCCGGCTTTGAGGGATGGGGAAACGCTCTTGATATTTCCAGAGGAATGGTCGACTATCTCATCGAAAAACTGAAGGGCAAAAGTTTCGCCACAATCTCTCCGGATCTTTTCTACCGATTTGATGAACATCGGCCTGTCGCAGAAATCGAGGAAGGAATTTTGAAGAACCTAACCCCTCCCGGCGGGCGTTTTTTCTATGTCAACCGAGAGGTTTCGGGGAAAGACCTGATTGTTCTAAAAGCTACTGAACCCAATCTTCGCTGGATGAGATTTGCGGAAGCCGTCCTCGACCTGTGCCATAAAACAAGGGTCAAACTGATCATCTGCATCGGAAGCATGTACGACAACGTCCTTCATACAGACGCCATGCTTTCCGCCGCTGTATCCAGCAATGATCTCTTAGATCAGCTCAAGAACAGAAAGGTCTTGGCCGTCAACTATAAGGGACCCACCGCAGTCCATTCCACGCTCCTCAGCGAGGCTATTAAAAGAGGCATTCCCTGTGTCAGCCTCTGGTGCCACTGCCCTTTCTATCTCCAGGGAACGACTCACTTCGGGCTTCTCTCCCACCTCGGCTCACTTCTTTCCTCCTGGGGAGGGTTCACTCTCGATACTCAGGAATTGGACAGGACGTGGAAAGATCTGAGTAAACAGATCCAGGGCATCATCGAAAAAAACCCTGAACTCCAATCCATGATCAATGATCTCAGAAAATCGAAAATTAAGGGGTCATGGGAGGAAGCTAAGAAAAGCGACAAGGTCATTCATCTCGAGGAGTTTTTCAAGCCGAAATAGGATTATCTCGATATCTCTTCAGTTCCGACACCAGTGCGGGGATGGTTTCTCCCGCCTTTCCTTCAAGAAAAATATCCGTCAGAGAGCTCGTGAGATGGGTTTTCTCCATGTTCACTTCAATGAGAATTGCGCCACGGCTTTTCGCGATGGATGGAATCGTATTCGCCGGAGAAACTGCCGCCGAGGTGCCGACAATCAGAAGTACCTCGGCGGAAGATGCGAGTTGGAAAGAATGATCCAGCGCTTCGGGAGGGATGTCTTCGCCGAAGAAAACCACATTAGGTTTGAGGACCTTTCCGCATTGACACCTGGGTATGGTTTCGTTTCGCTTTTCCTCCGCTCGGTAATGTTTCCCGCACCAGAGGCAGGACAATGTACTGGAATTCCCATGGTATTCGATTACATTTTTGGCGCCTCCTTCTTGATGGAGGTTGTCCACATTTTGCGTGATGATATAGTGCAGGAACCCGATCCTCTCCATTTCACCCATGCCAAGATGGGCCGCATTGGGTTGGGCTTTAGAGACGAGTTGGTCCATGTCTCTCAGCATGTCCCATATTTTCTCGGGGTCCCGGCGAAACGCCTGAATGCTGGCATACTCCGAGGGATCGTATTTTGCCCAAAGCCCTTCCGCGCTCCTGAAATCAGGTATCCCGGATTCCACGGAAATACCCGCCCCTGTAAGAGCCAACGTCAACTTAGAACGATAAATCGCTTCAGACGCTTTCCTAATCAGATTCTTCATGCCGAGTCTCCTCTTTACCCGGTACTACGGAAAGAATTAGTTCAGAGCTTTCAGCGCTTTTCGCAGACAATCCGTGCTCCGGCTGCTCAACTCCATCACCTCTCTGACCTGTTGAGCGCTTTCGCTTTTGCCTGCCTCTTCCATTTGCTGCGCGAGCACGGCATATTCTTCACAATGCTCGTCGTTGTGCTTAATCCAGTGTTCCAGTCTGATTCTCGCTTTTTCCACGAAATCCATTCTCCAGCCCTCCGAATCCGGTGTCCATAGAGCGTTTTCCGTCTGTTTCTATAGCACAGATTCAGGAACTTCACAAATTTTAAAAGTCGCCCTCGCCTGCTGATAATTCAGTTGACGCGGCTCGCGCACAAAGGTAGAATATTTTTTAAATTCCAAAAAAACGGAGAACGGTCAATGGCGGATGATGAGATTCTCAAAGGCAAAAGGATCCTCATTGTGGATGATGAGCCCGATGTGCTGGAAACGATCGAGGAACTCCTGCCCCATTTTCTCATTGACAAGGCGCCCAGTTTCGAGACGGGGGCTAAATTTCTGAACAAAAACGGCTATGACCTGGCAATTTTCGATATCATGGGCGTGAGGGGCTATGAACTCCTGCGTATTGCCACTGAAAAAAATATCCCCGTAATCATGCTCACCGCCCATGCTCTCAGCCCCGAAAATCTGATTAAGTCTCTTAAGCAAGGCGCTCATTCCTATGTTCCCAAAGACAAACTGCAGGAAATCGGCATTTTCGTGAAGGAAATCCTGGAAGAGAAACCACCGGGCGGGCATAAACCTAAGGGCTGGTTTTTTAAGCTCAGACCTTTTTTCGACAAACGCTTCGGCGCCGGATGGAGAGAAAAGGACAAAGAATTTTGGCAGGACTTCGACACTGAACACATCATCGGCAAAAAGGATTTGGAAGAAATCATGTGATGCTTCGTCCTCAAATCCTGCCCGTTACAGAGGTATTCTGACGGTAAAGGTTGCTCCCTTACCCATATCGCTTTCCAGAAAAAGTTCGCCGCCCATGTCCTCGATAAGGACCTGAACACCCGCAAGCCCCAGTCCATGCCCGCGAACACAGTGGTTCGTTTGCATGTCCATTTGGAAATAGCATTCGAAAATCTTCCTGTGAAAGTTGGCGGGGATACCTTCTCCGTCATCACCGACAGAGATGTATAACCGACCCTCTCTTGTCTCGAAGCTCAAAGTAACGCGGTTCTTGCGGTACTTGAGTGCATTGTTGAGGAGATTCCTGAAAACCTGTTTAACTTTGCTTTCATCAAGACAAAGTTCTTCGTTCCACAATCCTTCAGGAACATCGAGGATAATTCCTCTGTTTGCGAGGACGTCCTTGAGATCGGAGAGAGATTCCCGTGCCCTTATTTCATCGGCCAGAGCTTGATCGATAAGATCAAAGACCTCGATAAGAGTCTCCCTGATGAAGCGGGCAACGCTGAAATAATTCTTATTAATAATCCCTGCGCTTGAGCGGCCCAATTCCAGGGTGTCGTTGACGAGAGTTCTGGTGACGACGGTATTCCTTAACGCTCTCTCAAGAACTTTCGTTTGTTTCTCCGTCAGGGGACCATATTTCTCGACCTTTTGAAGCAGGGACAAAAGCCCTGCCTCGATAACAGCCAGGGGAACCTTCAGATCGTGGACCAAAAATTCAATTTTGATTCGATTTCGTTCCATGTTCAATCCCATTCAGATCGTCCTTTTTCTTTGTCCACCGGTCAAGAAAGAAAAATCACGCCCGCGTACCCCACAAAGCTGGTATCCGGCATGATGTCATAGCTCGTTGAATAGATCAGCTTCTCCGCCCTTTCGGCGCCGAGACGTCGCGCCGCTGTAACGGCCGAAGCGACTGCCCCGGCACAACAAGCATTATGGTTCCGAAGGGATTCATGAATCACCCCAATCGGATCCATATGGAGAATAAGGTCCACCAGGCGTTTATCGTTTTCTTTCTTGACCCACTCTACTGCCCTATCGCCGGTTCCTTTCGGATTGAACCCATAATTGGAACCATAGTGGGTGAGATCCGTAGAACCGAGGACCATGGTCTTCCTCCCCAATGACTCTGCCAGTTCCACGACTCGCTCACCGATCTTGAGAGACGCGGGGTTTGGTGGAACGCCGACGGGAAGGATTTTCGAATTCGGGAAAAAATACTTAATGAAGGGCAACTGAACTTCAATGGTGTTGTCCGGCTCGTATCGATCCGCGGTTTCAATTCGAAAGGCGAATTCGAGGGAGAGCTTTTCACCCAGTTCCTCATCGATCTCAAGGTCCCCAAAAGGAGTGGCCCATGAGCCTTTCTTCATAAGGTAGTTGGGGCTTGAAGGGTGAAGGTGCCTGCCGAAAATAATCATGGTGTCGGGTAAAAAGCCTGTGCTGAGGCACTTGACGACCCTGCATGAAATCGCGCCTGAATAGAGCCATCCGGCATGGGGAACGATCCCTCCGAGCCCGCCTGGCGGGCAAGGCGGGCCAACCCTGGAAAATTCCTCAATACTTCTTTCACAATCCGACGCCTTTGCGGGATACCAACTCCCCGCAAAATCCGATCCCCTTCTTGCCATGGCATCTCCTCAGAGAAAATTTTTACGCAAATTTTATCTTTCGTCAATCTTTTTAATTCTTGTTTCCCCGCATGAACGTTGTTAGCATGTCCGAAAGGAGAAAAGACACACCATGAGTCAGAGCATTACAGAATGGATTATCAGGGTGACGGTTCTGCTTTTCGCAATCACCATTCACGAATACGCACACGGTAGGGTCGCTTTTTTTCTAGGAGATCCGACAGCCAAGAGAGCCGGCAGGCTCACTCTAAATCCCATAAGCCACATCGATCCTCTTGGCGCCTTATGCCTTTTCCTTTTCCGTTTCGGCTGGGCCAAGCCTGTCCCGGTCGACATCCGTTATTTCAAAAACCCGAGAACCGGCAGTTTCCTTGTGTCCCTCAGCGGCCCGCTTGCCAACCTCTTCGCCGCCTTTGTGGCAGGCACCATCTTCCGGTTTTTTCTTTTCCCCTCCGAACTCTACATCACCCTCTTGGTGTCCCTCATATTGATGAACATCGGCCTCGGAATATTCAACCTTCTGCCTGTTCCTCCATTGGACGGCTCCCATATTCTAGAAAGCGTTCTGCCGTCCGGGGCGCTTCAACAATACAGAGAGCTGGGGAAATATGCACCCATGGTTCTTATCGGGATCTTCCTGGCCGATCGATTTCTCCAAACCGGCATTATCTCGATGATTCTTCATCAGCCTATGCGCTATCTTCTCTGGGTTTTCAGCGGCCTCCGGCTTGGTTGAAGAAGGCCTCTTCGAACCTCGATAAAGCTTGACCTTTGCGGAAAGCAGTGTTCCCATCCCCGCGTTACATCGGCCGGTTCGATGATCCTAATTTTAAATAAAGTGTAGGATATGCCCCTTCTCTTTTTACCTCGGTAAGCCAAGAATACTCACCGCAATCTCGCGACTGAATGAGGCCAGATTGCGGCTCTGAGCTGAAATGAAGGACTCATGATCTCCTCCATCTGTAGACTCCACATAGCTTGACCGTTTGATCAAAAGGGGTGATTTCTTCCGATCGATGCCGTCGGCAATGGACCAGAAGACATCAAGGAAGGCATTCTCCCCGAGAGTCCCGCCCATCTGAATCACCCGCACATCAATCCGGTAATCGAGTTCAATCGATCCCTTCCAAGGAAAGAACGCAATGGTCCGGATGCAAAGCAGTGATGGAAGGTTTTCTGCGAGGACGCGCGAAATATTGTCCTCCAGCGGCTCTGCCCATTTTGCAAATTTATCCACCCTGACCTCATTCGGAGTAATGCGTGTCACGATGCCGGGCTGGTTTAGATACTCTGGAATTTTTACAGGGCCGAGTCCGATAGCAAAGCAAGGTTCGCCCTCCCCCTTACTCATCATTTTAATGTCGGAAATGGGACTTAAAACAAAGAACCTTGTCGGCGGGGTGCTTGCGCACCCCAGGAAAAGCATCACCGAAAATCCAAGAATTAAGCCTGAGAGGCGAGAAAAAAGGTGCTTCATGATCCTATCTCCCCGTGCTTTTCCTTGTGCCGAATAATAGGGATTCAGGCTGCTGCTCCAGGGCCTTGGCAAGACTCCGCACTGCCTTTGCGGCGGTTCCCGCTTCCCTGACGGTATTCTTAAGCTCATAGATCAATTCCGAATCTTCTCCGATATCGCCCTCTAAAACCAAAAGAACGTGCTGAGCCTTACGGAGAGTTATTTCAGCCTCGTCAGAGGTCTTTTCAATACTTGACAGAGTCCTCCGCATAGACGGACCCAGGAGAGCGATCTGCCCATCTAGCTTCCGCGCCAACTTCTGAACGTCTTTCACGGTTCCATCGATACTGGATGTCAAGGTTGATGTCTTTGTGTCGATTTCCTGCAGTAGTTTCCGCGCCTCTTGCAGCGCCTGCCGAGCATCCGACGAGACAGGCTGTACCCGGCTGTTTAAATTCCGGATCAGGCCTTCCGCCTCCTCCGCCGCCCGAGATACGGACTGAATCGTTTTTGTGATTTCCCGGGAATTGAGCACCCTACTGATCCCGTCCACGGCGGACGCGATATTCTTTATGAACTCTTCGAGCGGCAACTGCTCGATTTTTTTGGTAATCTCCTGAAACGGCGTGGGAATTGTAGGAATCTCCGGATATGCCTTATCGGCGCCTACCGGTTTCGAGGGCCTATCGGGATAAGAACCGAGAGCGACCTGGAGGGTTCCGGTTATAATGCTCTGCAATTCCAGCCGAGCCTTCAAGCCGTGGTCAATCAAAACTCTTAGATCCTCTGCAAAACTTCCCGCAGAGGGACCTACTGTTTCGACCTGTTGTGGAACAATTTCGATATACACGGCGATTGTCGTCTTTAAATCATTCGGATCATAACGCAAAACAAGGTCTGTTACCGAGCCGATCCTGACCCCATTGAAGACCACCGGTGCTCCCGCATTAAGCCCTGCTACCGACCCCTCGAAAAAGCAAACGGCTTTGATCGTCTTCCTGAAAAATTTCCCGGAGCCCAGGACAACGACTGCGATGACCAACAAGACAATCGCACCCAAAACAAAGACTCCGATCAAGGTCTTGTCGGCCGGCTTGCTCATCGCTTCTCCTCCCCAATTCCTTCCTCCCCTCTGGTGAGAAATCGGCGCACGGTGTCTTCCCTTGACTCGGCAAGCAGTCTCTTGGGATCTCCACTCGCGGTCATGGTCTTCAGGTCCACATCCAGAAAAACCGAGTTGTTCCCGACAGCAAAAATGCTCGCCAGTTCATGGGTGACTATAACGATCGTCGTCCCTAGGCTGTCACGAAGCTCAAGGATCAAATCATCCAGCAATCGTGCGCTGATCGGGTCCAGCCCTGCCGAGGGCTCATCGAAAAAAAGGACATTTGGGTCCAAGGCGATCGCGCGGGCCAAAGCTGCCCTTTTTTTCATCCCTCCGCTGATTTCCGCGGGATAATAGTCCTCAAAACCGGAAAGACCGACCAGGGAGAGCTTGAGTGACACAATCTCTTTAATCTTGGCCTCCTCCAGCTTCGTATAGCGCTGGAGCGGAAGAGCGATGTTTTCTTCAAGGGTCATGGAACTCCATAAGGCCCCATACTGGTAAAGGATTCCAAACCTGTGCATCATTTGCTCTCTTTCCAAAGGGTCGGTTTCCCAAAAATTCGTATCCCCGTAGAGAACTTCTCCGTGTAAAGGCTGTTTGAGACCGATGAGAATCTTGAGCAGAGTGCTTTTCCCGCAGCCGCTTGCGCCCATGATGATGAAAATATCTCCCCGGTTGACGGTGAAACTGAGGTCCCGCATGAGGACAAAATCACCATAACCCATGTCGAGGTTCTTAACAATGATAAGAGGCTCTCCGGTCATCTGTGCCTTCTCCCACGCTAACTCAGATCCCCAGCACCTGACACGCAAATGTTATCACCGCCGTCGCTACAACAATCGCAACGATGCTTGTCACCACCGCCGATGTGGTGGCCTCCCCCACTGCCGAGGCGCTTCTTCCGCACTGCATCCCCCTCAGACATCCTGCCATGGCTACAAGCATGCCGAAAACGGCACTATGAAAAAGTCCGATCCAGAGGTAGGTAATCGTGACGGCCTCCCGGGTCCGGTTGAGGTACTCGGTCATGCTGAGATCGAGCATGCCCATACCTACCACCAGCCCTCCAAGAATCCCCATCAGGTCCGCATAAAGACAGAGCAGAGGCATCATCACAATTAGAGCCGCCATTCGCGGAAGGACCAAAAACTCCATCGGTGAAATCCCGAGGGTCTTTAGAGCATCGATTTCCTCGTTAACCTGCATCGTCCCGATCTGGGCTGCAAAGGCCGCACCCGTGCGGCCTGCCATGATAATCCCGGTCATTATGGCCCCCATGATCCTGACCATGCCGATCCCGACCACATCAGCTACAAAAATCTGCGCCCCGAACATCTTCAACTGGATCGCGCCGACAAATGCCAGAATCAAGCCCACAAGCACACTGATGAGAGAAACAATGGGTAACGCCTGCCCGCCGCACTCATGAAGCAGCAACACGAAATCCGATCGACGAAACGAGGCCCTCCCTCTTAGGAGACGCCCAAAAGCAACAAATGCCTCTCCGAGGAAATCGACCATTTCCACGGTTGAATGCCAAAAGACGATTGTCTTGGCCCCGATGATGTCAAGGAGCGCCTCTTTCCCTTGCTTCTTTCGCGCACCCTCCCTTTCCGGCACGGCGGCGGCCAGTTTCATTAGCCGTTTTACACCTTGCGGCAAACCCTCAAAGCCCAGATCAATCCCTCTCTCCGAACAGAGTCTCCTGAGCCTGACGAGAAAAATCAGAAGACTGCTGTCCCAGGTTTTCAACTCGCTTGTATCGAAGACGATCCGCCCCGTCCGACCCCCGACCAATAGACTCTCCTCTACCTTCTCAACCGAAGGAGATCGGTTCTCAATTTGCCAGTCCCCTGCGAGACGCACAATGTTAAAGCCCTCAGGTGACGAACTGAAACTCAAGGTGGCAGGTGCCCATTGTTTACCGTTCATTTTGTTCCTGGACCGGATCAGATCCGTCATGAGGGAGCCCATAGTGTAAATTTTAGCTGTTTGAAATGCTGAAGTCGGCAGCTGTGAGCTAATTAAAGAATCACATCCTGCGGAAACCTATTCACCGCCTCCGCCCAACACTGCGTAAAGCCGCACCTGATTGGTCAGTTTTGCCAGGCGGATGCCTATCAGTCCCTGTTCGGCTGCATAGAGGGAACGCTGCGCATCCAAAACGCTCAGGTAGCTGTCAATTCCTTTATCATAACGTACATTGGAGAGGCGGTAAGTTCTTGCAACCGCCTCCACCAGGGATTGTTGCGCCGACTCCTGCCGCTCCACCGTACCGGCCACAGCAAGAGCATCGGCCACTTCCCTGAAGGCCGACTGAATCGCTTTCTCGTATTGAGCTAAGGCAATTTGCCTTTCCACTTTCGTGGCATCATAGGCCGACCTCAGCCGGGCATCAAAAATCGGCATAACGATCTGCGGCACGAAACTCCACGTACCCTGCCCGGAGTTGAAGAGACCGGAGAGCTCTCTGCTCGCCGTTCCAATCGCAGCTGTCAGAGAAATGCGGGGAAAGAATGCCGCCCGGGCCGCACCGATATAGGCGTTGGCCCCCTTGAGCCGATGTTCCGCCGCCATAATATCCGGCCGACTCAGGAGCACTTCGGAAGAAAGGCCGGCAGAGATCTCTTTCGGGAGGCTGATACTCTCCAGGCTCGACGGCAGAAGCTCCCGCTCTATCAAAGAAGGAGACCCGATCATAAGGTTCAATGCGTTTTCATCTTGCGCCACCAGTTGCGTAAAACGGGCAATATCCGCTCGGGCCGCATTTACCTGAGTTTGCACTCGATTAAGGTCCAATTCGGAGGCGAGCCCGAGTTCATAGCGCCGTTTAATCAAATCGTAGGCGCGCTTCTGCGACTCAAAGGTGCTCTCCGCCAGCCTGAGGTTCTCCCGATCGGCGGCAAGGGTCAGATACATGTTGGCAACTCCGGACACCAGCAGAATCTGTGCACTGCGGCGCGCTTCCTCCGTGGCCAGGTACTCCTCCAGGGCCCGCTCTTTAAGGCTGCGGATGCGGCCGAAGAAATCCAGCTCCCAATAAGTGATGCCCAGGTCGACATCATATCGCTCGGATGTCATTCTTCTTCCCGATGAGGAAAGATCGGCCGGAACGCGTTCTTTGTACCAACTTCCCGCGGCGTTGAGCGAAGGCAGAAGTTCGGCACGCTGAATGCCGTACAAAGCTCGCGCTCTTTCAACATTCAGGGCCGCCGTGAGCAAATCGCGGCTGTTGTCGAGGGCCGTCCGAATAACCTCCTGAAGTTTCTCGTCGGTGATGAAATCCTTCCACCTCAGTTCCGGAACTTCTGTAGCTCCCGTGTTTGCGGGGTCCTGATACGCCGGGCCCTTCGGCCATTCCCCGGAAACCGGGGCCTCGGGCCGCGTGTATTTCGGCATTAGCGTGCAGCCGGTCATGAACATTGAAACGGTAAGCACTATAAGGAATAGTTTCTTGTTCATTTTATCGATCCCCTGATGGATGTTGATATGCATCTTTCACTGTTATGAGCCCTTTTTCCGTCTGCCGAAGGTCTTATCGATCAGCACGTAAAAAAGCGGCGCAAAAAAGAGCACGAGAATCGTGCCGGTGATCATACCCCCCAGCACCACAGTGCCGATGGCGTTCATGGCGCCTGCGCCTGCGCCCTTGCTGAACGCCAGGGGGAGCACGGCCAGACCGGTTGTCAGTGACGTCATTACGATCGGTCGGAGTCGCAGCTTCACCGCCTGGAGCGCGGCCTCGATCAAGCCCGCCCCCTGTGCCGCCCCGGCCATGGCGAACTGTACGATCAGTATGGCGTTCTTGGTCGCGAGACCCAGGGTGTTCAGCATTCCGATTTGAAAATAAACGTCGTTCGATAACCCGCGCAGTGTCGAAGCAAGGAGACCTCCGATGACCCCCAGAGGAAGAATCAAGAGGACTGCTATGGGCACGCTCCATTTCCCGTAAAGGGCCGCCAGGAAAAGAAAAACGATCAGGATGGAAAAGGTGTAAAGCAAACCGGTCTGGGCGGAAGCCTGACGCTCCTGGTAGGAAAGCCCTGTCCAATCATAACCGACTCCCTGCGGCAATCTTGAAGTCAACTCCTCCATGGCATGCATCGCTTCGCCCGAACTTCCCCCCGGCGCAGGCTCGCCCCAAAGGTTCATGGACGGAAACGAATTGAAGCGCTCCAGTCTGGGAGAGCCGCTCGTCCACCGGCCCGACGCAAAGGAGGAATAAGGAACCATCTTCCCGACCGTGTTACGCACGTAAAGCTTGGCCAGGTCTTCGGGCAGCATTCGATGAGGAGCGTCCGCCTGGACATAAACCCGCTTGACGCGGCCGCCCTGGATGAAGTCGTTCACATAGGCGCTCCCGAAGGCCGCGGAGATGGTGTTGTGGATAGAGGTGATGGGCAGCCCTAGGACACCTGCCCTCTCCCAGTCCACGTCAACCCGGTATTCGGGAACATCTTCCATGCCGTTGGGCCGGACATTACCCAATCTTGGATCCTGCGCAGCCATGCCGAGGAGCTGGTTCCGGGCCTTGGTCAAGGCTTCATGCCCGATCCCGCCCCGGTCCACTAGTTGGAAGTCGAACCCTATAGAGATGCCCAATTCTGCAATTGCGGGCGGCGGGAAAGCGAACACCATGGCGTTGCGCATCATCGAAAACGCCGCCATGGCACGACCCGCAACCGCCTTTGCCCGTAAATCAGGACGGTCGCGCAGATTCCAATCTTTCAGTTTGACAAAAACCATGCCGTTGTTCTGGGCCTGACCGGAAAAGCCGGCTCCAACAATAGTCAAGCACGCATCCACCGCTTCCGACTCTTTCTCAAGAAAATGTTGTTTGACTGCATCGGCGACGCTCTGGGTCTGCTCCAGCGTTGAGCCCGTGGGCATAAGGACCTGGCATAGAAGCTGACCCTGGTCTTCGTCTGGGAGGTAACTGGTCGGCATGCGCATGAAAAGGAACCCCAGACCGCCCACAACTATGATGTAGATGGCCACGAAACGCAGCTTCCGCGCCAGCCCGTAGCCGACAAATTTTACAAACCCGTCGCGGAACCGATTGAAGACGCGATCGAACCACCGAAAAAAAGGGCGTAAAAACCGGATCGTACCTTCAACAGAACCGTGCCCCACGGCTGCCGGCCCTAGGATTGAAGCGCACAGAACCGGCGTTAGGATTAATGCTACCATTACGGAGAGCAGCATGGAAGTGACGATGGTCACGGAAAACTGGCGATAGATGATCCCTGTAGATCCGCTGAAAAAAGCCATGGGGCCGAACAATGCCGCGAGCACGAGGAAGAAACCGATCAGGGCGCTGGTGACCTGACCCATGGACTTTGCGGTGGCGTCCCGGGGAGACAGTCCCTCTTCACTTATGAGCCGTTGCACATTTTCCACCACCACGATGGTGTCGTCCACCAAGAGGCCGATGGCGAGCACCATGGCGAACATGGTGAGCATGTTGATGGAATACCCGAACGCCCCCAGCCCTGCGCAGGTCCCCAGGAGCACCACCGGCACCGATATGGTGGGAATCAGGGTAGCGCGGATGTTCCCCATGAACAGCCACATAACCAGAAAGACCAGCACAATCGCCTGGAGCAAGGCCTTGACCGCTTCGCCTATGGCCACCTTAATGAAGGGGGTCGTGTCGAAGGGATAGACCACCTTCAGCCCCTGCGGGAAATTGCGGCTCATCTCCTCCAGTCTCGACTTGACGGCATTAGCCGTGTTGAGTGCATTGGCGCCCGGTTGCATGCGGATAGCCAGACCGGAAGCCGGTTTTCCATTGTACCGGACATCTACATTATAGCGATCGGTCCCCAGCTCCGTCCGGCCTACGTCCCTGACACGTACGATTGAGCCGTCCGGATTGGTGCGCAAGGGAATGGCTCCGAACTCCTCCGGGGTTTGGAGTAGGTTCTGGACGACGATGGAAGCGTTCAGTCGCTGACCTTCTACGGCCGGCGTTCCGCCAAACTGCCCGGCGGAAACCTCAACGTTGTATGCCCTCAACGCCGTGATAACATCCGCCACCGTCAAATGATAATCCGTCAGCTTGTCGGGGTTCAGCCATACCCGCATCGCATATTGGGAACCGAACACCTCAACCTCCCCGACCCCGGGTACGCGCGCCAAGATCTTCTCGAGGTTGGATTGAGAATAGTCCCTGATATCGATGGCGCTCATGCTGCCGTCTTCAGAGATCAGGCCCAAAACCAAAAGAAAGTTTCTTGTGGCTTTGCCGACGGTAATGCCCGATCGCTGGACCACTTCCGGCAGGCTGGCCATGGCGAGCTGCAGCTTGTTTTGGACCTTGGTCCAGGCAATGTCCGGGTCGGTACCGGGAGCAAAGGTGAGTTCTATCATTGAGGCGCCGCTTGAATCACTGGTGGCGGAAAGGTAAAGCATGTTGTCCAGGCCGGTCATTTTTTGTTCGATGACCTGGGTGACGCTATTTTCTACCGTTGACGCCGAGGCCCCCGGATAATAAGCGATGATGCGGATGGTAGGGGGAGCGATGTTGGGGTACTGTGCAATGGGTAGATTGTATACGGCCAGTGCGCCCAGAAGCATGATGAAGATGGCTATGACCCAGGCAAAGACCGGTCGATCCAAAAAAAATCTCGATAACATCAGGCGCCTCCGTCAATTCGATGTTGGGGACGGCCGGCCCGTCTTCCCATGATTTGCGCTATCGTCCTTTCCCGCCTGGATTGGGACCTCTTTTACTGATGCGCCGGGTCGCACCCTGAGCGCTCCCTCCACGATCACTCGATCGCCGGCTGCAAGACCTGAGCTGACAAGCCATTGATCTCCGATCGCGCGATCGAGCTTGAGCGCTCGCTGTTGCACCTTACCCTCGCCGTCCACAAGAAGGGTCAGAGGCGTCCCCTTGGGATCACGAGACACGGCCTGCTGTGGGATCAAGAAGGCCTGTTCACTTACGCCCTCTTTTACAACGGCCCGCAGGAACATGCCGGGGAGGAGAATTCCTTCCGGGTTTGGAAACACGAGCCGCAAGGTAACAGACCCGGTCGTCGAGTCGACGGTTATGTCACGGAACTGAAGTATCCCTTCCATAGGGTAGGTTCTACCGGATTCCAGGATGAGACCGGCCTTCTTTTGCTCGGTGCCGTCGGGGTTGAGGCGACCGTCCCCCAGGCGTCGCCTCAGGCGCAGGAGTTCAGTCGTAGATTGGGTCACATCCACGTAAATGGGGTCCAGTTGTTGAATGGTTGCCAGGCTCAGAGGCTGATATGCGGTCACGATGGCGCCCACAGTGACATTGGATTTTCCTATCCTTCCTGAGATGGGCGCCTTGATTTTTGTGTAACCCAGATGAATACGGGCGGTTTCGAGCGCGGCTTCCGCCTGCTGAATGCCCGCTTCCGCTGCGGATATGGCGCTTCGGTCGCTTTCCACCTGAGCCTCGGCGGCCCGCAGCCCGGCCTCGGCCACTGCGGCCTCCGTTACGGCCAGGTCACGCTCGCTGGCTGAAACCGCCCTGTCCTTGTACGCTTCCTCAAATCGCTCGCGGTTCATCCGGGAGAGCTCAAGGGTGGCCCGCTGGCGAGTGACACCGGCAGCGCTTGCTCCCAACGCAGCCCGCGCCCGGTCGGCAGCCCTCTGCATGGCGACGAGGTTGGCTGTGGCGTTGTTGACAGCCGCCTGAAATGGAGCAGGGTCTATCTCATAGAGCACCTGCCCGGCCTTGACATCGGAGCCTTCCGTAAAAAGGCGTTTCTGAATAAGGCCGTTGACCTGAGGGCGGATCTCCGCGATCATGTAAGATGACGTTCGGCCCGGCAATTCCGTGGTCAGCACGACTTGCCGGGGCTGCACCGCCAACGTAACAACTTCCGGCACAGGGGGCGGCGCTGAAGATTGTTCCCGGCGGTCGCAGCCGATCGAGAACAGGCCGACCAGTATAAGCGCCGCCGGCAAACTCTTAATGTAAATTTTGGATCGATTGTCATCAAGTTGCATCGAAAAACCTCCAAGTCAAAATGCATGTGAACAGCCCGCTTCAGCCCTTTGTCCACGATGATTCAGGACGCTATCAACCCTTTAAAGAGAATGTCCAGGATCGCGTCCGGGTCTTCCGGGTAAGGATAGCGTTCGGGGGCTTCAAGCCATAGAAAGAGAAAGGCATTGGTAAGACCTTCGAGAGCTACGGCCAAATAGTAAGGCTCCGAAATGGTCTTGAACAGCTTCCTTCGCATCCCATTTTCAAAAACAGAGGCGAGGGATTTGAGGAACTCGTGGTATCGTTGACGGATCTCAGGATCAAGGCCCGCCATGACGTTGAAGCTCGCACCCCGCGTCTCTGCAAAATAGAGACGGATCATGGAAATATTGGCGCGAAAGATCTCACCCTTGGCCATAACGTAATTTCGCAGTTTTTCAATCTCGTCATCCGGCTCTTTCATGGCATTCGTGAGCGCCTCATGAAACCTGTCGGCCTGCTCCAGCACAAGGGCTTTGTAGAGATCTTCCTTGTTTCTGAAGAATTTATAGAGGGTCCCGATGGCAAACTCGGCTTTCTGCGCGATATCATGCATGGAGACGTTATGGTATCCCTTCTCTGAAAAAAGCTCGAGAGCGGCGGCAAGCATTTCTTTGCGCTGTCTCAATTTCTCTCTTTCGCGCCTCGGGAGCCCGTTATCATCCATTGCTTACCCTCCATAAAGATTCCGCTCTCATGTTTTATGAATCGAACGTCATATAATAAAACGAAGATTCACGATGTAAAGAAAAATCTTCAAAAAACGCTCAGATGCGGGCAATGTGCGGGGATAGGCAAAAGCACTCGAGCGGGGCTGATTCCAAGCCGCCTTCCGGATAAAGAGAATCCGGGTTGGAGCAAGAAGATAGCGTGTCTCAAAGGCGGGCGGCCAAGCCGACAGACCGATTGACGACAAAAGCAAAGGAGACTATGATGCTTTTTAAGACATGTAATGATTGAGTCTTGCAGAAATACTTTAAAAAGGCTGTGAAACAACTGACGGCTTTCAAACAGGAAATCAAAAGAGTGCTTAAGCAGGCCTCTAAAAGTCATTCCTGAAGCCGATACGTTGTTTGTCCGAGAAACGCCTGAAAAAGAAAAGAGAGGAGAAGGAGCAAATGCCCGATGACGGATTGAATCCCGAGCTCCGGAGGGAATTGTATACGAAAATGGTGCTGATCCGCAAATTCGAGGAAAAGCTTATCGACCTGGCCCGGGAACAGGCCCGCGTAATCGGCATGCAGATCCTTTCCGTGGGCCAGGAAGCCGTGGCCGCGGGCGTGGTCAAAGCGCTAGAACCGGATGACGTTATCGTCAGCAATCATCGCAGCCACGGTCACCTGCTGGCGAAAGGCGCGGACCCGAAACAGCTCATGGCCGAAATCATGGGTAAGGCCGGAGGGGTCAACAAGGGCAAAGCCGGAACCCTTCATCTCTGCGTTCCGGAAATCAATGCCATCATGACATCAACCGTAGTGGGAGCGTCTCCACCGCTCGGGGTGGGCGCCGCATTTGCGCAGCAGTATCGCCGTCTTCCCCATATCACGGCAGTGTTTTTCGGCGACGGCGCCGCGGCTGAAGGCAGTGTTCATGAAGCCATGAACCTGGCGGCCCTGTGGAAGCTCCCGGTGCTCTTTGTCTGCGAAAACAATGCATGGGCCGGAGCCCAGTGTCTGAAAGATCATTCCTGTGTGGAACAGATCGTCAAGCGCGCGGCCGGATATGACATGCCGGGGGAAGCCGTGGACGGCAACGACGCCGAAGCCGTGTACCGTCTGTCGGTTAAAATGGTGGGGCATTGCCGCAGTGGAAAGGGACCGGCCTTGATCGAGGCCGTCACCTATCGCATGCGCGGGCATGGCGAACACGATCACGGCCATTACATGGACAAAACCGTGCTGGCCCAATGGACGGAGCGATGCCCGGTACGCCGTCTGCGGGAGCGTCTTGCGGGCGAGGGCATTTTGACGGCGGCCCGGTGCGACAGTATTGATGCGGAAACGGTCGCTCTTGTGGAGAGCGCCGTGGCGTTCGGCGATGCAAGCCCGTTTCCCGAGCCCGAAGCGGCGCTTGAAGACCTCTGGATTCAGTGAACTCTTGGTCAGCGCGAGGGTGCCGACACGGATTTTTACAGACTCCCATGCGCTATGTTCTCGATTTTTTGTAGAGCTAAATTCTTACAGTTTTATTTTTTTTTGCAAAACCACGAAAGGTGATTTCCATGACAAAGGTATCATACGGCCAGGCTCTGCAGCAGGCACTCGACCTGGCATTGAATATGGATGAAAGGGTTTTTCTGGCCGGTGAAGGCATAGGCACGTCGATCCACCTGGATCCAAACTTACCCACCTACGGCCTGCTGAACAAATATGGTTCCCGTCGAGTCAAGGACACTCCCGTCAGCGAGGCCGCTATCGCCGGGCTGGCCGTGGGGGCCTCGGCCATGGGTCTCAAGCCCGTGGTGGAAGTCATGTTTTTCCCGTTCATGACCCTTGCCGGCGACATGCTGGTGAATCACGCAGCCAAGCTGCGCTACCTAAGCGGCGGACGCAACGCCTTTCCTTTGACGGTGCGGGTCAAGGCGGGCGTCAACTTCGGCGCCGGAGCTCAACATTCCCACAACCTTGAGGCATGGATTGCCCACAGCCCCGGTCTCAAGCTTGTCTTTCCCAGCAGCCCGGCCGATGGAAAGGGGCTGCTCCTGAGCGCTATATTCGATCCCAATCCCGTGGTATTTGTGGAAGAAATGCTTCTCTACTGGATGCAGGGCGAGATTCCAGAGGGAGACATCCGCATTCCCCTGGGAAAAGCTCGGGTGCTTCGGCCGGGCTCGGATTGCACCCTGGTAACCTATGGCGGGGCGGTTTACACGGCCCTTCAGGCGGCCGGCACCCTCGCCGAAACAGAGATTTCCCTCGAGGTCATCGATCTGCGCACCCTGGTGCCGCTGGACAAGGCTTGCATACTGGATTCGGTCCGAAAAACCGGACGCCTCATCGTGCTACACGATGCCACGCGGTTTTGCGGATTCGGCGCGGAGATCGCCGCCATTGCAGCGGAAGAAGCCTTTGATTCGCTAAAAGCCCCCGTCATGCGCATTGCGGCTCCGGATATCCCTGTGCCGGTCTCGCCGCCGCAGGAAGCCTTTTACAAACCCGCCCCGGAAAAGGTGGTGACCGCCGCACGGGCCCTCATGGCATATGCGCAATAGTGAAGGGGGAACTTGTTGATTTATTGCTATTCTAGCAGTTGCCCCTCGATATCATGACTCTGTATTAGATTCTTACACAATTGATCTGAGGTTTTATCTCTCAGAAGTTTTAAGCTGCTAATAACTCAGTAATTTTCTCTATGTAATCAT
>JAFGDM010000099.1 GCA_016932115.1 Deltaproteobacteria bacterium | reverse complement strand
TCCACCCCGACTACTCTTCGTTTTGCAGTTTTAAGAGGGACCCCCATGCCTGATGCTTGCGATTTTTCAAACAGCTAAATTGTTACCATTGTTGAATTATGAAGCAGCGTCGGAAGCAATAGCTTACCCGGCGCAACTTACAACTTTCTCCGCTATGCACTTGGCGCGTTCTGCGCAAGGGGGTATTTTAAAAAAAGACAAAGAGCGGATGCAATTAACGGCATGGCGAAAATTGCTTTTACGGCCATTGGAACACCCCAAATGTCGGCGATCGTTCCAAGGAGGGTGACGCCGATGCCTCCGGCGCTAATGGTAAAACCGACCATCATCCCGGAAGCCATGCCAAGATGTTGAGGTAGAATGCTCTGAGCCATGACCGTGGTTAAAGCAAATGAAGAGATTAAGACCATTCCTGCAACCCCAAGGGAAAGGAATGTCATAAAACCGCTGCTGTTGTAAAAAAGAAGTAGGAGAGGAAACGATAGCAATAGAGTTCCTGCGAGAAATTTCTTGTGGCCCCAGCGGTCCGCCAAGGGTGCCCCCAGAAGGGTCCCCAGAGCACCCGCCATCAGAAAGGTGGAAACAAGTTTTCCGGCGTACAGGGGGTTCCCTTTCAAATGATCTATGTAATAGAAAGGGATGTAAGCGAGCAGTCCGACTTGAGTCCACGCTCTTATCGTGGCTATAGCAACGAGAAGGAGGAATGACGTCTTTTGATGCCTCGACAAAGGTTTTTTCTTCTTCGCTTCTCTGTGAGCGAGTTCAACAGGAGTGGAAAGCAGTGACATGTAAAAGAACAACACTATGCCGACCGCGATTCCGGGCACGATCATGCCAAGGGTCCCCTTGACGCCGAAATAGCTGACCAGCGTGAGCGCTAACATCGGGCCTAGGGCAATCCCCAAGTTCCCGCCTACTGCGAATATAGCCATGCCCGTTGCCTTTTTATCGCCCGTGAAAAAGTGGGCTGTCTTGAATCCTTCCGGATGAAAGCTCGCCACTCCGAAGCCGGATAAAATGACGCAGAGGATAAGGAGAGAGTAACTGGAAACCAGCCCGGTGAGGGATAGTCCTAAGCATGCGATAAACGGCGCCAAAGGGAGAAACCAACCTATCGGTCGTCTGTCGGAAAGATGTCCGAAGAGAGGTTGCACAATTGAAGAGGTTAGATTGGCTGATAGAAGGATAGTTCCTGCTGTTGTATAAGTAAGATTCAAGGCTTCTTTGAAAAAAGGTAAAAGAGCCGGAAGAGCTCCCTGATTGAGATCCGTAACCAGATGGCCGGCGCTGAGTATAGCGAGGGCTTTTTTATGTATCTTCATCTCCACGTCCTTTGCATCTACGATCGTCGAGGGTAGGGGGTTGCTATTGGAGGATTAAGGGCTCCTTTTTTTGGAGCCGGAATGTAGGCTACCTCCCCTTGGGTGTCAAGGGCGAATTTGAGGCATCATTCGGTAGATCTTCCGGATTCCCATTAGAACTGGCAATTGTTCTGCAGCAACAAGTATCAGGCTAATAAAAACTTCCTAACTTTGTCGTTCAGTACGAAAAACCCCTAGCTTTATAATGGGCCGGCGCGGAAAAAGCTGCGCCGGCCGAATCCCCGTCAGGGCACCCTTTAATTTCCTGCCATCATGGCAGCGATATCTTCCTGAACTGTGCCGATGGGCTTGATGTTGAACTTTTCCACCAGCACCTTGGCGACATTGGGGGAGAGAAAAGCCGGGAGCGTGGGGCCTAACCGCATGCCCTTGACACCTAGGAACAGAAGCGCCAGGAGCACTGCCACAGCCTTTTGCTCATACCAGGCGATGTCGTAGGAGACGGGGAGCTCATTGATGTCCTTAAGCCCGAACGCCTCCTTGAGTTTCAGGGCAATCACGGCCAGGGAATACGAGTCATTGCACTGCCCGGCATCCAGAATGCGGGGAATTCCGCCGATGTCGCCCAGGTTCAGCTTGTTGTACCGGTATTTTGCGCATCCGGCTGTAAGGATAACAGTGTCCTTCGGCAAGTTCTCGGCCACTTCGGTAAAGTAACTGCGGGCCTTTTGCCTGCCGTCGCACCCGGCCATGACGATAAAGCGCTTGATGGCGCCCGATTTCACGGCATCGATCACCTTATCGGCCAGAGCCAGAACTTGGTTATGCGCAAATCCGCCCACGATCTTGCCGGACTCGATCTCCACCGGCGGCTTGCACTTCTTGGCCAGCTCGACAGCCGGAGAGAAATCCTTTGCCCCTCCTTCCGGCCTCTCCGCTATGTGTTTAGCCCCGGGATAGTTGACCACGCCGGTAGTAAAGAGCCTGTCCAGATAGGTGTTTTCCTTCTTTATGGGAATCAGACAGTTGGTGGTTAGAATGATGGGGCCGTTGAAAGACTCAAATTCCTTGTTCTGGTGCCACCATGATCCGCCGTAGTTACCCACAAAATGCTTATACTTCTTGAATGCAGGATAGCAATTGGCCGGTAGCATTTCCCCGTGGGTGTAAACGTCCACCCCTGTTCCCTCGGTCTGCTTGAGCAGCTCTTCCATGTCTTTCAAGTCATGGCCGGAGATCAGGATACCCGGATTGTTTCTAACTCCGATGTTGACCTCCGTGATCTCGGGATTGCCGTACGCGCTTGTATTGGCAACATCCAAAAGGGCCATGGTGTTGACGGCCGTCTCTCCGGCCTTCATGACCATGGCGATCATGTCATCCACCGAAAGATCCTTGGTCGTGGATGCCAGGGCCTCCATGAGAAAGCCATAGATATCGTCCTTTTCATGACCGAGTATTGCGGCGTGGTCCGCATAAGCTGCGATTCCCTTGCATCCGATGATAAGCAGCTCTCTCAGAGAGCGCACATCCTCGTTCTGAGCCGCCGTAATGCGGACTTCATTGGACATAGCCTTGGCCAGGATTTCTTCCTTATCCTCCGGGGACCAGACAGCGCAGTCCGCAAGCGCACCGGATATGGCGCTTCCGACCTTGTCCTTGACTGCGTTGCGGACCTTGAGGGCTTCCTTGATCCGGGCGATGATCACATCATCGTCCCACGCTACATTGGTGATAGTGCTGAAAAGGGCCTTGCATATGAAACGGGCCGCGTCTTTGTCCACGGTGCCCGTTTCTTTCAGTTTCTCACCGTAGATCGAGATTCCCTTGCACACATAAATGAGCAGATCCTGCAGGTCCGCCGTCTCCTCAGGTTTTCCACACATACCCTTTACCGTGCAGCCTTGATTTTTGGCCGTCTCCTGACATTGAAAACAAAACATGGTCTTCCTCCTTTTTTGTAACAAATTATCGTTGTTAAATTGCTTCTCTCTTCAAAGGCCGAAGTCTATGACCGGATGAAGAACCCTCTCCATTCTGCGTTAAGAAAGCTTGTTTTCTTTGTGTTTCCGTGAAATGGTCGAAGCCAGGCTGTCGAGAGCCTTTAAATCACTTTCTGAAGGCAAACCCTTGCAAAGCACAGGATCCAACACTTCAACCTTAAGATTGGGGATCATTCCTGCAAGCGTTTCTACTGTCTTTCCACCCCATCCATAAGAACCGATGATGGAAAGGAATTTCGCCTTTGGCCGCAAGGCATTTGCCAGGAAGGCGGCGTACGCAGCCAAGGGATGAGGACCGGCCAAAACCGTAGACGTGCCGACCACGATCGTAGCAGCGTCAACCAGCGCCATAGCCAATTTGCCGATATCGGTTACAACCAGATTAAACAACTCGACCCGAACCCCCTCTCTCACCAGAGCCGTAGCAAAATGATCGACCATTCGTTTGGTACTGCCGTGCATTGACACGTAGGGCACAACCACCTGGTTTTTGGGAGTGTCCCGGATCCACTCTTTGTATGCATCCACAATCCAGCTCGGATGATCATAGATCTGCCCGTGACTCGGGGCGATCATGCGTATATCGAGAGATTTGATTTTTTCAATATTCTTTTCGATCAAATTCCGGAAGGGCATCATTATCTCGGCAAAGTAACGTTTGGCCGCCTCATAAACCCTCCCTTGGTCGGTGACAAAAAGATCCGCGCTCGCTATATGGGAACCAAAGAAATCGCAACTGAAAAGAATATGGTCTTCTTCCACGTACGTCACCATGGTTTCCGGCCAATGTACCCAAGGGGTGTGAATAAACTTCAATGTCTTGTCTCCGAGGGAAAGTGTTTCGCCGTCCCCCACAGTAATAAGAGCGCTTTCCGGCACTCGAAGGAGATTGATAAGCAAGTCCTTGGCTTTTGGCGTCGATATGATTTTGGCAGCCGGAAACCTCTCAAGAACGCGGGCGATGGACCCGGAATGGTCCTGTTCCGAATGATGGGAGACGATAAAGTCGATCTTGGGCACTCCGTTCAATTGATCCAGCAGCGAATCAACGAGGGGCGGATCAACCGTGTCCAGCAAAGCCGTCTTTTCGCTTCCCTCTAACAGATATGCGTTGTACGTGGTCCCGTCCGGAAGGGGGATGAGAGAGTCGAAAAGACGCCTGTCCCAGTCGACGGCACCCAACCAATAAATGCTTTCTCCTATTTTTCTTCTATCCATGGAAACATCTCCTTTCCTTTTTAAAGCAATAAGCTGCATTTCCCACTTAGAGAATCACATTTTTCCACACTTAGGAGAGAAGGTGAAGAGACAGTATGGATACAAGATCCAAGAAATTCATCCCTGTGTCCTTGACTTAAGTCAATTTCGCGATGCCGTTGTTTAACTCCTTGGCAAAGTACACTCGTTTCACGGGAGACTATC
>JAFGDM010000098.1 GCA_016932115.1 Deltaproteobacteria bacterium | reverse complement strand
GGGTTAAAGGATTCCACCTTGGCCAGGATTTCCACTTTCCTGTTCGAGCTCAGGGTGGTGATGGGAACTAGGGGCGTACCGCCGATCCGGTCAAGGATGGTTTTGTATCTTCGTGGTTCCAAAAATTTCTCAGGACCTCCTGAATATGGAAACAGATAACCCTGTGAATCTATATTGACGGGACGCCTCTTTGCAACCAGGAAATTTGAAGAGGCGCCTTGACTGAATGCTTTCAACATGGTAAGTCGGCTCATTTCTATATTGGGAGAGGATGAATGATGAAGATCCTTGTGACGGGCGGCGCCGGGTTTATCGGGTCGAATGTGGTGGATGAATACATCAATAGAGGGCACATGGTCTTTGTGGTCGACAACCTCCTCACAGGCAAGATGAGGAACCTCAATCCAAAGGCGGTTTTTTACCGGGTGGACGTCCGGTCGGAGGAAATAGGCGAGATCATGGCGAAGGAAAAACCGGATATCGTGAACCACCATGCCGCGCAAATCAGTGTTCCGGCCTCAGTGGAAGACCCCATTCTGGATGCGGATATCAACATCAAGGGGTTGTTGAACGTACTCGAATCCTCAGTGAAGAACCATGTGAAAAAAGTGATTTTCATTTCCTCGGGGGGTGCCATTTACGGAGAAGCAAGGGAGTACCCCACGACCGAGTCCTATCAGCCGCGCCCCCTGTCACCCTATGCCATCGCAAAATTCTGCTCCGAATACTACCTCGCTTATTACAAGCACCAGCACGGGCTTGAGTACACAGTTCTCCGTTATGCCAACGTTTACGGGCCGCGCCAGATTCCCAACGGGGAAGCCGGTGTCGTAGCTATTTTCATGAGCAATTTGCTCGCGGGAAAGCAATGCGTTCTGAATCATTTCCCTGAAGATCCGGAAGGAATGACGCGGGACTACTGCCACGTGAGCGACGTGGCGAGGGCGAATATTCTGGCCTTGGAGAGGGGCGACGGCGATTTTTTCAACATCGGCACGGGAAAAAGCACTAAAACGCTGCGGCTCTTCAAGACCATCTACGACGCCGTCAGGAAGATAAGGCCCGATTTTCCGGAGGGACTGGGAGACCCCGTGCGGCAGGAGGCCAGGTCGGGGGACCTGAAACAGAGTTGCCTGGCTGTCGCCAAGGCTGAGAAGGTGTTGGGATGGGCGCCGCAGGTATCCCTGGCGGAAGGCATTCGCACGACTTTGGAATGGTGGCGGAATGGCTGAGATTTTTTTTCAAATTGCGTGTGCCGGTCTTGACAGAGAAAGGTTGATAGTTAGTTTTCTTGATTAAGGAGCAGGATGTTTCTTTTGTGTCGGCTTCAATGGCGCCTGGAAGAATTTCCAAGGATCGTTGTCGGATTCTCGTTGAGATTCACTTGTTTATTTTAGAAAAGTATTCTTGATTCGGGGAGGAATTGGAAGATGAAAGTAAGACCGTTGCACGATCGGGTTATTGTGGAAAGGGTTAAGGAAGAGGAAAAGACCAAGGGCGGGATCATCATCCCTGATACGGCCAAGGAGAAACCCGTGGAGGGCAAGGTGCTTGCCGTAGGCGCAGGCAAGGTCCTGGATGACGGGAAAAGAGCACCCTTGCAGGTGAAGGCCGGCGATCGGGTGTTGTTCGGCAAATATGCCGGCACGGAGATTAAAATCGAAGGCAAGGACCAACTGATCATGCGCGAAGACGACATCATCGCCATTGTGGAATGATCGTTCCGGTTCATGAATTAAACCGATACTTGAAGGAGGATATGCGACATGGCAAAGGAGATTAAGTACAGCCAAAGGGCGAGGGAGTCGCTGCTTAAGGGTGTTGATACCCTTGCCGACGCCGTGAAAGTGACTCTCGGACCCAAGGGGAGGAATGTTATTCTGGAGAAAAGCTTTGGGTCCCCGACGATCACCAAGGACGGGGTGACGGTAGCCAAAGAGATCGAACTGGAAGACAAGTTCGAGAACATGGGTGCACAAATGGTCAAGGAAGTTGCTTCCAAGACGTCGGATGTGGCGGGCGACGGCACCACAACCGCGACCATTTTGGCTCAAAGTATCTACAAGGAAGGGTCCAAGCTGGTGGCGGCCGGTGTCAATCCTATGGCCATCAAGAGAGGGATCGAAAAGGCCGTGGAGGTGGTGAGTGAAGACCTTAAGAAGCTTTCGAAGCCCACAAAGGATCAGGAAGAAATCGCCCAGGTGGGTACGATTTCCGCCAACAATGATTCGACCATCGGCAATATCATCGCAGAAGCGATGAACAAGGTCGGAAAAGAAGGGGTCATCACCGTGGAGGAAGCTAAAAGCATGGAAACCACACTGGAAATCGTGGAAGGCATGCAGTTTGACCGCGGTTATTTGTCCCCCTATTTTGTCACAGATCCTGAGAAGATGCAGACCACTCTGAACAATCCCTATATCCTTCTCAACGAGAAGAAGATCAGCAACATGAAGGACATGATTCCCATTCTCGAGCAGATTGCCAAAATGGGAAGGCCCCTTCTCATAGTTGCTGAAGACGTGGAGGGCGAGGCTCTGGCAACCCTTGTCGTGAACAAGCTGAGAGGGACCCTGCAGTGCGCAGCCGTCAAGGCGCCCGGCTTTGGAGACAGGAGAAAAGCCATGCTCGAGGATATCGCCATTCTCACCGGAGGCAAAGTGATTGCCGAAGAGCTGGGGCTGAAGCTTGAAAACGTTTCCCTGAATGACCTTGGCAGCGCGAAGACGGTTTCCATCGACAAGGACAATACGACCATTGTCGACGGCGGCGGAACTCGAAAGGATCTGGAGGGCCGGGTTAAACAGATCCGGGCCCAGATCGATGAAACAACCTCTGATTATGACCGGGAAAAACTCCAGGAACGATTGGCTAAACTCATCGGCGGTGTGGCGGTGATCAACGTGGGCGCGGCCACCGAGACGGAGATGAAAGAGAAGAAAGCCAGGGTTGAAGACGCTCTGAACGCGACAAGAGCGGCTGTGGAAGAGGGAATTGTACCCGGAGGGGGAGTCGCTCTTTTGCGCGCCGCATCCGTTCTCGCCAAGACGACTCTTGAAGGCGAGGCCCAGAACGGCATCAATATCGTTATCAGGGCCCTGGAAGAGCCGCTTCGTCAGATCGCCAACAACGCGGGAGCTGAAGGGTCCGTGGTGGTTGAGAAGGTGAAGTCCGGGAAAGGGGCCTTCGGGTACAACGCCGAGACAGGCGAGTTTGAGGACCTGCTGAAGGCGGGAATCATTGATCCCACGAAGGTAACCCGATTTGCCCTGCAGAATGCAGCTTCTGTGGCGGCCCTGCTGCTGACCACCGAGGCAATGATAGCGGAACGACCGAAAGAAAGAGAGGATATGCCTCCAATGGGAGGCGCCCCGGGCATGGGCGGCATGGGGGGCATGGGCGGCATGATGTAAACCGCAAGAAAGCCCTTATCCCACAGGACCGTATTCGGGACAAAAGACCGGATACGGTCTTTTTCATTCATCAAAGCCTGTGCACTAACAGGAAGGTGTCACGCCGGTGTCTCTGATCCCCCCGTGCGAGGTTTTGGAAAGAGATGTGATAAATGCCAGGGGAAACCGCCCGGGGCGGATGATGGGCCAATATTTGGTTGATTTTCAGAGGCTAAAACGTTAACATGAAAATTAGGCACTTCCTCATTCGAAGACAGGGGCATGGAGGTTTTTAGAAAATGGTTTCATTCTCTCATGAGCGACGAAGCGGAAGGGACAGGCGTTCCGGCGGGGATCGAAGACAATTGGACAGGAGACAGCCCCGTGAGAGTGAAGAAAGCTATACATATGAAGAAGACCCCGAGAAGGTGGTGGAAATGACCGCCCACCTGGGAGAGGTTTGGTACGCCAAGGGCAGGGATCTTTTCGACCGGAATGAACACGAGGACGCTGAAAAGGCCTTTAAGAAGGCGCTTGACATCAGGCCGGATATCGGCGGAGCCTGGTTTCTCCTCGCCTGTATCGAATCAAGCAGAGGTCGGAAAAACGAGTCTCTTTCAATGCTTGCCAAGGCGGTGGAACTGGAACCGGAATACAAGGATAAGGCAAAGTCCCACACGAGCTTCCGGAAGGTCGGAGACGACGGTGATTTTTTGAAAATTGTCCGGTAACCTCACCGGTTGTTTGCCGGTTGGAAGGGATTTCCTTGGACGGATGATCGTCATTCGGGAATGAACCGCAGGATTCACATTCCCCGAAAGCCAAGATGTTACAAAGATTTTCATTGTTGCCCGTCGTTTTGTTGATCTTTTCGGCCTTGGGGGTTCCGTCGGTTGCCTCGGAAAATCGGGTTTTAAGGGTCGGAATCTACGAAAACGCTCCGAAGGTCTTCGTCTCCGAATCAGGTCGGCCTGCGGGGATTTTCGTTGATATCATCGAACACATCGCTAAAGGCGAAGACTGGCGCCTGCGCTATGTGCCCGGCACATGGACTGAAGGACTGGACCGCCTGGCAAAGGGAGACATCGATCTCATGCCCGATGTCGCCTACACGGCGGATCGGGCGGCAATCTACTCCTTTCACAAGGAGTCCGTCCTTTCCTCCTGGTTTCAGGTTTACGCTCGAAAGGGCAGCGGGATCCGTTCGATCCTGGATCTGAGCGGGAAGCGGATCGCCGTACTGGATCGTTCGGTACAGCAGGAAGCGTTCGTACGGCTCACCGCCGGCTTCGGGATCGCGCCGACCCTCATCTCCTTACCTGATTATAAAACCATTTTTGAGATTGTCGCCGCAGGCCAAGCAGATGCCGCCATAACCAACCGTTTTCATGGTGTGGCGCATGCGCCAAAACACGGCCTTGAGGATACGGCGGTGGTTTTTCACCCGTCTCCCCTCTTTTTCGCGGCGTACAAAAGCATTCCCGAACAGGTTCTGGACACCCTTGACACATATCTTATCGATATGAAAAGTGATCCCGGATCGGTCTATTACGGGTCTCTGAAACGATGGATTTCCGGGGAAGTACATCTCAAGCTACCGGTATGGGTGGAAACCCTCGGATTGATTCTGGCAGTTGTCCTGATTATGAGCATCGCCGGAAGCGTCCTCTTGAAGCGCCAGGTGAACGCGCGCACGCGGCAACTGAGACAAATCAACCGGGAGATGGAACAGCGTATCACTCAGCGGACGGCCGAACTGGCTGAGGCTGTAGAAAAAGCCCGGGCGGCGGACCGGAGCAAGTCCGTCTTTCTGGCCACCATGTCCCATGAGTTGCGCACGCCGCTCAACTCGATCATCGGGTTTACGGGCATCATGCTCCAGGGGTTGGCCGGGCCGTTGAATCCCGAACAGCACAAGCAGATGAGCATGGTGCAAGGGAGCGCCCGGCATCTTATGGCCCTGATCAACGACGTTCTGGATATTTCCAAAATCGAGGCCGGTCAGTTGACGCTTGCGATCACGCCCTTTGATTTGAAGGCGTCGATAGAAAAGGTGGTGAAAATGGTTTCACGAGCGGCTGAAGAGAAGGGGCTCGATTTGAAGCTCGATATAGCAAAGGATCTTGGAACGGCAAACACGGACCAGCGTCGTGTGGAGCAGGTTATCCTCAATCTGATCAACAACGCCGTTAAATTCACGGAAAAAGGCCGGGTAGCCGTTTCATGCCGCATGGAAGACGGTCAATATCGCCTGGCTGTTTCCGATACGGGCATCGGGATGAAACCGGAACACCTGCAGGAGATTTTTAAGCCTTTCCGCCAGATCGATACAGGGCTGACGCGAAAATACGAGGGGACAGGCCTGGGGCTCTCCATTTGCAAAAAAATCATGGAGATGATGGGAGGCACGATCGAGGTCGAAAGCCGGTGGGGCCTGGGCAGCACATTTACCATCCGATTCCCCGTCCATTCAGGAGCGTTACAGTGAGCGAAACATTGCTGGTCATTGAAGACAACGAGCAGAATCTGTATTTGATGCAATACTTGCTGGAAAAAAGTGGTTTTACGGTTATGGGCGCCCGAAACGGTCGAGACGGCATTCAAATGGCCCTTACGCAGAAGCCCGGGGCCGTCCTTCTGGACATTCAGCTTCCTGAGATGGACGGCTGTGCAGTGGCCGTGGAACTAAGACTCCACGAGGAAATGAAAGGCATACCCATCATTGCGGTGACTTCTTACGCCATGGTGGGAGACCGTCAGAGGATCCTGGCATCCGGCATAAACGGTTACATCGAGAAACCGATTGACCCTGAGACGTTTGTCGAAGAAATCCGGAGATACTTTTGAAATGAACATCCTCATCGTGGACGACAATGATGAGAACCTCTATTTTTTAGAGGCCCTGCTCAAAGGAAACGGGCATGAGGTGCGCTCGGCCGTAAACGGCGCCGAGGCATTTGAAAAGCTCAGAACCGGCAGGAGCGATCTGATAATAAGTGACATCCTCATGCCGGTCATGGACGGGTTTCAATTATGCCGAAAAGTGAAGATGGAAAAGGACCTGTGCGATATCCCGTTCATTATTTACACTTCCGAGTACACAAGCTCCCAGGATGAGGCTTTTGCAGTCAAGATCGGTGCGGATCGGTTCATAACCAAGCCCTGCGAGCCCGATGAGCTAATGAAGGTGATCGAGGAGGCGGCGGCTGATGCGCGGCGGCGCAACATTGTCCCGACGCCGGGACCTCTCCAAGATGAGGAGATGCTTAAGGCCCATAACGAACGACTGCTGAGAAAGCTCGAGCAGAAAATAGTGCAACTGGAAAAAGAAATAAAGATACGCCAAGTTGTCGAGGAAAGCCTTCAGGCGTCCGAAAGGACCTTAAAGACCGTATTCGAGAGCGCTACGGACGGGATCGTGGCGGCGGAGGTAAAAACCGAAAGCCTTGTCATGGCCAACAAGGCCATGGGTCGGATGCTCGGATGCTCCGCCGATGAAGTCAAGTCCCTTTCCCTGGCCGACATCCATCCGTCGGAAAGTCTGGATCATATACGATCGCAATTCGAGAAGCAGGTGAGGGGTGAGATTTCTCTGGCCCTGGACATCCCTGTGAAGCGCCGGGATGGAAGTGTTTTTTTCGCAGACGTGAACGCGGCGCCGCTCGACCTCGAAGGCCGTGCGCACCTGCTCGGCATATTCAGGGACATTACCGCACGGAAAAAGGCAGAAGAGGAATTGAGGGACGCCTTATACACGATAAAGAAGCTGAAAGATCGGTTAGAGGCCGAAAATATCTACCTCCGTGACGAGATGGATTTGAAAGAGGGGCAAGGGGACATTGTCGGAACGAGCGATCCCATGAAATACGCCATGCACAGAGTCCGGCAGGTCGCTCGCACGAAAGTGACGGTTATGCTTACGGGAGAGACAGGAACAGGAAAGGGCACCTTCGCCCGGTTCCTCCACCGGGAGAGCGACCGCAGGGATAAGCCATTTGTGAATGTCCCTTGCGCCGGGCTGCCCGCCAATCTCATAGAAAGCGAGCTCTTCGGCAGGGAAAAGGGCGCCTTCACCGGGTCAACGGCAAGACAGATCGGCCGCTTCGAAGTTGCCAACGGCGGCACCATTTTTCTGGACGAAATCGGCGAACTGCCCGTCGAACTCCAAGCAAAGCTTCTAAGAGTGATCGAGGACGAAGAGTTTGAGCGTCTGGGCAGCCCCCACACGGTGAAGGTGGACGTTCGGATCATAACATCCACCAATCGAAATCTTGAGGAGGAAATTAAGCGAGGCCGATTCAGACAAGACCTTTTCTACCGGATCAATGCCTTTCCTGTGACCCTCCCCCCTCTCAGATATAGAAGAGAGGACATTCCTCTCCTGGTGGAGTTTTTTGCAGACAGGTTCACGAGAAAATTGGGCAAAAGGATCGAAAAGATCCCCAAAGAGACCATGACGGCTCTCCAGGATTATGACTGGCCGGGGAATGTGCGGGAGTTGATCAACGTCATCGAAAGGGCGGTAATTGTGAGCACCGGCGCCGAGCTCCGACTGGCAGAAGAACTCTCGGGTCCCGCTATCGGTTCGGCGCAGGAGAATAAAGCGAAAGGGAAGGAGGGGGCGGGGGAGCCGAGAAGAGGCCTTGCCGAGGCGGAGCGGGAGTACATCCTCAGCGCGCTGCAGGAAACGGGATGGAGAATCGAAGGGGAACGAGGAGCCGCCCAACTCCTGGGCCTAAACCCGAGCACATTGAGGACCCGAATGAGGAAGCTTGACATCAGGAGACCTTGATGAAAGAAGCACGGTGCCGTGGAAGGGGCGTGAAACTTGTCACTAAAAATCCGGACGCATTTAGGCGGGGTTGGATCAAAGGTTCTATACTCTAAAAAGGAATTGGTGTATCTTTATTTTATGAACAGTAAGGATGAAACCATACTTGAGCCGCAAGCCAAAAAACGCCGATCCGGTTTTTTGTGGGTGCTGGGCATCATGGCGGTCGCTTTTGTGGTTGCGGGCCTTCTCACTGCCGTATGGGTAAAACGCTATGTCTATGCTTCTAAGTTCACCCCCACGGAATTGACGGACAAAGAGCGGAAAGAACTTGATTGGAAATTGGCCGAGCTGGAAAAAACGGCAAATAAAGACCTGGTAATCCGCAGAAAAAAGGGAAAGGACGAAAGAGCTCCCCTTGAGCCGGAAGCCTATTCGGAAAAAGGCGCGAAGCGGGAGATAAACCTGACGGAAAAGGAGCTGAATGCACTCATTGCGAACAACCCCGACGTTGCTCAACGGGTCGCAATAGACCTTTCGGAAGATCTGATCAGCGTCAAACTTGTGGTCCCCATGGACGAAGAAATCCCTATTCTGGGCGGCAAAACACTGCGCCTCAACCTGGGTGTCATCCTGGGGTATGAAGAAGATGAAGGAGCGGTCGTAGCCTTGAAGGGGGTTTCTCTGGGCGGGATCCCTTTGCCGAATGCTTGGCTTGGCAACCTGAAATACAGGAATTTGGTCAGGGAGTTCGGAGCCGAGGGTGGTTTCTGGAAATTGTTCTCCGACGGGGTAGAGGACCTTAAGGTGCAAGAAGGACATATGGTTATTAAATTAAAGGAGTAG
>JAFGDM010000097.1 GCA_016932115.1 Deltaproteobacteria bacterium | reverse complement strand
GGCGATGTGGCTTCTTCGTTTTTGAGTTTTAAGAGGGACCCCCATGCTCGCAACTGCCGACTTCAGCATTTCAAACAGCTAAATTGTTACAGCTTTTTGAAATGCAGGACTTGCCGTTCCGGTCATGTGGCTTCCTTATTTTAATGCCCACCGCGCTTGATCCCTCTCTTTTCTTCCCGGATCATGGCAGGTGTCAGCATATCCTGTTCCTGCTGAATTTGAAGCATCACTATAGCGCCGATGACCATGGTACCGCCCAGGATCTGCAAAGGTTCCATCTTCTCTCCGAGAAGAAAAAAAGCAAGGAAACCTGCTGAAATGGGCTCCAGGGTCGCAGTGATGCTTGCTCTTGTGGAGCGGATATGGTTGATGCCCACGAAAAAAAGACCGAAAGGCAGGATCGTCCCCACCACTGCGATGTAGAGCATCCACAACCACTGAAATCGATCGAAACCGAGGTGCATATACTGGAACGGCGGATGAAGGATATGCCAAGTGGGGATTGAAAAGACAAGAGCATAAAACAGCACGGTCCATGGCTTGTAGCGGTGCATGCCCCATTCACCCAGAAGGCTGTACCCTGCAAAACAGATCGCGGAGGATACGCCGCCCATGATGCCAAGCCGGTTCATTCTCAGCAGTTCGAGGTTGTACCCGCCCACCACCAGGTAACATCCTCCGAAAGCGAGGAAAAGAGCCATGATTTTAAAAGGCGTGGCTTGCTCTCGCCAAAAGGCCATGGAATAGACAGCCACGAAAATCGGGGCAAGATACTGAATAAGAATTGCGGCAGCCACCTGGATCTTGCTGATGGTGTAGAAGTATGTTCCCTGCACCAGAGCCATGAATATTCCGCCTAAGAGAAGGAAGTAGCCGATGTCCTTCGCCCTGATCTTCAGGGATTCCCTTGAAAAGACCGCAAGGAAAAGGAAAAGAATGATCGAGGCCGAAGTAACCCTGATCTGCACCAGGTCAAATGCTTTAACTCCCCCTTCAAACAAAGCTTTGCCCGCCGTGCCGGAAGACGCCCACATAATTGCGCCGGACATGACGCACAGATATCCTTTTAAAACACCTAGATTAGCTGAAACCAATCGAATCCCTCCGCCGCGCTCATCGGTTCTCCGGACCATTGATCATGCGAGCGCGAGCGGAATGGATAGTAGGGAAGAAAAACGGTTTGTGTCAATGGGAAAGTCCGCTGATGAGCATGCATCTTCTTCTTACCTTTTCAGGCTCGACTATATTGACAAGTATAACCTTTTAATTCTATAAAAGCACGCATTCCGAACGAGGCCGCCTTTAAGGAAGGTCTCTTTGCAAAAAAAATACACGGAGGTAAGGTTTATGGGCCAGTATTGCATTAATGTCTTTTTGGACGCAGAACAGGAACAAAAGATTAAGGATTCCGGATTAAACGACCAAATCCTGGAGATCGAAGGCAAAAAAGCCGTCAGGGTGCCGGTCGGGGATAAAGAACATAAAAAACTCATGAAAGCTTTTCCTGATCTCAAGTTCGACGCGGGAGATACATGTGTTCTTCCCGAACCCGCGTCGAAGACCCTGCTCGACATCATCACAACATCAAAAACCATCGACTGTATGAAAGTGGCGATTGTGAAGCTCTATAACCCTCTAGCAGGCAAAGAGCTTCGCAGCAAAATCCACTAGGGCTTCGTCCTATGAGCTTTGATCTTAATTTTGACAATTCGCAAGGGTGTGGAGCCGTGAACCATTAGAATGTTGCATCCTTTGGGGTTTTTGGGTTGCTCTGAAGAATTGTTGCGGAGGGGTCGGTGCCTGCGTCCATCAACGTGAAAACCACCGCCAGGAATCAGATGGTTGACATCACCAGCCTGGTGCAAAAAGAAATCTCGCAAGCGGGTGTTTTGGAAGGGGTGTGTTTGGTTTACGTTCCCCACACCACGGCGGGCATTACCATCAACGAAGGCGCGGACCCTTCCGTTTGCAGCGATATCATCGATCTTCTCAATAAACTCGTGCCTCCCGATGCAGGCTACCGCCATCTCGAAGGCAATGCCGACAGCCACATCAAGGCTTCGCTCACTGGAAGTTCGGTGTCCGTGATGATTGAAAACGGCCGTCTCCTCCTCGGGATATGGCAGAAGATCTTTTTCTGCGAATTCGACGGCCCCCGCAACCGCAGGGTGTATGTCAAAATCTAGCAGCCCTTGCACTCAACTATCGCCTTTGCAAGACCGCCTCGTTCACTATCGGAGCATAGGAATCTTTGATAGCACTTCAAGGTGATGGGGCGCCCTCACGACGAAACTCGCATGAGACCATGACCGGTGAAGCACTGAAACCGAGCTTTTCATACGCACGAAGGTTTTGCTCCGCTGAGGAAGCGATGAAGTCTGAAGACCTAATCTTATGCAAAGATCGAATAGGCCGTCCCTTCGAGGTCCGAGAATGCTCCCCTCCTGATTTTTCCTGCCTTATGGATATGTACCGTGTTTTCTTGCCGAGGCCCGCATCCCAGGGGCTCCCTCCTCCTGAACCCGAAACATGCCTGAAATGGGCGACATCCTTGGTCGAGACAGCAATCAACCTGCTGGCCTGGCAGGGGAAAAGGGTCATCGGCCACGCGGCTCTGATCAAAGACCTTGCCCATCTATCCGGGGAGTTCGTGATTTTCGTGCACCAGGATTATCGCAACCTCGGCATAGGCACGGAGCTCACACGAATTACCCTGAAAAAGGCCGAAGATCTTGATTTCAAAAGCGTGTGGCTGACCGTTTCGATCACTAACGTCATTGCCTCACGCCTCTACCGAAGGGTCGGCTTTGAATATTGCGACATGGATGAGTGCGAAAGGACCATGATTATCAAATTGTGAAATCCGTAACATTATAGAATTGCAGTAACAAGTTGGCTGTTTGAAAAATCGCAAGCATTAGGCATGAGGGTCCCTCTCAAAACCGAACGCCGAAAGAACCCTATTTCTGTTTGACCCTTCATACAATGGGTAAGCTTTTCCAAGATGAATGAAAAACATCGAAAATACCGTGCCCTTGTCTCATCGGACTGGAATGAGTGCCTTGCTCCGTGCGGACCCTTTGATTTCATTTCCTTCACCTATCCATTTCTCGATTCAGAACTTGCAAGCACCTTCAAAAAGTACACAGGAAACGAGATTTCCCTATCCGAGGCTATCCGCAAGATCGCTCCCATCCTGCCGGGTCCCTTTACAGAGGAACAAATGGACAGGTATCTGGATCAGCGCTTTGAGACTTACCGGGGCGTGCCTGAGTTGATGGAATGGTGCGGCAAGAATGATGTTCTCTTTATGATCAACACCACAGGCACGCAGGGATACTTCCAACGGATCTTCAGAAAAGGGCTTCTGCCCTATACGCCTGTCATTTCGGCTCATCCGATGATCAAATATGGGGAGACGGGAAGGAGTAGCTCTCAATGGCACGACCTTTTTGAAGTTGAGGACAAGCCGAAGAACACTCAAAAAGTCATGAACGCCCGGGCGATCCCGCCGGGAAAAACCATTTTAATCGGCGACAGCGGCGGAGACGGCCCCCACTTCGAATGGGGCGCAAAGGCCGGCGCCCTCATCGTAGGAAGCATGACCAAATGGTCCTTGACTCGGTATTGTGGGAAGAAGGAGATAGAAATCAATCTCTATCTCGGCCCTCGCTACTCTCAAGGTGAAAAGAGAAGCCGGAAACTTGAGAGCAAGGTCGATTTCAGGGATTTAATTCCCGAGATTTTCAGAGTGTCTTCAGTGAAAATTCCTCGGTCCCTGTCCTGATTTTAGGTGCCGAATCGGGTTAACCGATTCATTTCCCTATCATTCCGTTTCCAGGGCTTCGACCCTCCTTCTTACGTTCCGGCTCCTTTTTCAGGTACGCGGTGGTCGCTCCCCATCCGGAATGACCGCTGTCCTGAGTGAAGTTCATGACACACGGGTGTTTTCGAAGAAGGGCTTGAACGGTGTGGAGTAGAACGCCCTTTCCTTTTCCGTGAATGATTTTTACCTCGTAAATGCCCCTTTCGGCACAAACCCTGAGATATTCATCCACTAGAGAGGCGGCATCTTGGGGGCGAAAGGTGTGAAGATCCAGCTCACCCTCAATGGGAAGCTCTATTTTTTCAGGAAAGAGCGTCTCATCGTTCATATCTTTTCCAGGTCCACCTGGTCCTGAAAACAGGCTTTCAGATCCCGCGTAAGGTTGTCGAATTCCTGTTCGCTTTCCATCTCCACCACGAGTTCTCGATCATCAAGAACCTTAAGATAGCCATGCTTTTTGACCACATCAACAACCTCTTTTACATCACTGGTGACCCATCCCTTCATTCTCATGACCAATTCGTCGCCTTTGAACGGTCTTTCAATGGTGAGGTCGACCTTTCGCTTTTTTGCTTCCCACCCTATAATTGCAGGTTGGACGATGACCGGTGTGACCGGGTCGTGCATAGCGGAACAACGAAACCATAGCTTTGCGCGAAGCATCGTGTAGCCTCCTTAGAGAAATTCGTAAATGAATATGAGCTCCCCTTTTTATTACTTTATCATGTTTTGGAACAACATTTTAGCGAAATCCGCCATACGTTCAGGACCCTCCTCACTTCCAAGGTGGCCGTAAGAAGCTCTTGACTCCTCTGCTCAATATGCAATCCTATAAGAAAAAATCAAACCTTTTGACGCGGCATAGGGACCCGAAGCGAGGGATTTTTTTAAAAGGAGGGATGGATATGGTTAGAGGCATCCATAGGGCAACCTTAATGATTGCGGTGCTTGTTCTCATTGCAGCGCCTGTTTCTGCCCAGTTCGGCATAAGCTCACCACAGCCGCAGACGGCGCCTTCAGGTACCGTATTGAGTTCAGGCGGCGGACGTTATGTATTCGGGCAGGTTTCGGATTCGACCAAAGATCAGTTCATGCTGGACACCCATACGGGACGGCTCTGGAAAATCGGGGAAAGCAGTGATGTGGGTACCCATCTCAGGACGATTCCATACCGCGACGAGAAGGGCAAGACCTGTTTCTACCCGGGTGAAGTCTCTGATGCGAGGCCCAAAGAGGGGCCCAAAAAGTAGGAGGAATCAAGAAAAGCCAGCATCTCATCAACATTGGTGGTCGGCGTCCTGCAAGCCTTATCAAGGCATACATAAGCCGTGGCCTTCCCGTCAATAGGCGCATGGTTTCTGACGAACCCGGCCACCCCGTCGATATCGGAAGAATCTTTGTCCGAAGGGCGTAAAAGAACCACGTGGTTCGGAAGAAAGCGGCTTCTCAAAGCATTCAGCATCCTGAGCACACCATTGCCTGCAGAGGGCCCAGCCAAAACGACTTCGAAAGACGGCCCCAGGGCGAAATCAAAGGAGCAAAGAAATTGGGTGGATGCGGAGGGAAAGTGTTTAACCTGACTTGAAAAGGCTTTCATGACACCAACGGCTTTTTCCTCATATTCCGTTCTTCCCGTAAGCCGCGCGAGACGAAGGAAATTCAACATTGCAACCGCATTTCCTGAAGGAATGGCGCCGTCATAAATCTCTTTTTTTCGCACAATGAGGCTTTCGCCGTCATCGGGGGTGAAGAAAAAACCTCCGCGATTGGGGTCATAATAGTGATCCAGCAGATCCTTAGACAGGTTCATGGCCGTCTTGAGGTGCAGGGCATCGAAGTCGGCTTCATAAAGTTCAATCAATCCCCAGATGAAAAAGGCATAGTCGTCGATACTTGCCGTGATGTCCGCATCTCCCTCACGATAGCGGTGAAGGAGCCTTCCTTCAGGAGTCCTCATCTTGCCGATAACGAAGCGGGCCGCCTCTGAAGCGGCAAGGATATACTGCTCTTCCCCAAGTACCTGTGCGACCTTGGCAAAGGCTGCGATCATCAGCCCGTTCCAGTCCGCAAGGATCTTGTCGTCTTTGTAGGGATGGATTCTTTGTTCCCGGGCCTCGAAGAGCTTTCCCCGGGCGACATCAATGATTTTCTCCGCATCCGGAACGAGGAGCTCTGCGCCGATCTCGGCCGGGGTTTTGCCTAGGTAGAGAATGTTTGCACATGCAATCTTTCCTGTGCCCTCTTCCTTGAAGTTGCCCTTTTTCTCAACATGGAAAGCGTGGATCACGAGATCCGCTTCTTCTTTAGAAAGGATTTCCCGAACCTCTTCCTCGGTCCAGAGATAGTACTTCCCTTCGATCCCTTCGCTGTCGGCATCCTCTGCGGAATAGAAGGCCCCTTCCGGGGAGCGCATGTCCCGAAGGACATACGCGAAAATCTCTCGTGCCGTGTTCGAATATATCGCGTTTCCTGTGGCCTGATAGATCTCGATATAAGCAATAGCAAGCATGGCCTGATCATAGAGCATTTTCTCAAAGTGAGGGACAAGCCATTCCTTGTCCGTCGAATAGCGGTGAAAACCATATCCGATCTGGTCAAAGATGCCTCCCCAACGGAGTTCCTGAAGCGTTTTTTCAACCATTTTCAAGGCGTCAACGTTCCCCGTCCGCTTCCAATATCGGAGCAGGAAAGAAAAATTATGGGGGGTGGGGAACTTGGGGGCGTCGCTGAAACCGCCGTAGGTTTTATCAAAATGTTTGGAGAGATCTTCGAAAGCGGATTGGAGCGTTCCGTAATCCAGCTCCTCAACGTGATACCCTTTCTCAAGCTTTTGAAGCGCTTGGGTAAAGTTAGCCGCGCTCTCCAAAACATCCGCATTACGGTTTTCCCAGAGCTGCTTGACCCTTGGAATTAGATCCATCAGGCCGTGTCGCCCGAAACGATTCGATTTTGGGAGATAGGTAGCAGCAAAGAAGGGCTCCTTTTCAGGTGTCATCAAAATAGTGAGAGGCCAACCTCCGCTTCCGGTCATCATCTGGCACACGCTCATATAAATGTGGTCGAGGTCCGGTCTTTCCTCCCTATCCACCTTGATGGAAACAAATGCTTCATTCATCAGCCCCGCGATTTCGGCATCTTCGAAAGACTCTTTTTCCATCACGTGACACCAGTGACAGGTGGAATACCCTATGCTCAAGAAGATCGGTTTATTATCCTTCCGCGCCCTTTCAAAAGCCTCCTCGCGCCAGGCGTACCAATCAACAGGATTGAAAGCATGCTGTAATAGATAAGGGCTCTTTTCGTTACTCAGACGGTTTGCTCTTCTCTCCTTTGGTTTCAAATCGTTATAATCTTTCATACTTCTCGCCCTCCATGATTTGACATGAACATAATCACTCGGCTGGGCCGCACAACGCCTTTACGTCTTGATCAAAACGGTTCCGGGTATTATAGTTTGAAGTAATCAGCGTTTTGAGTGATAAGGCCGGCACGGTGTGGCCCCTCAAATAGAAAAGGTATCAGTGAAAATAACGTGTTAAAAGAAAGGAATGGAGTCATGAATAATACGCGAGACAATCTCAAGGATGCATTTGCCGGGGAGTCACAGGCCAACCGGAAATACCTGGCATTTGCCAAACAAGCTGAAAAGGAAGGCTATAGCCAGGTCGCCAGGCTTTTCCGGGCCGCTGCCGAGGCGGAAACGGTTCATGCCCATGCCCACCTGAAGACGTTGGGCGAAGTGAAAGGCACCAAAGAAAACCTGGAGGCGGCCATAGCGGGTGAAACCCATGAATATAAGACCATGTACCCTGAAATGATTGAGACTGCGAAAAAGGAAGGCGAAAAGGTTGCGGAACGATTTTTTACCTATGCCAATGCGGTTGAGAAGATCCATGCCGACCTTTACAAGAAGGCCCTGGAGAATCTCGGGAAAAACGAAGAGATCGACTACTACGTGTGCTCTGTGTGCGGTATGACCGTTGAAAAAGAACCCCCGCAAAAGTGCCCTGTCTGCAATGCGGATAGGAAGGCTTTTTTCAAGGTCGCCTGAATGGTGAAAGGAGGAAACGACCATGGTTTGCCCGCTATGCGGCTGTGAGCACTTTTACGTAAAGAACGCGGCTGACGATTATGAGATGTCGGAGTTTGATTTGAGAAATGGAGAAGCTGTTTTCAGCTCTGAGGAAGCAAATAGCTCCTGCTCAAACATTGAGGAGGACACAGAAGTTTATTGCGACAACTGTGCGTGGCACGGAAAATTTAAAGAGATCAATAAATAAGGAGGCTGAGATGCATAAAATCTTGGTAGCGTACGTGAGCAGAACCGGCAAAACCCAGAAAATGGCGGAATACATTGGGGAAGGTATCCGCTTTTCAGGGCATGAAGCTGAGATTAAAAAGATCTCGGATATAACCAGCGAAAAGCAATTGGAGGGCTATGATGGATATGTCTTCGGCTGTCCGACCTACCACAGGGATATGACGGCAGGCATGAAGACTTTTCTTTTCCTGGCGGAAAAGGCCAACCTCTTGGGTAAAATCGGGGGAGCCTTCGGCGCCTATACCCACAGCGGAGAAGCGGCACCCATGGTTTTCGATACCATGAAGTTTGTGTTTAAAATGGACACCGTGGATTTAGGTGCCTTAAGCCTCAAGGAAGCCGTGGTTGACAAGCCGGATGGAACAAAAGCCTGTCAGGACTACGGCAGGGCGGTCGGGCAAAAATTCAGGAATTGATGTTTCATTGTTGCGGTACAAACGGGGCATTTCAGTAAGGAGAAATCTCGCCATGGCAAAACCTGAAGACATGTGGCAATGTCAAACTACCAACTGTGGGTATATCTACGATCCGGACAGGGGAGATAGAAGGGGGAAAATCCCTAAAGGTACCCTTTTCCAAGACCTTCCAGATGACTGGAAGTGTCCTGTTTGCGGGGCAAGTAAAAAGGCTTTCAGACCCCTTGCAGGACCCGGATCCACTGCAGCGGCGGAAAACTAAGCCTTGACTTGATCGGGCATTTGTATAAAGTAACTCTTATTCGCGGTTAACAAGTCCGAAGGTGTTTTGAATCCCGAAAAGAAACACAGAATGACGCATCAGCGGCAGGTGGTCTTCGAAGAAATTTTGAAGATGAAATCCCACCCTACCGCCGATGAGATCTATGAGAGAGTGAGAAAAAGGTTGCCCAAAATCAGCATGGGCACTGTTTATCGTAATCTCGAAATTTTGGCCTCATCGGGACTCATAAACAAAATCGAGCCGGGCCACTCTCAGATGAGGTTCGAGGGCAATGTTCGTGATCATTATCACATCACCTGCATCCGCTGCGGCAAGATCGAAGATGCGGAAATCGAGCCTTTGGACGATACCCTGCTAAATCTGGAAAACGCCCTGGGTCGCTTGACAAAGCACGGTATTTTTGCCCACAAGCTTGAGTTTATCGGGCTCTGTAAGGCATGCCGTGCCAAGGAAGGGGACTTTATTGAACCCGGAGAAGACGACTAAGGCCTTGAATTCAAGGCACACAAGGAGGAGCTATGGAAGAGCGAAGCGGTGCAGTCACTATGAAAGGCAATCCCTTGACTCTGCTGGGTGCAACTCTTAAAGTGGGCGATAAGGCCCCTGACTTTTTCGTCGTGAACAATGATCTTGCACCTGCCGGGCTTTCTTCATACTCCGGCAAGATTTGCATGATTTCTTCGGTTCCATCCCTGGATACGGCGGTCTGCGATATAGAGACCCGACGTTTCAACCAAGAGGCGGGCAATCTTGGAAAAGATGTGGTTATCCTGACCATCAGCATGGACCTGCCTTTTGCTCAGAAGCGATGGTGCGGTGCTGCGGGTGTTGATAAGGTTATCACGCTCTCGGATCATCGGGAGGCTTCTTTCGGTTCCGCTTACGGGGTGTTAATCAAAGAGTTGCGCCTTTTAGCAAGAAGCATATTCGTGATCAACAGAAAAGGCATCATTCATTACATTCAACACGTCGAAGAGCTGACCCAAGAACCTGATTACGAAGAAGTACTTAAGGCTATCAAAGAGTGTTTATAGTGAAAAGACCATTCCCTTTAGATCGAAACATACATACCAAGGAGGAATAATTATGGCCGAAAAGTTAGACATTTATAAATGTGAAGTGTGCGGCAATATCGTCGAAGTGCTTCACGGCGGCAAGGGCGAACTTGTGTGCTGTGGACAGCCTATGAAGCTTATGAAAGAAAACACCGTGGATGCGGCCAAAGAGAAACACGTCCCTGTCGTGGAAAAGACCTCGGACGGCTTCAAGGTCAAGGTCGGGAGTGTTCCTCATCCTATGGAGGAAAAACACTATATTGAATGGGTTGAGATCATTGCCGATGGAGAGGCTTACCGCTATTTTCTAAAGCCGGGTGAAGTGCCCGAAGCCACGTTTAAAATTGCAGCAAACAGTGTAACAGCCAGAGAATACTGCAACATTCACGGTCTCTGGAAAGCCTAGTCTGATTCGAACCCCGGGCGTATCGCCTTGCCCGGGTTCCCCCCTCTTAAAAAAACCCCGTTGCCCAGGAAGGGAGGTCAAAACATGCCGGAGTGGAAATGCAACAAATGCGGTTATACACTCAAGGCGGACAATCCGCCCGAAAAGTGTCCGATGTGCAAAGAGAAGTGCGAATTTCTCGACGTCTCGTGCTATATTCCCGAATGCGGAAAAACAGGCATAGATCCGAGACTTCGCTAAAAAAAGACTTCTTGACATCCTTGCTCAGTTAAGCTAGAAAATATGGCTGTGATTCAGCCTGAAGGAGATTTTTATGACTACCCCGATGCATTGCCCGGGACTTCAGGAATTGAAGAGCTTGAAGTCTTTTGTTTGTAAGTGCCCGAATTGCGGAAAAGAAAAGGAAATCTTTTCGGATGAATTCAACCGCGAGCACATCTGTTCAGGCTGTGGCCAACCGATTGATTTCACCAAGTGTTCCATCGAGGGTGAGGCCGGGACCGCCGGTCCTCGCTAGATGGATTGACGTTTTTTATCCTTGAACAATCTCGACCTGATTTCCCGGCGACTCAGGAGACAAGTCCGAGGGACGAAACTGTTCTAAAAAGATTGAAATATGCCGCGCTTTGAGTATGAGATTACGAAACATCCCGCAGAGCAATTCGACCGTCTTGTGTATTTTTGCACGGACCGGGGTGAATGTGGTGTCAGTGAATTACCTCCCGATCAACTCGGGGCACTTGGAGAAATCATGAACCGGAAGGGAGTTCAGGGTTGGGAATTGATCCAGATCTTTTTTGGAAAAGACGGCGTGGTGATGGTCTGGAAAAGAAGCCTCTAATTTTTTGAGCTTATTAGGAATAGTTACTAATCTCCATGAAGGAGTTTTAAAGACAAACCATGAAGGAGGAGACGTGATGGAGGAAGAAAAGGGAAAGAAGATCGAAAAGAAAGCTGAAAAAAAAGGCCTTGATATTCGAGCAGTCACGATATGTGACGCTACGGCCCAGATGCTTAGAAAAGCGGAGAGGGACGGTGTTGAGACAGCATTTCACCGTGCTGCGGACATGAAACCCTGCCCCATTGGAGCCGATTCGGCCTGCTGTAAGCATTGTTCCATGGGGCCCTGCCGCCTAAACTCAAAAGACCCATACGGGAAGACCGGGGTGTGCGGGGCGACCATCGATACGATCCAGGCAAGGAATTTCGCGCGCATGGTTGCAAGCGGCGCTTCCGCCCATACCGACCACGGCATGAGCATGCTGGATGTATTTAGAGAAGTAGTGACCGGCCAGATTACCGATTACAAAATCAAGGACACAAACAAGCTGGAAGAGGTGGCCAAGGAACTCGACATTGAGACCGAGGGCCGTGAGACAAAAGATATCGCCATGGATGTGTACCATGAGTTGGAGCGCACCTACACCCAGGTGGAAGGAGAAATCCCTTTTGCCAAGAGAGTCCCCGCAAAGACACTGGAAACATGGAGGAAAAACGGTGTGGTTCCCCGTGGCTCCATGAGGGAAATCATGGAACTGATGCATCGGACTCACATCGGTGTGGACCAGGACTTCGAGAATATCACGAAGCAATGCACGCGGACGGCCCTCTCGGACGGCTGGGGCGGGTCCATGGTGGCCACGGAGATCTCCGATATTCTTTACGGCACGCCGACACCCGTTAGAACCGAAGTGAACATGGGATGTCTCAAGGAAGATCACGTCAATGTCATCATCCATGGTCATGAGCCGAACCTTTTCGAGTCCATGCTGGATTCCGTCAATGACCCGAGCCTGATCCAGGCGGCTAAGGAAGCCGGGGCAAAGGGGATTAATCTGGTCGGCATGTGCTGCTCGGGCACTGAAATGCTCATGCGCCACGGTATACCTCACGTAGGGAATTTCTCGTCTACGGAAGCGGTCCTGGTTACAGGAGCGGTGGATACAATGGGCGTAGATGTGCAATGTATTATGCAAGGTCTTGCCAAAGTAGCCGATTGTTACGGTACCAAGCTTTTCACCACCAACCCGAGAGCCCACATCGAAGGCGTGGAGCACATTGAATTAAACGAGCACAAGCCGAGGGAATGTACGGATGCCATTGTGGAGCACGCAATCATCCGCTTCAAGAATCGCAACCTACCTATCGAGATTCCAAACATCAGGAATTTGGGAATTCACGGTTTTTCCCATGAATACATCAATTACATGCTTGGAGGAACGTTCAGGTCATCCTATACACCCCTTAACGACAACATAATCAACGGCAGGATCCGAGGAGTGGCGGGCGTTGTGGGTTGCACCAACCCGAGGGTCAAACATGACTACGTTCACGTAGAGCTTGTAAAAGAGTTGATCAGGAACGATGTTCTGGTGGTTCAGACAGGGTGCTCTCAGATAGCGCTGGCCAAGGCGGGACTTTATACGCCTGAAGCCGCCCATCTTGCCGGGTCGGGACTTAAGGAAGTCTGCGAAACCGTAGGCATGCCGCCCGTACTGGGCGTGGGCTCCTGCGTGGACAACAGCCGTATCCTCATCGCCTGCGCTGAGATGGTCCGCGTGGGCGGCCTCGGCAACAGCATCGCGGATCTTCCCGTAGCCGGTGCCGCGCCCGAGTGGATGAGTGAAAAGGCCATTTCCATCGGGCATTACTTTGTGGGTTCGGGCGTTTACACGGTCTTCGGCGTCCACTTCCCCATTGTAGAAGGCACAAAATTTCATAGGCACCTTTTTGAAGGCCTCGAAGAACTCGGTTTCGGGAAATGGGGGTTTGCCGCAGATCCCTTTGAGATGGCTAGGATGATGATCGAGCATATCGATAAAAAGAGGAAAGCTCTAGGCATCGACAAAGCCAGGGAGCGGGTCCTTATGGATATGGCGGACAGGCAAAAACTGGAAGCCGCATAGTCAACCATCAAGCATTCCCTCTCACCACTGAGGCTTATTATGTGTATCAAGCAAAGCCTTTTTGGTGAGAGAGGGGATTCAGTTAAGGAGGTTTAAAAAGTATGGATAAGTACGTGTGCACGGTTTGCGGATATGTGTATGATCCGGCAAACGGGGATGCGGATAACGGAGTTGCCCCGGGGACACCCTTTGATAAGGTGCCTGATGACTGGACCTGCCCTGTTTGCGGTGCATCCAAAGATCAGTTCGAGAAGGAGTAAGAAGGTATGTATGCGTGACAGGGACGACGAAAGAAGGCGGATCGCTGTTCTCGAGAAGGCAGTTGAAAACACTAATGAGGCCTTTGTCACTATTGATTCCCATCATCAGGTCATTTTTTTCAATAAAGCTGCAGAAAAAATCTTCGGTTTTAAACGAGAAGAGGTGGTCGGCCGTGATCTCAATGTAATCATGGCCCCATCCTGCAATCGCAATCATCGGGATGCCGTAGCCCGCTATTTGAAGACCGGGGTTCTTCATCGAATCGGCCATGACACGGAGATCATGGCTACAAGAAAAAACGGTGAGATCTTTCCCGCCAATATTTCATTTTCAGTGTCGGAATTTGAAGGTGTTATCTATTTTACCGGCATTGTTCGCGATCTCACAGAAACCAAGGCACTCCACGAAAGAATCGCGCGATCGGAACGTCTTGCGGCACTTGGTCAAGCGGTAGCGGAAATCACTCATGAAATCAAGAATCCTCTCATGATGATCGGCGGATTCGCGCGTCAGCTCAGCCGGGAGATGATCAATGATAAAGCGATATCAAAATTAACTATCATCATGAAAGAAGTTACTCGACTGGAAAACCTTTTGAACGAACTTCGGGATCTTTATTTGCCGAAAACCCTTGATAAAAAAGAAATTGACATCAATGCCTTGCTCGGAGAAGTTTACGAACTGGTCAGGGGAGATTGCGAATCAAAAAACCTCCATGTTATGTTCAGTCCGGATTCTGAAAAAATAGTGGTGACGGGGGACAGGGAAAAGCTTAAACAGGTGCTTCTCAATCTGGCTAAAAACGCCGGTGAGGCGACGATGCCCGGGGGAAAAATCTCACTGAGCACGTCTCGGAAAGGAAGGAAGGTGGAGATTGCCGTCGCGGACGAAGGGTCCGGCATAGACGATGAGCAGAAGGAAAAAATCTTCGATCCCTTTTTCACCACCAAGAAAGGCGGAACAGGATTGGGTTTAAGCGTTTCCAAATGCATCGTTGAAGATCATCCTGAAAGCACCCTGACCTTTGAGAGCCAAAAAGAAAAAGGGACAATTTTCAAAATAACCATGCCCGTCACCGAAACCAATGAAGGAAACAAGGGAGGCTTGCCATGAAACCGGTAGAAATCGCTCAAGGGATTTATTGGGTTGGTGCGATAGACTGGAATATTCGGGATTTCCACGGCTACTCCACCTATCAGGGATCAACCTATAATGCTTTTCTCATCATCGATGATCAGGTGACCCTTATCGACACGGTCAAGAAGGAGCATGCCGATCAGCTTTTAGCTAATATAAGTGAGCTGGTTGATCCAAAAACCATAGCCAATGTTATCAGTAACCACACGGAAATGGACCATACCGGTGGACTTGCACGAATCATGCATCGCGTTGGGGAAGACAAACCCTTGTACTGCTCCAAAATGGGCCATAAGAACCTGTCGCTTCATTTTCCTCAGAAATGGAATTACAAGCCTTTGGAGGATGGAAGTGAGTTGAAGATCGGCAAGCGCACCCTGGCTTTTATGGAAACCAGAATGCTCCACTGGCCCGACAGCATGTTCACCTATGCGAAGGAGGACAAAATTCTTTTCTCAAGCGATGCATTCGGTCAGCATTACGCAGGGCTGGAAAGGTTTGACGACCAGATGGGCGATGCCATCATGCCCCATGCGAAAAAGTATTTTGCAAACATCCTTCTCCCATACTCTCCGCTGATCTTGAAGCTTGTGGAAAAGGTAAAAACCATGAAGCTTCCTATGAACATGATCTGCCCGGATCACGGGATTATCTGGCGAAAGGATCCCATGAAAATCATCAAGGCCTACGTCGAGTGGAGTGAGCAGAAACCCGGCAGAAAGGCTCTGGTCCTTTACGACACCATGTGGCATAGCACTGAAACGATGGCTGAAGTCATTGCCGAAACCCTTGGCGAGCAGGGGGTTGATGCCAAGCCCATGCACCTTAGGAGTTGGCACCGGAGTGACGTCGTGACTGAGTGCCTTGACGCAGGGGCCATACTGATCGGGTCCCCGACCTTGAACAACGGCCTCTTCCCTACGGTGAGCGACGTTTTGACCTATCTGAAGGGTCTCAAGCCTTTAAACAAGGTGTCGGCGGCTTTCGGCTCCTACGGGTGGAGCGGGGAAGCGGTCAAGCTTATCACGAAAGAACTTGAGGAGATGAAGTTTAAGGTTATTGACCCCGGCCTTAGAATCCACTATGTGCCCGACAATCAGGGGATAGAGGCATGCCGGAATCTTGCCGGTAAGATTGCAGCGGAGCTGCCCCGGTAATGCGAAATAGGAGTGCAAAGTGAAAAAGGAAAAATGCCCTGATTGCAGGTCATGCAGGATGTGCAGTGAAACACGATGCCGCCTTTGCAGGAAAGAGGGATACGAGGGACACATTTCTGAGCTGAGTTCGTCTTTCACCTATGGGACATACCTAAAATGGAAACAAAAAAAGGAAGGGTGAAGAAAATTCCTTTTCTTGATCGATCGGGATGCACGGGTTGCGAATCGTGTATCAGTCTTTACCCTCAGATTTTTCTGCGTAACAAGGAGACCGGATGCATTGAAGTGGCAGATCTCACAGATTATCCGGAAACCGCCATTCAGGAAGTCATCGCTTTCTGCCCGGGTGACTGCATCACCTGGCAAGAATCTTAAAACACATATTACAAGGATGATAATAAGTTAGCTGTTTGAAAAATCGCAAGCATCAGGCATGGGGATCTTTCTTAAAGTCGGCTACTGTTTGATGGTGGGCGGGCTAAGGAACAGCTTCTATCGCATCAAACCGCTCTTTGAGAGCTCGGCAACCGGGTACGGATAAATCTACTGCGGCCCTACCGGGGAAGGGCATTTTGTGAAAATGGTCCATAACGGCATCGAGTGCGTTATGATGCAAGCCTACGGGGAAAGGTTTCAAATCCTCGATGCTTCTTCCTACGGTGAATCTCTCAACTATGCGCAAGCGGCTCATCTCTGGAATCAGGGGACCGTCGTAAGGTCATGGTTGCTGGAACCCTGTCATTGATAAACCGATTTCGATCAAGGGCAACGGAGACCCTTTCAGACAGTATCATCGCATCCTTGCGAACAGATTTCGGGGGCCATGCCGTCGTCCTTTCGGAAGAAAAATAAGTCGGTGCGGCTAAAGAGCGGGTGAAAGATGATGGATGATGTGAAAAAGAAAAACGACGCCTTCGAGGCAATCATCAAGGGGGTTGCGGAAGAAATTAAACCGGGTGAAGAACGGACATTTCTTGAGGCCGCCATAGATCCATGCACGTTGGTGATAATCGGAGCTTCCGGAGATCTGACCCACAGAAAGCTTCTTCCCGCCCTTTTCAACTTATATTTGAACAGAAGCCTGCCGGAGCCTTTTCTCATCGTCGGAGCCGCTCGAACTGAAATGTCCGATGAGGATTTCCGTGCCCGAAGCCGGGAAGCAATAATGGGCCGTAATCCACATGACCTTCAGCAATGGGAGGCTTTTGCCTCTCTTCTTCGCTATTTTCCTGTTGAATACGCTGACGCACCTTCCTTTAAAAGGCTTGCGGACAAGCTCCAGGATCTGGACCAAAAGCAGGGGACAGGGGGAAACAGGATCTTCTACCTGGCCATCCCTCCAATGCTTTGCGAAACAACGGCTCAGATGCTCGGACGGGTCGGTCTCTCTGGAGAGGGAAGCGGGGGCAAGGGTTGGTCCAGGATTGTGGTTGAAAAGCCTTTCGGCCGCGATCTGCGCACAGCCATGATTCTTGACCGAACCCTTCACAAGCATTTCCGGGAACACCAAATATTTAGAATCGATCATTACCTTGCCAAGGAGACGGTTCAGAATGTCTTGATGCTCCGTTTCGCGAACGCAATCTTTGAACCGCTCTGGAACAGGAACTACATCGACAGCATTCGAATCACGGCGGCCGAGAGCATGGGAATCGAGAATCGAGCCGGATACTACGAACAGTCCGGAGTCCTTAGGGACATGTTTCAGAACCACATGATGCAGCTTCTTTCCCTCACAGCCATGGAGCCGCCGTCGTTGTTCGAGGCGGACAGGGTTCTTGATGAAAAAGCCAAGTTGTATCGAGCTCTGAGACCTTTTCCTGTAGACAACCTGCAAGGAGCAATCGTGCTGGGCCAATACCGGCAGGGAACGGTCAACGGCAAGCGAGTGCCTGCGTACCGGGAAGAGCGCGGTGTGCG
>JAFGDM010000096.1 GCA_016932115.1 Deltaproteobacteria bacterium | reverse complement strand
TTTTTATCCCTATAGATTTAATATGAAAAAAGGAGGGAAAAAGCCATGGATAAAACAACGCTTTCTATTCCCAATATCAGTTGCGGCCATTGCCTAACGGCTATCAAAAGAGAACTGAGCGACCTCAAGGGCATACTTGCTGTGGAGGGGGATCCCGGCAAAAAGGAAATTACGGTGACCTGGGATGAACCGGCAAGCCTGGATCAGATTAAAGCCGCCCTCAAAGAAATCAATTATCCGGCCGCACCATAACGAATGGAAGGCTGGAGGAGCGGAATCATGGAATGGTGAGGACGAAGGTTTCGAGCGAAGCTGTATGGATAGATGATCGGAAGGTGTCAACATGGCTGAACAAAGAGTAACCTTACCCGTTACAGGTATGACATGTGTAAACTGCGCCTTCAACATCGAGCGATCGGTAAAAAAACTTCCTGGGGTAAGAGAGGTGAATGTAAATTTCGCACTGGAGCAGGTGACGGTTTCTTTTGACCCGGAAGAGGTATCGGTTCAGGCTTTGGTCGGAAAGGTCAAGGATGCTGGGTACGGCGTAGCTCAGATTGATGTGGAAATCCCGATTACGGGCATGACCTGCGCCAACTGCGCCATGACTATTGAAAGGATCCTGAAGAAAAAAGTCCCAGGGGTTACAGCCGCCTCCGTGAACTTTGCTTCGGAAAGGGCTCGAGTAACCTACATTCCTTCACTTACCACTGTGGACGAAATCATAGCTGCTATTGAGAAGGCAGGCTACGGGGCCATAAGGCCCGATGAGGCGCTCGACGGGGAAGATGCGGAAATGCAGTCAAGACGGGCCGAGATCAGGGACCAGACCTTGAAGTTCCTGGCGGGCGTCATTTTCACCACGCCTCTTTTTGTCCTTTCCATGGGGCGGGATTTCGGTCTCTTCGGTCCATGGAGCCACGCTTTCTGGGTAAACTGGTTTTTTCTTGTTTTGGCCACCCCCGTTCAATTTTATACAGGGTGGGACTATTACACCGGCGGATGGAAAAGCCTCAAGAATAAAAGCGCCAACATGGACGTTCTTGTGGCCATGGGGTCTTCTTCAGCTTACTTCTACTCTCTGGCCCTGCTGTTTTTCCCCGTTCTCGGCCACCATGTTTACTTTGAAACTTCGGCGGTGATCATCACACTGGTCAAACTTGGAAAGATGCTTGAAGCCAGGACCAAGGGCAAAACCGGAGGCGCTATCCGGAAGCTTATGGGGCTCCGACCTAAAACGGCAACGGTCCTTGTGGAGGGCGATGAACATGAGATTCCTCTGTCTCAGGTCAAGGTGGGGGATGAGGTGGTCGTGCGTCCCGGTGAGGCCATACCCGTGGACGGGACGGTGCTTGACGGCGAGTCCGGCGTGGATGAGTCCATGCTGACAGGAGAGCCCATCCCTGTTGATAAAGGTAGGGGCGACCGGGTCGCCGCTGGGACGATCAACGGCGAGGGTCGCATCCGTTTCAGGGCTGAGAAGGTGGGCAAAGACACAGCCCTTGCTCGAATCATCCGGCTCGTTCAGGAAGCTCAGGGCAGCAAGGCGCCCATCCAGGCCCTGGCAGACAGGGTCGCGGCCGTGTTTGTACCTGCTGTGATCGGGATTGCTCTCATCACTTTTGTGCTGTGGTGGGCCGCAGGAGGCGCCTTTGTGCCTGCCATGATCCGCATGGTGGCGGTGCTCGTAATTGCCTGTCCTTGCGCTCTTGGCTTGGCCACGCCTACGGCCATCATGGCCGGAACCGGAAAAGGAGCGGAAAAAGGAGTTCTTTTCAAGAACAGCGAAGCTCTCGAAAGAGCCACGACGCTGGACACCATCGTCCTGGACAAGACAGGCACCATCACCATCGGAAAACCTGTGGTGGTTGACCTCATCGTGCTGGACGGCAGGTTCGGGGACGACCGCGATCTTTTGCGGCTTGCAGCCTCGGTGGAAGTCGGTTCGGAGCATCCTTTGGGTCGCGCGGTTGTCGCTGAAGCTCAAAAGAGAGGCATCCGGCTGTTAGAGCCCGAATCTTTTAAGGCTTCCAGAGGCGCGGGCGTGAGCGCGACCGTTGAAGGGATGGAAATCATGGTCGGCAAACCGGCCTGGTTACGAGAAAACAATTTGCTTCCGGGCGGGCAGGAGGAGCATATCCGCTCCTTGCAGGATCAAGGGAAAACCGTGATGGTGGTTGCCGTGGATCAAAAGGCGGCAGGCCTCATTGCTGTTGCGGACCGGCCGAAGCCGGAATCAAAGGAAAGCATTGCGGCCCTTCACCGGCAAAATCTGGAAGTGATCATGCTGACCGGGGACAACGCGCGGAGCGCGCAGGTCATTGCTTCCCAAGTCGGTGTGGACAGGGTCCTTGCCGAAGTCCTACCCGAAGAAAAGTCGAGGAAAGTTAAAGAGCTTCAGGATTCAGGAAAGAAGGTCGGCATGGTTGGAGACGGCATCAACGACGCGCCGGCCCTTGCCCAGGCGGATGTGGGCATGGCGATCGGCACCGGGACCGATGTGGCCATTGAATCAGGAGATGTTATCCTTGTGAGCGGGAGTCTCACGGGAATCCCCCGTGCAATCGAGCTTAGCAGGGCCACCATGCGAACCATCAAGCAGAATCTTTTTGGGGCTTTTTTCTATAACGCAGTTCTCATTCCCGTGGCTGCAGGTGTCCTATATCCAATCGAATTAGTTCCCCACTTCTTGCGTGAACTCCATCCCATCCTTGCCGCCCTCGCCATGGCCATGAGCAGCATTACCGTAGTTTCGAACAGCCTGAGGCTCTACCGGGCAAGGATCGATTAGGAGCCTGCTGAAAAGCATCCCATTTATCGAAGAAAAAATTGAAAGTTCTTGACCTAGGTCAAAGAATAGAGTGGGGGCATTTAGTAAAATTCAAGCAAATGCCGCGATAACCCTGGGGATCTCTCGCATAGCCTGCGCAAACAGCACAGGAAATTGGGGCGGGAGGCCTCAGATCTGCCGGGGGAGAGGAAAAACTTCTTTCCAACAAGAAAAAGCAGATTGGTTGCGGAATAGGAGGATTAATTCATGAAATGTCCCGGGCAGGACAGCAGATACTGGAAACCCGGCGCCATCTTTGAAACGAGGTGCCCGGAATGCGGTGCGGAAGTAGAATTCTTCAAAGACGATTCAACACGGCGGTGTGGGAAATGCGGTCACAAGTTCCTGAATCCGAGCATGGACTTCGGGTGCGCCTCCTACTGCCGGTACGCAGAACAATGCATCGGCAATCTTCCTCCCGAACTGATAGCCCAGAAAGAGGACCTGCTCAAGGACCGGGTGGCGATTGAAATGAAACGCTATTTCAAGATCGATTTCAAGAGGATAGGGCACTCAAGCCGGGTGGCCCGGTACGCTGAGCGAATCGGGAAACAGGAAAGGGGAAACCTTGCCGTTATTCTCACCGCAGCGTATCTGCATGATATCGGCATCAAGGAGGCGGAAAGGAAGCATCAAAGCGCGGCGGCGGTCTATCAGGAGAAGGAAGGGCCGCCGGCGGCAAGGGAAATTCTTCAAAGACTTGGGGCGAAGGAGGGGCTTACGGATGAGGTGTGCGACATCATCGCTCATCATCATCACCCCCGGCCCGAGGAGACAGTCAATTTCAAATGCGTCTTTGACGCGGATCTGATCGCGAACCTTGAAGAAATTCACAAAGAAAGTCCACCGACACCCGAGAGGCTGTCCCACACCCTTAAGGAATCATTCTTAACGGAGAGCGGGAAAAAGATGGCGGAGGAGATCCTGCTGAAGCAGAAATAGAAAAGGAGAGGATCATGAAAGTTCAGAGAAAGATTGTACGCATTGACGAAGACCTCTGCGACGGCTGCGGTGCCTGCGTTCCTTCATGCGCCGAAGGGGCCATTGAGGTGGTAGACGGGAAAGCCAAAATGGTGGCGGAAAAATACTGTGACGGATTGGGTGCCTGCCTTGGAGATTGCCCGAAAGGCGCACTCACTGTGGAGGAGCGGGTTGCTGATGAGTTTGATGAAGAGGCCGTGGAGAAGTATCTTTCGGCTGGAAAAAAAGAAGAGCCGAATAAGGAATTTTTGATGGTCTGCGGGTGCCCTTCATCCCAGATCAAGGTATTGACTCCTAGTTTAGAGGGAAGTGGTGAGCCAAGCACCCAGAATTCAGAGCTTGCTCACTGGCCTGTTCAGATCAAACTCGTGCCATCGACAGCGCCTTTCCTCAAAGGCGCCGATCTCCTGATTGCTGCGGACTGCGCGGCCGTAGCCTATCCCAATTTACACAGGGATTTCCTTAAAAACAGGGTCGTGATGATCGGGTGTCCCAAGTTCGATGATGTTCAGGAATACGTTGAGAAATTCACAGAGATATTCAAAACGGCCAATATTCGGAGCGTCACCATCCTAGACATGGAAGTCCCTTGCTGCTCGGCCCTGCCGCAGATTGTGAAGAGAAGCATGGACAGGGCGGACAAAAGCATTCCTGGAGAAGAGATTGTAATCGGTTCAGGCGGAGACATCCTCAATCGCCAAGACCTGGCCGCATAGCGGAATGGGCCTGAAAAACCGCTGCTAGATTGCAAGAACTACGGAAATTCTCCCGGCGTTATGGAGGACCTTTTGCGACACGCTTCCGATGAAGAATTCAGCAACACCGGATAGGCCTCTTCTTCCCAAAACGATGGTGTCATAGCCTGATTGGGCCTCTGCAAGAATGTCTCTGGCTACGCCGTTTTTCCTGTTTTCTATTTTCGTTGTAATTTTGTCACCCTGAAACCCAGCTTTTATCAAGCGAGCCCTTCCTTCACTCATGGCCTTTTTGACAAGATCTTTCTTTTTATCTTCCAAGGAACAAAAGGTAACCTGCTGAGCGGTGAAATAAGGAGTTAGCTCAGGGCTGTTCATGCCGCAGATGGCAGCCGTGTTCAAAACTACGTTAAAAAGCGTGACTTCATGATCGGGAGTGAAGGATCGGGCAACATAATCCACAGCTCTCATGGCATTTGCAGATTCATCCAACGCTATCAATATTCTTTTTGCCATAGGGATTCCTCCTTTTTTCTGAAATTTGTAACAATTTAGCCGTTTGAAATACTGAAGCCGGCGGTCCCCATGCCTGATGCTTGCGATTTTTCAAACAGCTAAATTGTTGCTGAAATTTTAGCCTTATTGAGTCCAAACAAGCGTTCCGAGGA
>JAFGDM010000095.1 GCA_016932115.1 Deltaproteobacteria bacterium | reverse complement strand
TTTGAGAGGGACCCCCATGCTTGGTGCTTAAGGTGTTTTCAAAAAGCCAAAGTGTTACGAAATTTCAAATATGTTTGGCTAGTATTTCCTAAGGATCAGACCAAGAGCGATAGGCCTATTCCCCGGTTCGACGATGAACACTGATCGGCATAGGGAAGGGGGAACCCTCTACGTGGTATCAACCCCCATTGGAAATCTCGGGGATATAACCCTGAGAGCCCTTAAAATCCTTGGCGCGGTGGAGTGGATCGCCGCAGAGAGCGTGGATCATACCAGAGCTCTTTGCGAGAGTTACGGCATCAAGACGAGGCTGACGGCATACAACCAGCACAACCGGAAAATTAAGGGCCCCCAGCTCCTAAGGCGGCTCAAGTCCGGGCAGGACGTGGCTCTCGTCACCAGTGCAGGCGCACCGGGGGTTTCAGACCCGGGAATGTTTCTTGTCGACCAAGCCTTATATGAGGACATACGGGTCTCCCCCGTGCCCGGCCCTTCCGCGGTGACGGCCGCCCTATCAGCGGCCGGGCTTCGGGCAGAGAGATTCCTTTTCTTCGGGTTCCTTTCCCCAAAACGGGGAAAAAGGAGAAAAGATCTAAAAGGATTGGAATATCAGCCTTACACAATGGTCTTTTTTGAAGCGCCCCACCGCCTGGTTTTAACACTTGAGGACATGCTCGAAATCCTCGGAGATAGGCCTTTGGTAATCCTCAAGGAAATGACCAAGATGTTCGAGCAAACTCTAAGGGGAAGCTTGCGTGACCTCCTGGAGCGAATCAGGAAGGAAGGAGAGACCCGCGGGGAGTATACACTGGTCATGGAGGGCAGTGAAAAAAGAGAACAAAACGGTACATTGCAGGCGGAAATTGAGGACAGGATCGATCGTATGCTGGAAACAAAAACCATGAGCATCAGAGACATGGCTCAAAACATTGCGTCAGAGGCGGGTCTTGACTACAGAAGCATTTATAAAGCATGCATCAAAAGAAAAAGAGCTTTGTGACCCTTGCCTTTTCCCCATGGAAATGACCAAAAAACTTTTGATCCGTAACGAACTGGGATTACACGCACGAGCCGCTGCCAAGATCGTTGCCCTGGCAAGCCGGTACAGTTCCCTTCTTTCCATAAAAAAGGACGACCATGAGGTGGAAGGAACGAGCATCCTGTCCATTCTCAGCCTTGCCTGCCCCAAGGGAACCGAGGTGCTGGCAAAAGCGGTAGGAGAGGATTCTGAAGCCTTGATCGAGGCCCTGAGCCAGCTTTTCGAACAAAAATTTGGTGAAGCAAGATGAGATCATCCCAAAACGACAAGGTGAAAACGCTACGAGGGATTGCCGTGTCTCCCGGCATTATTATCGGCAAGGCCCGTTTGGTCGATCGCTCCAGGGTCAAAATCCTGTACCAGTACCTCGTCAACGAGCAGCAGGTATCCCGAGAAGTGGACCGCTTCAAAGAGGCCCTTCAAGGTGCAAAGGAACAGATCGCTGCGATCAAAAACAAGATCCCGGAACCGCTCAGAAAACATGCCTTCATTCTTGAGACACACCTTTTGATCATGGATGACAGCATGTTTTCCAACGCTACGATCCAGACCATCCAAAGCGAAAAAATCAATGCTGAATGGGCCCTTAAGAAATCGGTTCAAAACATCGAGAAGCTTTTCACCCAGATTGAAGACCGCTACATCAAAGAGAGGATTGTGGACGTGCAATATGTGGCGGAAAGAATCTTGAGGAACCTGGCAGGCAGAGAACAGGAAGATCTATTCGAAATCAAAGAACGGGTGATCATTGTTGCCCATGAACTCTCTCCCGCCGACACAAGTTCCATCAACATCAGTAAGGTTATGGGTTTCATCACCGACGTGGGCGGGCGTACGTCTCATGCTGCGATCATGGCACAATCTCTCAAGATACCGGCCGTTGTGGGGCTTGAGATTGTGACCCATCATGTCCACGACGGCACGCTGCTCATTGTTGACGGGCAAACAGGTGATGTCATCATCGACCCAGATGACGAAGAGATCATTCTTTATCAGGAAAAGCAGATCCAAAGAGACAAATTCGAATCCGGCATTATCCGCCTTAGTCACCTGCCTGCCGAGACGGTAGACAGCCTCAGGGTCACCGTGGAAGCGAACATCGAACTGGTCGAAGAGGTGGTGTCTGCAAAAGATAACGGAGCGGAGGGTATCGGTCTTTACAGGACCGAATACCACTATCTCAGGTCATCGAATTTACCCAAGGAAGATGAGCTGTTCGAGGATTACAAGGAAGTCGCTGAGATCATCGCACCCGATCCGGTGACTATCAGAACCCTGGATCTTGGAGGAGACCGGATCTCTGCCGGTATCGGGCTGAGCAAAGAAACAAACCCGGCCCTAGGACTAAGGGCAATCCGGTTCAGCCTAAGAGAGACAGACGTTTTCAAGAACCAGCTCAGGGCGATTCTCAGGGCGAGTGCTTTCGGCAATGTCCAATTGATGTTTCCTATGATATCGGGACTTCAGGAGCTCTTGGATGCTAGAGCGATTCTTGAGAAGGTCATGAGCGATCTGGAAAAAGAAGGCATCGACTATGATCGGCGCGTCAGAGTAGGCGTTATGGTGGAGGTTCCTTCCGCAGTGACCGTTGCCGATATCCTGGCCGGCCACGTCGATTTTTTCAGCATAGGCACCAATGACCTTATCCAGTACGCCTTGGCCATTGACAGGGTTAATGAGCACGTGGCATACATGTATCAACCCTTTCACCCCGCTATCCTCAGGTTGATCCGGCAGGTGGTGGAGGCTGCCGGGAAAGCGGAAATCAAGGTGGCCCTATGCGGTGAAATGGCCGGAGACCCCCTGTGTGCCCCGATCCTCCTGGGCCTTGGGATTAAGGAACTTAGCATGAATCCGGCGCGGATCCCGATCATCAAGAAGGTAATCCGAACCCTTTCCGTCCAGGAGTGCGGGAGTGATGTTGAAAAAATTCTTCAGCTTGAAACAGCATCCCGGGTCCGAGAGTTTATCAGCGCGAAGATGCAACCCCTGCTCAATGAACTGGATCAGGCGGACCTGATTCACAGCAACCCGGATAGACCTTAATGTTCCACAGACAAAGTGATGTCAGAAAAAGTCGTTTGCCAGAATAAAAAAGCAGGATACGAATACTTCATTGAGGAGACCTTTGAAGCGGGTATGGTCCTGGCCGGACCGGAAGTAAAATCCCTGAGGGACGGGCGGGCGAATCTTGTGGACAGTTATGCCAAGGTTAAGAAAGGGCAAGTCTTATTATTCAACTTCCATATCAGCCCCTACCCTTTTGCCCACCACATAAACCTGGACCCCAAAAGGACGAGGAAGCTCCTTCTGACGAAAAAAGAGATTAAGCGTATCATCGGCAAGACGGAAGAGAAAGGCTACACAATGATTCCCTTGAAAATCTATTTTTCCGGGGGGTGGGCTAAAGTTCTTGTCGGTCTGGCCAAGGGAAAGAAAAAAGCCGACAAACGGCAGGCTATTAAAGAAAAAGACATGAAAAGGGATATGGAGCGGGAGCGAAAAAAATCGCCGGCCGGCAAATTTACTGCCGAAACTTCTCCTGAGAAACGTGAAGTTTCGTAACGCTTTCTGAAAGGCATAGATTCCGGACCCGAGCATAGGGTCCCTCTAAAACCTGCAAAACGAAGAGAATGGCGGCGGCGCTTACTTATGAATCTGTGTCGGGAGACAAGGGTGAAAAGAAACCCTTTTCCTGATTCGGAAACCAGTCAAAGGGTAACTGCCCCGTGTGGTCGAAAGTTAAAGGCTCAAAAGGGGAAAGAAATGCCACTCCTTTGATCTCTTGCGCCTCCGCCTCGAGGGCCTCTGAAATCTTTATGTACTCGAGATCAAGGGTGTTTTTAATCCAGATAACCCTCGAGGAATATGGTTCCACCACTCCTGCGCTAAGAAGACCGTAGGTAAACCCCTCAAGGTCGCTGTCGCACATAATCGGGATCCTACCCTTTTCAGGCACTGCCGCCGTCACGCAGTTGATCCTTGTCTTTTCCCTATCAATCTTCTCCACCAGCCTCCGTGCGCAGAAATCGGCCGTGCCCACCCCCAATGCGTTCCCCTCACTCTGAGGAGTCAGATCCCGGACGTAAATTCGGCGGAACTGATGACGCGTCGGCTCGGGTGTGACCTGGTTATAAATGCGGCCCGTAACGTTTGAATCCATACCGCTGCCGCTTACATTCTTTCCCATTTCGTCAACGATGAGAAGATCGACCTGATTGAAAGGCACCCGAGCCATGAGATTCCTGGCACGAGCCAGTAGTTTCGGCTCCTTTTCAGCAAACTCCTCAGGGGACAATACCTCCAAAGCGGCTGTCCTTTTCAAATGGTTTTCCACCAAGGCAATGCCGCAGAGGACAGGAAGTTTTTCGATAACTACGGAGGATATTTCATCAACGGCCTTTTCAAAGCCACGTCTGGAAAAATGGGCATGACTCTGCTCGGCTCCATTGCGTTTTCCCATTCCTACTGCGAGCATTTTCAAAAGACCGCTTTCCACCTTTCCACGATAACTTGTATGGGGCTTTACCCGGTTCACGACAATAATCCAGTCGGCCTGGATGAAATCCTCTCCGATCAATACAGGCAGGCCGAAAGAGGTTCGCCCGATCTCCTTTGTCTCCATGTGGCTGATTATCGGAGCACCGACCTTTTCTTCGCAGATTCCGAGGTGGGCCAGTAGCCTGTTCTGCCCGGAAACGGTAGCGCCGCCGTGGCTTCCCATTGCCGGGGACACATAAGGTTGCGCGCCAAGCGAACGCAAAAAGCCCACGGTGTGTCGGAGCACCGTGAGCATATCGGTGATTCCCCTGCTCCCTCCGGTCAAAACCACCTTATGGCCGGGCTTGACCTTTTGCGCAAGCTTGAGTCGGGCAAACCCTTCATCCAGCCTTGGTTTAATGTCTTCCAGTTCTGGAGCAGGGATATTCTGTCGAATCAGGGCCATTGGTGGAAGCAAGGAAGAATCCATAGGCAGCCTTTCCGGTTGAGAGATGATTTGGGTTTTCCTCGGTGCCCGAGGGAGCAAAATGCCTTATAAATAAGACCCACTTCGTGAATAGTTCCGACCTTTGCGTTCAGGTTTCAGCCCTCCTGTCCGGCTCCGTAGCAACACAGAACCGCCTGCGCACTTCCCGGCGAAGGACCTTGCCCACAGCACTGACGGGTAGAGAATCAACAAACATAAACTGCTTTGGGGCTTTGTACCTGGCCAAGTGCTCCTTGCAATAAGCGATCAACTCCTCAGATGAAACATCGGCTCCCTCTCGTAACACCACCATAGCGCACACGGCCTCACCCCAGTGCTCGTCAGGCACCCCGGCTACGGCAGAGTTGGATACATCGGGATGGGAGTTGATACAGTTTTCCACTTCTGTGGCATAAACGTTATAACCCCCTGTGACAATCATCTCCTTCTTACGGTCAACCAGAAATATATACCCTTCATCATCGCTGTAACCAAGGTCTCCTGATTTCCAGAAGCCGTTGGAAGTGAAGTTTTCGGCAGTCAAACCCGGTGCTTTGTAATAGCCTTGAATGGTGTTTGATCCGCGAATATATAGCTCCCCCCGGCAACCTGAAGAAACCGGATAGCCGCCATCATCGCAAAGCAGTATCTCCTGACCGGGAAAAGGACGACCGACGCTGGCAAGCCTTGAGATCCGCTGAGGCGAATCCACTCTGTGGTCCTCTCGGGCCAGAATCGTGCAGGAAGGCCAGCATTCGGTGGATCCGTAACCTTGAACGAAGACCGGTCCCAAGCGATTTAGAAGCATTTCCAGCTTAGATGGGGATATTGGCGCCGCCCCGTAGCGGATGGTTTTTAGGCTCGAAAGGTCGTACTTATCCGGCAGGTCCAAATCCAGAATCCGGTATAGCACGGTGGGAACAGTATAAATCAGTTCGATACCATCCTGCTGGATATACTGTCCCAGGAGCTCCATTTCAACCCTATTAAGGGTGTATAGAGTGCCGCCTTTAAGGTGTACCGGAATGACAACCGACCCGGATGCCGCATGGTTGATCGGCGAGAAAAGCAAGGCCCTTGGGTACGAAAAAGGCACCGTGTGCAGGTAGTGAGCCGGATTCATGCCCCAAGCCCAAAAGTTGGCGGGGGTGTACATGGCGCATTTGGCTAGGCCGGTGGTGCCTCCGGTGAAACGAAGAACAGAGACGTGAGAAGCTGCATCATCCCAAGCAAACTCCTCATCAACCTCCGCCTCGCTGGCTCTTTCCACCAGCTCCCAGAAGAAGTGAAGCCCCGGACGTTTTTCCTGCAGCGGATCCATCGAAATGACTTCGATTTGTCGCTCCAAAAGAGGCTCCAAAAGATTTTCCAAGAATCCGGCTTCAAGAAAAGCGACTCTGGGACGGACGTAGTCGATCTGTTTAAGTTGTTCGGCCGCGGACTCGCGTACATCGATCCATGCGCCGGTGACTGGGCATTTAAACATCCACGGATGAAATAAGGCGACATGATCGTTTTCTAGAAGATTGACATAGACATCGCCTTGCCCGAGACCGAATCTTCCTGTCAAAACATGGCTCATTCGGTTGGTTAAAAGGTGCATCCGGCCATATGAAAGAGACCTGTTGCGCTCGATGTTTACCACCGCCGGCCGTTCCCAATATTGGCGGGCATTTTGCCCGATGATTCGCCCCAGATTCACCAGCATGCATCCGACTCCGAATAACCCTGCCTCCCCTTTGGCTAATCTCCGGCAAAAACAGCGGCCACGCCTTGGCCGCCGCCCCCGCAAATCGTTTCCAGACCAAGCCTCAGACCCCTTCTCTTCATTTCGTAGACGAGGCTCACAAGCCGCATCAAACCTGTAGCCCCTATGGGATGACCGAGGGATATGCCTGAGCCGTTCACGTTAATCTTACGATCGTATTCCTCTTGGGCTATTCCCATAAGCCTGGCGTCTGCCAAAAGCTGAACCGCAAAGGCTTCCTGAATTTCGAAAATGTCGATATCCTTGATTGATAGATCGGCCTTGCCGAGAGTCTTCTTCACCGCCCCATCCACCGCCGGGTAGGTAACCGTGGGGTCACAGGCGGCCCAGGCACCTGCCACGAATCTGGCAAGCACCGGAAGCCCCATACTACGGGCTAACGATGCACCCGCTAGAATCACCGCTCCGGCCCCGTCGTTTTCCGAGGAAGAGTTGCCTGCAGTGCATACTCCTTCAGGATAGACCGGTTTGAGTTTGCTTAGTTTCTCAATGCTCGCAGATTCACGAGGGGTCTCATCCTTCTCAAGATGAAGCTCCTCACCCCTCACGCCGGGATAAGCCACGGGAACCACCTCTTCCCTGAACCTGCCCTCCTTCCAAGCAGCCACAGCTCTCTGGTGGCTGCGAAGAGCCCAACGATCCGCTGCCTCCCGGGTTATTCCCTCAACTTTCGCAGCCTTCTCAGCCCAGCTCATCATGCTGTTAAGTTCGCCGTAACGCTCTATGGGCTGAGACTTCACCCGGGCGCGCTGGATCCTGTCGAAGAATGGGATCCCCCAAATTGAAAGAGCACCATGGCCCCTCGGCATGAACCCCCATTTGGAATCCACACGGCCGCCCAACCCCCAGCGCAAATCGCCTGGAAGGTACATCTCAGCTCGGCTCATACTGTCCATACCGACAGCCGCCACCGCCCGGGCATGACCGGTCATGATTTCCATGGCCCCGAAAATCACCGCATCCAGTCCTGAGCAACAACGTCTGTCCAGCGTCACCCCCGGAACCGAATCAGGCCAGCCCGCTTCGAGAAGGGCCATCCGGGCTCCGTTTGCACATTCCCCATTCTGGTAGGACTGGCCTGCAATCACGTCATCAATAAGGGCAGGTTCTATTCCTGCACGCTTCAACGCTTCGTTCAACACCACCGCACCCAGCTTTTCTACGGGAACTTCCCTTAGACTGCCTCCAAAAGCCCCTATCGGGGTGCGTACCCCGCTTACGATCACAACGTCTTCCATTTTTTTCACCATACCACTTCAGCCTGTCTGCACACAGGAGCCATTCAAGATTCCCTATTTTGACTTCCAATGTAAAAAGGTCTTCACATTTTAGATTTGAAAAAAATGCAAGCATCAGACACGAGGATCTCTTTCAGGATTACTATCGGGGCGCCAGCTTTAAAAGGGCACGGGCTTCCGCAGGCGAAGCGACTTCCCGCTGGAGAAGACCGGCCAACCGGACCACACGTTCTACGAACCTGGCATTGCTGTCTGCCTTAACACCTCGCTCCAGATAAAGATTGTCCTCAAAACCGACCCTCACATGGCCTCCCATCAATAGCGCGTGGGTGGTCAAGGGGAGCTGGAGTGGACCAGCGCCGAGAGCGGACCATTGAGCGCCTTTCGGAAGCCGGCGACGCATTTCCACAAGCGAGTCGAGGGTTCCATCAATGCCCCAGGGTATTCCCAGACAAAGCTGAAAATAAGGAGGATCATCCACCAGCCCCCTGGATACGAGATCTTTAGCCTGCCGGATATGCCCCATATCGAAAACCTCAATCTCGGGTTTCACTCCGGCCTCCCGCATTTTTTGCGCGGCCAGTTCGACCCAGGCAGGTGGGTTTTCAAAAACACGACCGTCTCGGAAATTTAGAGAACCTACATCCAGAGAGCAGAGGTCAGGCCCCAGCTCAACGGGTATCAGCCTCTGGCGACCGACGTCTTGGCCTTTGATATTGAAGCCGCTGGTTGTCAGATTGACCAGCATGTCGCTTCCCGCCCTGATCCGATCCAGAACTTCAGAAAACAGGTCTCGGGAAAAAGCCGGTTTACCCGTCTCCGGGTCTCGAACGTGAATATGGGCGATGGAGGCTCCGGCCTGCCAGCTCCGCAAGGCTTCTGCGGCAATCTCATCAGGGCTGTAAGGGACACCGGGGTTCTGGGTTTTCATAGGAGCGGAGCCGCAAACGGCAACGGTAATGATCAATTTTTCCAATTTCATTTCCTTCTCTCACAAAACCTCAAAAAATCCTTTGTGAAAAGGGGAACTACCCCCATGCCCGGATGGCTACAGTTTCTTCCGACCTGTGGCCCCATTCCTCTCGCCCGGCGCGTTAAAGACGCGGTAAAAAGCGATCACGGCGGCACACCATGCCAAAAGCAAAGCAAGAAATAAATTATAATGCAAGACAGCGATATGGGAAACTCTGGCAAAGTACATTAAAATCGCGGTACCGACCACAGGAAACCACGAGAGCCAATTGAAAATCATACCTTCACCTCCATTCGCTGAGCGGTTGTCACGCTGTGCCTGTGAAGCATTACCATGACCAGGAAAACAATCCACCCCGCCACGTCGGTGAGTTTATCCGGGTGAAACATCAAAACTGCAGCCCCTGCCATACCGATGCGCAGGGGCCAGCCCACACGTTCTATCATCCAGCCTTCCGTTGTGACCGTCAGCGCATAAATTCCCCCAAAACCGCCGGCCACCGCCATTACAATGCTAAACCAGTCTCCGGCAAAAAGCATTGCGGGGTTATACACAAACACGAAGGGAAGGATGTATTTGGCTATACCCAAACGGAATGAGTGCAAGCCGGTCAGCATTGGCGGAGCATTGGCCACTCCTGCCGCAGCGAAAGAGGCCAGGGCAACCGGTGGAGTTATTGCCGAAACCAGACCGAAGTAAAAAGCGAACAGATGAGCTGCGATGGGCTCCACACCCATATTTACCAGCGAGGGAATCACCAGCGCCGCAAGGGTTATGTAAACGGCTGTTGTTGTAAGCCCCATGCCCAGAATTAACGATGCAAACATCGTGAGAATCAGCACCAACAGGAGATGGCCGCCCGCAAGATCCACAAGCATCGTGGAAAACTTGAGCCCCAGGCCCGAAACAAAAACGCAGCCGATGATGATGCCGGCAGCCGCACAGGCTATGGACACGCTGACGGCCTGGCGGGCCCCCTCCTCGAAAGACGAAAGCATCTGCAACGGGCTCATGCGGGTTTCCTTGCGAATCATGCTGAGCACCAGAATGGACAGTATCGCATAGAAGGCGGCGAACATCGGGGTGTACCCGATAACCATCAGAACAACAATAAGGACGATCGAAAGAAACAGGTGGCCGCTAGACTTGAGTTCGGTATTCAAATCCGGCAACTCTCGCTCGGACACGGTGCCTAGGTTCTTTTTGCGTGCCTCGAAGTGCACCATAACAAAAATGGAGAAAAAGTAGATCAGGGCGGGAACGATGCTCGCCTTGGCCACGGATAGGTAAGGGACATTGAGAAATTCCGCTATGACGAATGCCGCAGCGCCCATAACAGGAGGCATTATCTGTCCGCCGGAAGACGCGCAGGCTTCCACAGCCGCTGCGAAATAGGGCCTGTAACCGACTCTTTTCATCAGCGGAATCGTAAAACTCCCCGTAGTCACTACGTTGGCGACCGCCGAACCGGACACTGAAGCCATTAAACAGGAACTCACAACCGAAGCCTTCGCAGGACCGCCCACCTTGCTTCCGGTAAGAGCCATGGCCACGTTGATAAAAAACCGCCCTGCCCCGGAACGCACGAGTATCGCTCCGAACAGGATAAAAAGGAATATGTAAGTGGCCATAACCATCAAGGGAATACTGTATACTCCGTTTTCCCTCATGAAGAGATAATCGATGATCGTGAAAAGATCACTGGGTGGTCCATAGAATATGCCGAAGAAGCGGTCGGAAAAGGCCGTTTGGAGGAGAAAAAAGCCGGCAATGATCACCATGGCCCAGCCAACCGCCCGCCTGGTAGCCTCTAGGAGAAGCAACAGAAATAAGGTGCCCGCCCAAATGTCCAGATTTGTGAGGTCTCCTTGACGCTGGATGAAAGCATCCATGTCCCTCAGTTTATAAACCTGGATCGCTATGGTTAAAAGAACAAGAAGAAGATCTACCGTGAACCAGCGGTTTTTCGGCGCACTCCAGCTATGCCTGCCCAGCGGCTTCAACAGGAAACACAGCACCATGATAAAGGCCAGATGGGTGGAACGGAATGCATGGGCCTCTAGAGACCCCGCATAGGCGACAAAGAGATGATAGATGGTAAGTGAAATCGAGAGCAGGCATATGATCAATTCAACGGGATAGTTAAAAATACTCTTTTCCTGGCGCAAAAGCCATTCCAGGATGCTCTCTTTCTTGGTTTCCTGATATTCGATCTTGGACTTAATGGTGGACACGCCTTTTCGATCCCTTCCACTCATAGGTGACAGGACGAAAAAGACCGCGTGTGCGGCCCCAAAGACGAAAGGGTCCGGGACGACGGTGGTCGTCCCTTTTCCTTTCCGCTCAATTGACGATGCCGATTTCCTTGTAATACTTGAGAGCGCCCGGGTGCACAGGGATTGAGTTACCCAGAAGTGCCTTCCTCGGATCGGAATCCTCGATGTCCTTTTTCTTTACCTGTTTCAGCTCGTCCCAGTGCGCATAGAGGGTCTTGACGATCTTGTAGGCTACATCATCAGGTACGTCCTTGCTGATGATGATGTTGGTGACGGTGCCCATTGTGGGAACATCCTCCTCCAAGCTCTTGTAAGCCTGTTTAGGAATCATTATGGGAGTCAGGCCGGGCTCCAGTTCCTGTACCTTTTTCTGAAACTCAGGCGAAACGCCTAGAAACCGAACGCCGGGCCTGAATTCCAGGTCTATGATCGTGGCCTGTGGACAGGCTGTTACCGCCATATAGGCATCCGAATGGCCGTCTTTCATAAGCGCTGCGGAATCGGCGTAACCCACAAAGCTCACCGAGCCGCCGTTTTGTCTTATGCTGTCGAAGCTGAGCCCATAAGCCTTAAGAATCAGTTCAGCGATAGCGGTTCCTGTGAATCCTGTCTTGCCGGGCACGATGCGCTTGTCCTTCAAATCGGCGTAGGACTTGATATTGCTTTTAGCCGGCACCACGGTTTGAAAGACTCCTGGGTACAGAGACATGAGATGTCTGATATTGTCGAACTTCTTGCCTTCGAACTCACTCAGGCCATGATAACCATTGTAGGTGGTATGAGTGTAGCACCACCCAAGGTCGGCACGCCCGCCATGGACGACCTTGACATTGCCCACTCCTCCTCCAGGGCCGTTCGAGGTGCTGATGCCGAGTTCCCTTTGCACAATGCTCATCATTGCCGATCCCAAGGGATACCAGGAGCCTCCCTCCGGGCCTGACGCCATACGCAAAAACTTCTGGTCTGCAACAGAGTGTGACGCAGGCATGACAAAACAGAGAGCCAGGGCCAATACGGTAACCAATGTCAATTTCCTCATGATGTTTCCCTCCTTTCAATTAATTTTGATAGGAATAAACCGGCAAAAACTATTCAGCGGAGTCGATCAATCAACAGCATTTCCGCTCCAGCTTCAGCATCTCAATCAGCATTCTGTCCCGCCAATCTTTGATTTCCTTCATGGGGTATTCACGGACTATCGACATGGCATTGACACTGCTGATAAGCGTTTCCTTCATGGCAGGCGAAAAACTGCTCCATCCCGCCATGGATTCCCATCGCAGGCGATAGGAATCCGAATATTCCCTTACAAAATTTTCAATGCCGTCCCCTGCCAAGCAGGCCCGCAGCAAAGGGCCTACGAAGGGATCTCGAATCCCCATGCCGTCGCAGAACGCCCGGTCAATGTCATCTGCGTCGGCAACGCCGCCAGCCACCAAATCGACTGCCTCGCGCAGCAAAGCGGCTTGGAGCCGGTTAACAATGTAGCCGGAGACCTCCTTTTTGAGGCGCACCGGGTTCTTGCCGATTTTCTCCATAAGCTCGTAGGCCGCCTGGATCGTTTCCGATGCGGTTTGCTCGCCGCCGACGACCTCCACCAGTGGAATGAGATGCACAGGAAGAAAAGGATGGACTAGGACACAGCGCTGCGGACGGGTGACAACTTTTTGTATCTCACTCATCAGGAGTCCCGAACTGCTGCTGGCAAGAATAGCGTCGACCGGCGCATGGGCATCTATTTCAACAAACACTTTTTTCTTGACCGGGTAATTATCGGGGACGGATTCTTGGACGTAATGAGCCTCTGAAACGGCCTGAGCCAGGTCCGGATCAGTGTGAAGGTGGGAAAAAGGCGCAACGGCCCCTCCTTGCAATAGCCCGTTGTCATCCATAAACTTCAGATTTAATTGCACCTGCTCGACAGCTTTTTTCAACTGGTCCTCGCTCGTATCCTGTAGCGTGACATTGTAGCCGCCGATTGCAAAAAGTGTAGCCCAACCCTGGCCGATCAGTCCTGAACCGATGCATGTAATGTTTTTGATATCTTTCGGCCTCAATCTAATGCCCCTGAACCCTGAAATAGGTTACATGCCCCCATAAATCCTCTCGTTGCTTTCTTTTTGTAAGAGGAGGCCCAGTACCTAATTCTTGGAGATTTTTTTCAAGAACATAAAAGGTTGTAAGAGTTTTCTTATATCAGGGTTGCGTTTCAGTCAAGAATAATCCTAAGTTTACAGCCGGGTTGTCGCCGATTCAAAGGAAATATTCAGCTCTTTTGAATAAATTAGGAGACTACCCGATGTAGCAGATTATCGAAAGGCCCTGACACTTCCTTCAGGGCTCTAAACAAACATTAAATACAACAGAACAAGAAAAGCCGGGATTATCTCCCGGCTTTTCTTTCTTGCTATATACCCTTATCAATGAACCGGTATTTTCTTAATATTGGAATCTTCCTTTTTTGGGAGCACAACCGTCAGGACGCCATCTTTATAGGCGGCATCCACCCTGTCTTCATGAACTTTCCCAGGGAGTTTGAAGCTTCTTGAAAAAGAGCCGCACCGGGTCTCCTTCATATAGTAATTCCCGTCTTCTTCCTCCTTGGAGAATTCTTTCTTGCCGTTGAGGGTCAGGTAGCCGCCGTCAATGGTCAAGGATATATCCTCCTTCTTGACACCAGGAAGATCAGCAGTGAGATGGTAATTGCCTTCCTTCTCATAGAAGTTAACAGCCGGGCTCCATTCTTCTCCCATATCTCTCAGCCATTCAGGCCGGAGCCTGTCAAAGAACAGATCACCCCATCCTTCGCTCCCAAAAGGGGTCATCCAAGACGGCCTTCGAATGTGTCTTGTAAGTGCTTTTTCCATCTTTTAAATCCCCCTTCCCACTATTTTTTAAAAAAAAGTAACAATTTAGCTGTTTGAAAGATCGCAAGGATCAGGCATGGGGGTCTCTCTTAAAACTGCAAAACGAAGAGTATTCGGGGCGGAGCATGAAAACAGCCGGGTAGCAAAAGCGGGCGGCGAGGCTTCACGGGAACTTCGAGGATCGACCTCTTTCGGCGATACCCCGGAAGA
>JAFGDM010000094.1 GCA_016932115.1 Deltaproteobacteria bacterium | reverse complement strand
TTTGAAAAAAGGCGCTCCAGGTACGTTTATTTGTTTTGAATTAGTGTATTAAACAGCTTTTTTGTCAAGGTTTTTTCTTCCATTTTCCTGATCTGCTCTACCCTCTTATTTCAATTGAGCAAATCCAAGTCCCTAGAATTCGTCGAGTCTTTCCCCCGGAAATCCACAAGGGAAATCGAATAAGATACTTCTTGCATTTTACTATTGAGGTTAAGAATGAAGGAAGATATTCTTGTTTACGGATTGAAGAAAGCCGACAGTTTGCGGCAGCAATATCAGGCCAACTTCATCAACCCATATAAAACATTAGAAAACTGCCTCGGGGGCATAAGTGAATTAGGAGGTTTTGCCATGGATTTTGAACTGGGAAAAGAGCAAAAAGACATCAAGCAGGCAGCCAGGGATTTCGCAATAGGGGAATTTACCGACGTTGCAAGAGAGTACGACCTCAATGAGACCCTGCCAAGGGAAATCATGAGCAAGGCGCGCAAACTCGGGTTTATCGGCTTGTTCATTCCGGAAGAGTACGGAGGGCCCGGATTCGGCTTTTTGGAGCAGGCCCTGGTATTGGAAGAATTCTGGAGAGTGGACCCAGGAATCAGTCAACAGCTTTGCTCTATCACCTTCGGGGCGGAAGAGCTTCTTCTTTTTGGAACGGAGCCGCAGAAGAAAAAATACCTTCCTCCTTTTTTCGAAGGGGAAGCAATCATGGGCTTTGCCATCACGGAACCGGATGCCGGCAGCGACACCGCCTCCGCCGCCACCAAGGCTATTAAGGACGGGAATGAATACGTCATCAACGGCACGAAAGCCATGATCGGCAATGGCTCTGCGGGAACGTTCATGCTGGTTTACTGTCTGACGAATCCGGAAGAGAAGTCGAAGACCGGCCGTCACAGCATCGTCATTGTGGAAACGGATAGAAAGGGCTACGAAGCGAATCGAATGGAGGGCAAGATGGGACTCAGGTGCTCCGACACAGCCATGGTTTACCTAACCGATGTCCGCGTGCCCCTAGAAAACCTGCTAGGGAAGGAGGGAAACGGTTTCATCCAGTTGATGCATTTCTTCGACCGCTCCCGAGCCTATGTGTCCGCTCACGGGGTCGGGCTTGCGCAGGGCGCCCTGGACATGGCCGTAAAGCACGCCAAGACAAGGACACAGTTTGGTCAGCCCATAGGCGCCTTTCAGGCGACCCAGTTTAAGATCGCCGATATGGCCACAAAGATCGAAACCGCCAGAACCATTGCATACAAAGCTGCATGGCTTCTTGATCGGGGAAGACCGGATCCGAAGCTGACGGCCATGGCAAAGATGTACGCTTGCCACGTGGCTGTCGAGGTCGTGGATGAAGCATTGCAAATCCATGGCGGGTATGGCTACTTCAATGACCAGGACATTGAGCGATTTTATCGGGCCGCCAAGGTGCTGGAGATCTACGAAGGAACCAAGGAGGTCGAGAAAATCGTCATCGCCAGGGAAGTCCTCGGTAAGTTCAGGTAGGTCTTTTATCGAGAGGGCTTCACTTGAAGCCTCTCTCTTCACCCGGGCGAAATTCAGTCTTTGAATTGAGGCTTTCTTTTTTCCAGAAACGCTGAGATTCCTTCCTTGGCAGCCTCGGTGCAAGCAATCTCAGCCGAGCCGATGTAGCCTGCTTCCAGGGCTTCGGCAAAGGTGGCCGCGCCCGCGCCCGCCCGGATCGTTTTGATAATGATGGAAACCGCCTCCTTGCTCAGGGCTTGCTTGCCGGCCACAGGAGGATCAGGAAGAGTAAACTCCGGAATTTCCACCTTTCCGTCCGGGATCCTTCGGATCTTGCCCTGGAGGTTTTTGACTTCTTCGACCGCAGTCTTGATGAGCTCCGGAATATCATCCACAAGTTTCGAGACCATGCCGATCTCAAGGGCCTCTTTAGCATTGATGGGCCGCGCAACGCAGATCATCTCATGAAAAAGCTTTGCGCCCTGAGGCCATTTCCGGTAGGGAACAATGCACCCACCGATGCCCGGTAGAATGCCCAGGGTGATTTCCGGAAACTGGAAAAAGGCGTTCTTTGTGGCAACCATGCCGTGGCAGCGTAGCGCAATTTCAAACCCTCCACCAAGGGCCATGCCGTTAATGGCCGCTATCATAGGCTTCTGCATCCTGTCCATGAAAAGCTGCACCTCGGCACAATCCTTCGCATATTGTGCGGCAGCCGAAAAGTTACCCAAGGTCTGCGGGAATTTTCCGATGTCCGCACCCGCTGAAAAGGCCCTGTTTCCGTAACCGGTGATTACGAAACCTTTCACGTCAGGCTTATCTGCATTTTCCTTGAGAACAGAAAGAATCTCGTTGTTGATCTCGTCGCTGATGGCGTTCAGCGCCTCCGGTCTTCGAAGAGTAATAACGATGACCCCGTCTATTTCATCCACCAAGAGGAACCTCTTGAAGTCCTGATAAAAGTCATAAGAGGATTTGGGCAATGGAAATCCGGGCCTATCCCCGTCAAAGCGCTTCACAATGCCCATCACTTCAGCTTCGCCTAGGTCTCGCATAATATCCAGAGGACCCTTCCTGAACCCTAGGGCGATTTGGCAACCGTAATTGAGGTCTCCCTTGGCGCCGATGCCTCGGTCGATGATGTCAAAGCTCTGGGAAAACAAAATGCCCAGCATCCGTTCCCTGATCAGCTTCTTGATATCATCAGGCACCTCCACCTTTGAGCCGGGCCTCGGCGTAAGCCACCGATCTACCGAGGGGAAAATGGGGGCCGGTTTGTAGCAGGCGCCCTCCTCCATCTGAAGCGTATTGGTCTCCGTGATAATGGGATTGCCGTTGGCCATGTTTAGCACATAGAACGGCCCTGTGAAGACAAATTCCTCCGCTGCCTTGTCGATCTGGGCGGCACGTGCGTAAGGCAAAAGGTAAGCAGCCTCATTACACCAATTGTCAAAGATCCGATCCAGCATGAAGCAGAGTACATTATCCGTCATGATCGGCACCTTGCCCGTCTGAGCAAAGAACCAGAATAGGAAGTCCAACGTATCCCTGTTTGCTTTTTCCCAGCTAATCACTTCAACAGGCAGGGACCGCCAAGCGGGCGCAAAGAAGTGGGTGATGGTGGCACGCTCGGGATGTTTGATCGTGTTAAAAATCCTATCCGCGGGAATAGAGCTCGTGTTGGATGTGATGATCGCATTTGCGGCGACAACGCCCTCCAGCGTTTCGAAGATCTTCTGCTTGAGGGGGATGGTCTCAGTAGCAGCCTCAATCACGAGATCGCAGTTCTTTATTCGGCTGTAGTCCACAGTGTAGACGATGTTCCGGAGGATCTCCTTGGCCTTCTCCTCCTTCATCTTTCTCTTCTGCACCGCCTTCGACGCATATTCTTCGTAGCGCTTCTCCGCGTTCTTGAGGGCCTCCTCAACCACGTCCACAAGGTAGAGCGTGATGCTCGGCAGAGCACTTTTAATATAATAGCCGATGTCCGGCCCAATGGTTCCCGCACCGACGACGGCTACCTCCTTGGGCAATGGCCGCGAGGGCTTTATAAACAGAGGATTGCAACCTGACGGGTAGAGTTTTTTCATGTGTTCCATAGCTCATTCTCCTTTTAACCTGTTTGTGAGAGGATTCACCTGGGTGGCTTTAGTCAATACGCTTTCCGTGACGTCCTCCTTCTAAAAAGTGAGCTCTTTTTTCAGAGCGGAATGTTGCCGTGTCTCCTTGCTGATCGAGGTCTCACCTTCTCTTTTAGCATCCTCAAAGCCTTGATCAAATGCGGCCTCGTCTCCCGGGGCTTAATCACTTTGTCCACCAGCATGTGCTCGGCCGCATAGAAGGGATTGGAAAACTTGTAGTCATATTCTGCGATCCTTTGCTGCCTGAATTCTTCCGCGTTTTGGGCCTCCTTGATCTCTTTGCGGTAGATAAGGTTAACGGCCGTTGCCGTGTCCAGGACCACGAGCTGAGCGATGGGCCAGGCGAACATCTGGTCGACGCCCATGCCGACGCAGCACATGGCCATAACAGCGCCACCATATTCCTTGCGCAACGCCAAGGTGATTTTCGGCACAGTCGCTTCCGCATAGGCATAGAGCATTTTCGCTCCGTGCCGGATAATGCCTGCATGTTCCTGCTTGATCCCGGGGAAATATCCGGGCACGTCAACAAAATTGATCAGGGGAATGTTAAAAGAATCACAAAACCGGATGAATCGCCCCGCCTTGTCCGATGCATCCACATCCAAGCTCCCGGCCCAAACCCTGGGCTGGTTGGCGACGATGCCGACAGGGTGACCGTCCATGCGGGCAAATCCGATGATAATGTTCTTGGCGAACTTGGGCAGCACCTCCAGGAAATCTTGATGATCAACGACCCGCAGGATGACCTCCCGCATATCATAGGCTTTTCTAAAATCAGCTGGCACAATGGACTCCAGGGTATCATCCGGACGATCAGGGTCATCAGCAGCCGGTAAAACTGGTGGCCCTTCCTCGTAATGAGAAGGGAGAAAGCCGAGCAGTCTTTTAATCAGACGGATACATTCCTGCTCATTCCCGACCACGAAATGAGCTGTGCCAGTAATCTCGCTATGAACCTTGGCCCCACCCAGTTTTTCCATGGAGACCTCTTCGCCGGTCACCGCCTTAATCACGGCAGGTCCGGTGATTACCATGTGGCTTGTGCCTTCAACCATAATAATGAAATCGGTAATTGCAGGCGAATATACCGCCACGCCCGCACAGGTCCCCATCATGGCGGAAATTTGGGGGATGATGCCCGAAGCGGCCGTGTTGCGGAAAAACATGCCGGCCACGCCTCTGGAAGCCGGAAACCCTTCATTGAGTCTGCCGCCGCCGGAGTCGTTAAGGCCGACCAACGGGACCTTGACTTTCATGGCTTCTTCCATAATCCGGCAGATTTTCTGACCGTGGATGATACCTACGGATCCGCCTAATACCGTAGCGTCTTGAGCGTAAGCGCAGACCCGTCTTCCATCGACTTTGCCGCAGCCTATGATCACCCCGTCCCCGGGAACTCTTTTCTCTTCCATGCCGAACTCCGTGGAAGGACTTAGAGCGAGTTCATTCATCTCCATAAAGCTACCCGGGTCAAAAAGCAGATCCAGTCTCTCTCGTGCGGTCAATTTGCCTGCTTCGCGGCGTTTCTCAATGAACTTCAGCCCTCCACCCGAACGACTCTTTTCCTGAAGGGTTTCAAGGCGTTTTAATTCGCTTTCATGTGACTTGGGTTCCACCATAAATCAATCCTCTGTCCAAGCTGTTGGGAAAAAAACGAATCACACCCTTTTTCGCGATTGCCGCACTGAGTTTGTAGCCTCCCGGTCTATCCTCATCGTCACAGGATCCACGACAACGCCGTAGTCCTCTTCGGCTCTCCCCGGGCTCACATATCCCTGGATCACATCCTCCAGGACCATTTCCGGATCCCGCTCCAGGGGATCTCCGTATCCTCCGCCGCCTGCTGCATCCATGGTCACCACATCTCCACCCGACAACTGGGTCAAACCGTAGGGATTCCCGGGCTTCCCGTTTACCAAAAATTGCGCTTTTGCCCCGGCCTTACCGCTGAAAAGTCCTTCAGGAGGATAGCGGTATCGACCCGATTGAATCCCGAGGTTCACGGGTGGAAGGGGCCCATCGGCATCATCCGGGATCCGTAACACGACCCTTCTCCCCAGGCCGCCTTTCATTCTTCCCGCACCTCCCGAGTCGACAAGCAGCTCCCGCTTTTCCACAATAAGCGGGGTGTCGCTCTCGAAGATCTCCACAGGCGTATTAGCGCCGTTGGCAGGGAATATAGCGACGTAGTGTCCATCCGCAGCGCCGCTTGCACCCATGCCCCCTCCCCGGATGATCACGGAGTGCCAGGGTTTCCCGTTGTTTCGTCTTCCATAAAAAACGTTCATCGTGGCAGGGGTTCCACCGCTTCCCGCAATCACCCGGTTTGCTGCAGCCTGGGACAGGGCCCTGTAAATGATTTCTGTCATGAAGTGGCCGATTTGCATTCTCGCGGCCACGGCCGCCGGAAAGCGACAATTGACCACGGTTCCTTCCGGCGCCTTCAAGGTGATGGGCCTTGCGCAGCCCTCGTTGTTCGGAATATCAGGGTCGAACATGCTCTTCACGGCCATATGCACGTAGGCGTAAGTGAAGTTATAAACCACGTTGCCTCCCCAGTTGACCTGAGGGGATGATTCCGCAAGGTCCACAATGATGTCGCTTCCCCGCACCTGAACCGCGGCCTTGATGATGATATCCTCCTTGCCCTCCATCTGCTCCACAACGCCCTGTGCCCGGTAAATCCCGTCCGGAACCTTTTTAATTCCTTCCCTCATGCTTCGCTCGGTTCGGCCTATGATTTCCTCCGCCAGATCGTCCAGACCGTTCATGTTGTTCTCATAGAGCATCCGGCAGATTTTTTCGGCACACACATGGTTCGCAGCGATTTGAGAACGGATATCACCGGTCACTTCGTCAGGGGTCCTCACGTTCCACCGAATCATATCCAAAACAGACCGGTTCAGTTTCCCCCCGTCATAGAGCTTGACAAGAGGAATGAAAAGCCCTTCTTCATAAACTTCGTGGTTGTCTGAGGAAACGCGGCCCCCAATGTCCGAGTGATGGAACACACACGCCGTGAAAGCCGTAATGCGCTTCTTGTAGAAAATCGGGCTCATCACGCAGACATCATTAAGATGCCCGGCAAGCGCCCATGGATCATTCGTGATGAAAACATCACCCGGCCGGTAGGTATCCCTAGCCATTCTGTTGACTAAATTCTTGATGCCAAGGGCCATGGCCCCGGACTGTCCGGGAGTAGCAAAGGTTCCCTGGGCGAGCTCCCTGCCCTGCCCGTCCGTGAACATGCAGGTATAATCATGAGCATCTCTTAGAAGACTTGAGAAAGCGGTCCGTGCAACCGTACTGTCCGCCTCATCCACAATGGAGATGAGCCGTCGCCAGAGTATTTCCAGGGTTATTGGATCGAACTTCCGAGCCATACATTCCTCCAAAAGCGGTGCACGGCACACAGCACACGGTGCACGGAAAAGCCTTGTTTCTTCCCTCCGCCCTCTGCCTTGCGCCGCATGTCGTTTCCTTGTCCTTCATCTCTTAACTTTTCTTGGGTTTTGCTGTTCTTGCCGGGGCCTTTGGGTCTTTTGCTGTTGTCTTTTCACCGTGGGCCTTGCGCCGTGGGCCTTGCGCCGTTCCCAGGTCCACCCACAGGAATCCGTAATCATCTACGGCTACGGATGAATCTTCCCCCACAATTACGGTAGATTCCTTCTCTTCAATAATGGCCGGGCCCTTAAACTTCGCTTTGGGAAAGAGCTTGTAGCGGTCATAAACCGTGTGAGGAATGAAACCCTTCGTAATTCCCGAATAAGCCGGCCGTTTGCCCTTGATCGCATCCTTGAGAGACCGCCCTTTTGTTTCCACCTTAGAGAAGCGAAAGAACCTTTCCGGCAAACCGGCCCTCACCCTAAAATTGATGAATTCCACCGCGGATTCAGGATAGGTTCTCCCATAAAGCTTTTCGTATATTTGATCGAAACGCCGCCGAACATCGTCTTTCTTGACTTTGGTGAAATTCCTTTCCGAAAGGGGGATGTTTGTCTCGGCGCCTTGTCCTACAAACCGCATGTCCAGGGACCTATCAAACCGGATGCGTTCGTTCTTCCCCGTTTTTTTCAGATTCCTAGCAGCCTGTGCCTCCAGGTCTTTAAAGATGTTTTCAATCTCCTTGAAGTCCGCATCCGCCAGGGAAACCTTGTGGCTTCTTACCAGATCAAAAGCCCGGGGCGCCGTGAAAAACCCAAGCGCGGAACCGACCCCGGCATTGGGGGGTACAAGCAAGCGAGGGGCCCCCAGCTTCTTTGCAAGGCCATATGCGTGAACCGGACCGGCGCCTCCAAAGGCAGCCACCGTCACAATTTTCGGGTTGCCCCCCCTTTCCGCAATGTGGGTCTTGGCAGCCGCGGCCATTGTCTCATTGATGAGATCGTGGATGCCCCATACTGCCTGAATGAAGGTCACACCAAGGGGCCTTGCAATCCCCTCTTCAACCCCTCGCCTCGCGGCCTCCTTGTCAAGCTTCATCTGTCCGCCAAGAAAGTACTTCTCGTCAAGATAGCCGAGAAGCAAATCTGCGTCGGTCACACAAGGGTCCGCTCCGCTCCTCCCGTAACAGATCGGCCCGGGATCTGCACCGGAACTTTCAGGCCCTACCTGCAGCGTTCCCAGTTTGCTTACCTTGGCAATACTTCCGCCGCCGGCACCGATTTCCATCAAATCCACCACAGGCACCTGTATGGTGAGGCCGCTCCCTTTCATAAACCGTTGAACGCGCCCCACTTCAAAGGTCGGGACCACCCCGGCAACCCCTCTCTGGATGAGGCACGACTTGGCCGTGGTGCCCCCCATGTCAAAGCAAAACATGTCGGGCAGGTTGAACATTTTGCTGTAGTATTGGCCGGCTATAACCGCAGCCGTGGGTCCTGACTCGATAATTCTTACCGGAAACTCGGCCGCCGTGTCCACAGAAGTTATACCGCCGCTCGAGAGCATGATGAAAAGTTTCCCAGTGCTGCCGATTGATTCGAGTCTTCCCGACAACCTGGAAAGATATCTCCCTGTCAAGGGTTTAACATAGGCGTTGGTGACGGTCGTGCTCGTCCTTTCGTATTCCCGAATCTGGGGCAACACCTGGCAGGAAACGGAGACGGAGATATGAGGCGCCTCTTTTTCAATTATTTCTTTGATCATCAACTCATGTGCCGGGTTTTCAAAGGAATTTATCAGGCACACGGCGACAGATTCAACCCCCTCCTCCACCAGGGTGCGCACAACGCTCCTTACCTGATTTGGGTCCGGCGCTTTCAGAATGGTCCCATCACTACGGATCCTTTCATCCACTTCGACACGAAACCGGCGCGGCACCAGCGGCTTTGGATATTCCGAAAAGATGTCGTATGGAGCGTATCGAATCTCACGGCCCAGCTCGAGAACGTCCCTGAAACCCCTGGTGGTAATCAGGCCTGTTTTTGCCCCTTTGCGTTCAATGATGGCATTGATGACCAGGGTGGTCCCGTGAATCACCTCGTCCATCTTTTCCACAAACCCCGGAACCCTCGTCGCCAGTTCTCCGATGCCCTGTTCAACTGCATCCGAGGGATCTCCGGGAGTGGTCAAGCACTTATTAATGGTGAGCTCGCCCGTCCTGTCATCGAGCAGAACAAAGTCCGTGAAGGTGCCGCCGATGTCGCATCCAAGGCGAAAGGATCTATTCGTTGACATGCATGGCTCCTGATTCAAAAAAGATTTCCCCTATTTTCAACGTCTTCAGCACACATCCTTTTTTCTCAGGGCGGACAGAATCTTTTCCGGTGTGATTGGAAGATCGCTTATCCTGACGCCTACGGCATCGTATACCGCGTTGGCGATGGCCGGCGCCGTTGGCACCAGACCCGGCTCCCCTATGCCTTTGGCGCCGAAAGGTCCGGACTCATCCGGCACTTCAATAATTATGGGCTCAACCGGGATCACATCCTTAGCCGTGAGCATCTTGTAATCGCGAAAATTGGCATTCATAACCCTGCCGTTTCTCACCTGTATTTCCTCTGTCAAACCGTAGCCCGCCCCCGTGTAAGCGGCACCGTAAATCTGTCCTTTTACCAGAGTCGGGTTCATGGCCCTTCCCACATCGTGGGCGGCAAAGACCTGCACTATCTTGATCTCTCCTGTTTCCTTATCCACTTCCACCTCCACAGCCGTGGTCCCGAAGGCGTAGGTCATGGAGTAATTGCCCTTCATTTCTCTGTCCAGCATTTCCGTGGGGGGATCATAGAAGGCTTCCGCAATGACAACCCTGCTCTGGCCGGTTCCCACGTGGAGGCCCCGGGTCAGGATCTCACTGACCTCAGTTCTGAAATAGGGGTGGTCAGGTGCTTTTTGTGGAAAGATGTACCGGTCCTTAATGTCCATGGCCTCGGGAGATGCTACAAGTTTCCAATCCAGGTCCGGTTCCCTAAAATTCGGATCCTTTTGTTTTTTCTTCTTGATCGCGTACGTGACGATCTGGGGGATAAACTCCACCGCCATTTCCAGGATCTGTCTTTTGATGCTACGGCATGCCTGAATCGCCGCGTTGCCCGCCATAAAGGTGTGACGGCTTGCATGGGTGCCCGCATCCCACAGGCATAAGCTGGTATCCCCGAGAGTGATGGAAACATCATCGGGCTTGAAACCCAGCGCCTCTGCGACCATCTGAGAAATCACCGTCGGAGAACCTTGACCCTGATCCGTGCCGCTTTCCAGCACATCGACGCGGCCGTTTTGATCAACCTTGACGATTATCCCGTGGCCGTCCGATTTATAAACCCTAGCGCCGCCGGCCACATGGATGAGAGAGGCCATACCCACACCCCGGCCGTTGCGTTTTCCCCGTTTCTCGCCCCACCGAATCTTTTCCCGCACCGTTTTAATGCACGCTTCCAGGGGACACGTCGTAATTTTCAGCCTCATGGGGGTCTCCTCGCCCGGCCGGTTGCAGTTGATCAGCCTAAGCTCTGCGGGATCAATCCCCGCCTCTTCAGCCAATCGATCCATGGACGTTTCCACTGCAAAGGTCGCCTGAGGGTTGCCGTAACCCCTCATGGCTTGAGCGTAAATGTTGTTGGTGTAAACGCATGTGGCATCAAAGCGTACATTGGGCACTCGGTAAAGAGAGGAGATCGGCATCATCATCACGGAGGGCGTTGTCGCCCCCCAAGAGGTGTAGGCGCCGTTGTCCAGAATCGCTTTGACCTCCCTGAAGGTCAGGTTTCCCTCCCTGTCGCAGCCCTGTTCAATGTTGAAAAGTGCCGGTTGCCTCGGGGGAAGGGCGAAAAACTCCTCCTCCCGGGTGAATAGGATCTTCACCGGCTTCCCGGTCTGCAGGGCAAGCTGGATGGCGATAAATTCGTAAATGTCCGTGTCCAGCTTCGTTCCAAAGCTCCCCCCCACCACAGGATTCAGCACCCTCACATTGCTTTTCCCAAGGCCTAGCCGGCTGAGATACTCCTGAATTCTCTGCTTGCCCAAGAACGGCACGTTGGTCTGACTATACAAGGTCAGATTCTTGTTCATGTCGAATTCGGCAATACATCCGCTTGTCCCCATGCATCCCTGATTCACCCAGGTGGTACGGACATCATCCTTCACTACGTATGCCGATTCCCTGCGGCCTTTCTCAGGATCACCGGCTTGGAACTTCCATGGCAAGGGGAGAATATTGCTTCTCACAGGCTTTCCCCTGGCATCCACTTCATGCACAAGGGGCGCGCCTTCCTTCATGGCCTCACGAGGATCAAAAACCGCCGGGAGTTCCTCATAATCCACATCGATCAAATGAAGGGCTTCTTCGGCAATCTCCAAGCTGATCGCGGCCACAGCCGCCACTTCATCTCTGAACTGGCGGACCACATCTTTCTTCAACACGGTTTGATCCTTGATGAATCCGACCCTCACATCCGGTAGGTCATACCCCGTAAGAACTGCCCTGACTCCTTGAAGCTTCTTGGCTTTGGACGTGTCGATCCTTTTTATCCTCGCATGGGCGTATCGACTGTAGAGTATTTTGCCGTGAAGCATGCCGGGCCTTTTGAGATCATTAATGTAGATCGCCCGGCCGCAGACCTTGTCCGCCTCAATCGTTCTTGGAATATCTTTGCCCACATACAAATAGTCAGACATCATTTCCTCCCGGTTGCTTCCTGCCTGCTCTAAGTGTTCCCTTTCGCCACCCTCCGAACCGCTTCGATGATCTGGACATACCCTGTGCACCTGCAGAAGTTACCCGAGAGGCTCGTCCTGATATCCTCTTCCGCAGGATCCGGGTTCTTGTCCAGGAGCGCCTTGGCGGACATGATCATCCCTGAGGTGCAGAATCCGCATTGAACCGCATTGTTCTCCAGGAATGCCTTCTGAAGCGGATGCAGGGTCCCCTCTTTCCCGGCAATTCCCTCCACGGTCACAACGGACCTTCCCTCGATTTCCGGGATCGGATAAAGACAGGAGTTGACGGCATCACCATCGACGATCACCGTGCAGCAGCCGCACTCCCCTACGCCGCACCCTTCCTTTGCACCGGTGAGCTCGAAATATTCCCGCAAGGTCTTCAAGAGGGACCATGTCACAGGAACCTCAGCCGTCACAGAATCCCCATTCAGGGTGAAACAAACCGACACCTTCTTCATTAGACTCTCCTTCTTCATCGATTCTTTACCCGCTCAGCAGCCAGTTTCGCCATTCGGGGCACAAATACCCTGACTATCTCCTCGCGATACCATGCTTCGCAACGCAAACTGGTCCGAATCGTGCAGCAGTCCGCAGATGAAGCTATTCTCCCGGCCTCCTTAAGCACATCGTCCGCAATCACTTTCCCTTTCAAAAAATCCTCCGCCGGATAGGCTCTTATGGGGGTGGGCGCGGCCACAGTCAGGGCGATTCTTGAATCCAGGATCTGAGAGTTGTCTTGGGACAGTTTAAGCGCCACAGCAATACCGATCAGGGGAAGCTCCATGGCTTTCCTTCTTGTATGCTTCCAGTAGGCGCTTCCATATCGACCCAGGTCCTCCGGGATCTCCATTTCAACCAGCACCTCGTCCGGTTTTCGCACCGTGCGATAGGTGCCGGTGAAAAATTCCTTGAGGGGAACCCGCCTCCTCCCCAACGGTCCCTCCAAAACCGCCGTGGCATCAAGGACCAAAAGGGGCCCCGCCGTATCGGCCGAAGGCGCAGCATTGCAAATGTTTCCGCCCAGGGTTCCGACATTACGGATCTGAACGGAGCCCACCTGTGAAGCCGCGTCATGCAGGGCGGAGAGTTCGGATTGCACGAGAGTGGACTGCTCGAGCATTCGATGGGTGGTCAGGGCGCCGATATGGTATCCGCCGTTCTTTTTAATGTACCGGAGCGCGCTCAGTCTCCTTAAAGAAATCAGAACATCGGGTGCCTTCCGCGTTTTTCCGATCTTGACCATCACATCAGTCCCCCCGGCTATGAGGGCGGCCTTGTTCTCATATTTCTTGAGGAGACCTATGGCCTGATCCAAGTTCGTAGGCATGAGATATTCAAAGTCTTGCATGGTTCTACTCCTTAAAATTCTCGATTGTCGAAAACCCGCTTGCTCTTCCTCTCCGATCGCGGCAAGGCGCCGTAGTCAACAATCTCAACCGCGGCGCTCACCAGGATCTGCTTCTTGACCTCCTCCCCGATCTTTTTGCTGATGTGCGTGTCCAGTGCTCCGTCGCCGGATTGATCCCTCTCCACCTTGATGGTCATATAGTCCTTGCCGTCGTTATTTCGATCCAGGATGATCTGGTACTCGCTCCCGATCCCTGGAATCCCGGACAGAATATGATCCACCTGGCCGGGATAGATGTTCACGGCCCTGAAGATGATCATGTCATCCGACCGGCCAAGCAACCGATCATGCCTTGGAAGAACGGACCCGCACGGGCACTTTCCTGGAATGAGTCTTGTGAGATCCCGCGTTCTATAGCGGATCAGGGGCGTCGCTTCTTTGCAAAGAGTTGTTACCACCATCTCGCCGATCTCCCCTTCCGGGACACGCTCCATCGTTTCGGGATCGAGTATTTCAAGGATGTAATAATCCGCCCAGTAATGAATTCCTGTGTGATAGACACAATCAAGCCCTGTTCCCGGACCATATAGCTCCGTCATCCCAGGAATGTCGAAGAGGTGTTCGATGCCGAGGAGATCCCTGATCCTGCTCCTCATTGCGTCGCTTGACCTTTCTGAACCGAAAATCATTTTCTTCAGGTTAATCCGGTCCTTGATGCCCCGTTTATGGACTTCTTCAGCCATGAGGAGCCCCATGGAGGCGGTGCAGCACATGGCGGTTGTTTGAAAATCGACCAGGAACTGGCACTGCATGTCGAGATTGCCCGGGCCGGCAGGAATGGCCATGGCGCCGAATCGCTCGCAGCCGAGCTGGAAACCCACTCCGGCAGTCCAGACTCCATAGCCCACGGCGATTTGCACCCTGTCTTCACGGGTGAGTTCGGCCATTTCATAACAACGGGCAAAAAAGTGGGCCCAGTCATCAATGTCTTTCTGTGTGTATAAAAGAACCTTCCTTTTTCCGGTTGTTCCCGACGAAGCATGGATTCTGACCACCTTTTCGAAAGGCACGGAAAGAAGGGGAAAGGGATAGCCTTCCTGCAGATCCTTGCTTGTCGTGAAAGGCAGTCTTTTAATATCCTCCAGGGAACGGATATCATCGGGCTTGACGCCCGAGCCCTCCAGTTTCTTTCGGTAAAATGAAGATCCACGATAGGCGTGGTTCACCGTCCACTTGAGCCCTTCCAACTGCAGGGCTTTCAGATCCTTTTCAGTCTTCACCGCGGGCATGAATCGCTTTTCCATCGATTATTTCACCTTTTTCGTTACAACACCTTGCAAACTGTACCGTGCGCCGTGTACCGTGACCCATGCACCTTGCTCCGTCTATGGTCTCAAAAGTCCCGGCAGAACGAGCGCGATTTCAGGGAAGATCGTCAAAATAATCATGCAAATAACGGAGGCAGCAACAAAGTAGCTCACGCTTTTAAAAATCTCGCCGAGACCGACCTGGGGGGCCAGGGCTTTGACCACGTAGATGTTGACTCCCACCGGCGGCGTGATGGCGCCAAGCGTTGTCACCATTGTGAGAACGATGGAATACCAAACCGGATCAAAACCCAGGGCCAGACCCAGCGGGAAAAAGATGGGAATGGTCACGACAAGAAAGCCGAGAGAGTCCATTACACAGCCGCCGATAACATAGATGAGCATGACGATGCTCAGGATGATGTATTTGGATACCGGCAGGTTGACTGCGAAATCAGCCACCATGAAAGGCAGCCGGGTTACGGCCAGAAACTTGCCGAAAATCGTGGCACCCGTGATCAGGAAAAAACACATGCAGGATATCCACAGGGTATCCCGAATCGAATCGGTCACTCCCTTCCACGTCACTTTTCCGGTGGTGAGGCTCACGATGAATGTGCAGAACACACCCACAGCTCCCGCTTCTGTGGGTGTAAAGATACCGGCGTACAAACCGCCGATGACCAGCACGAAAATAGCGACAGCCTCGAGCACCCCGGGAAGGGCCGCCATCTTTTCCTTGAAGCTGGTCCTGGGTCCGGGAGGCCCGAAACTCGGATTGAGACGGCAGATAATAAAAATTGTCAACACAAACAGCGACCCCAGAAGGACGGCCGGCAAAATGCCGGCCAGGAAAAGGGCGGCAATGGACTGCCCCGTCTGCAAACCGATGACGATCAGCACAACACTCGGAGGCATGACGGTCCCCAAAGTGCCTCCGGTTGCGACAGTGCCGGTGCTGAGTCGAGGGTCATAGTTGTACTTTTCCATCTGAGGCAATGCCACGGTTCCCATGGTCGCTGCCGTTGCGGTGTTGGAGCCGCAGATCGAGGCGAACATCTCATCCGCACCGATGGTGGCTACAGCCAGGCCTCCCGGCCAGTGGCCGACCCACTTGTAGGCGGCGGTGTACAACCTCTCGGCAATGCCGGAGTTAAAGGCCAGGTAGCCCATAAAGATAAAGAGCGGCACAACGGTCAGACCGTAGGCGGAAAAATTTGACCAGATGTCTCCTCCCACCATGCCGATGGCTGCGCTGAAGGAAACGGTATACCAGAAGCCGCAGAACCCGACGATGGCCATCGCAAAACCCACCGGCATTCCAAATAAAAACAGGACGAGGAGAAGGACGATGATCCCTATGATGCCTATCCACTCAAAGCTCACGGTTCGTCCTCCTCAAAAGGCATAAAAGATTTCAAAAACTCTGTAAGAAAAACAAGAGAAAGAACGGCACAACCCAGAGCCACCCCATAAGAAAAAGGATAAAACGCGATCCGCAGGGTCTCGCTCACTTCTCCCACCTGCCGGATAGTCTGCGACCACACGGCGATACGCCAGGACACGACAGCAAAGAATGCCGTGCATATCAAGCTATTGAGCATGCACAGGAACCGTTTCAGTTTTGCCGGAAAGAGGTCCACAACCACATCGACCGAGGTGTGGCCTTTCCTCATTTGGGTATAACCTAGGGCGAAAGCGGTCACCACCGCGGTGAAATACCCCACTAGCTCGACACTGCCGCGAATAGGCACCCATACAAGGCGAAAAAAAATGTCCGAGCAAGTGAGAAGGACCATAGCTACCATAAAAACACCTGCAATCACGACCATTAGGCGATTCAGAAACGCGCTGACTCGCTCCAGAAAATTCATTTGAAATCCTCATCTCCACCCTCCCCTCCGCCTGAGGCGGAAGGTTTAAGGTGGAGCTTGTGCGGTTTACTTGGAGTACTTCTTGCCAAAGGCCCTCATGTCGGCGAGAATTGCTTCGGCCGGCAAGCCTTTTGCCTTTGCTTCCTCGAGCCATTTGCCTATCATGGGTTTAACAAGCTCGTCCGCCTTGGCCCTATCATCCTTGGAAAACTCAAAGATCTCTAAATTATGGTTCTTTTTAGACCAGGCGATCGACTCCTTAACGTGGTTATCCATATACTCCCCGGTCCACCTGCTTTGCTCCGGCCCCATATCGTCCATTATTTTTTGAACGTCTTGAGGCAGTTTGTTCCAGGAATTCCAGTTCATAACGACCGCAAAGGGATAAATCGGTCCATCAATTATGGTGGCGTATTTACAAAGCTCCGCATACTTAAAATCCATCAGCGTTTCGAGCGAAGAGACGGCACCCATAACAACACCCTTTTGCAGCGCTTCAGGCGTTTCCGATTGGGGCATTCCCACCGGAGTCCCTCCCAAGAGGGTCACAAGCTCGGCCACATGCCCGGAAGCCCTTAGTCGCACTCCCTTCAGATCAGATAGAGTCTTCACCGGAACTTTGGCATAAATGTTGGCAGGTGCGCAGGCGAACATGGCCAGAACTTTGACCTTTGCGAATTCTTCCGGTTTGTACTTGTTGTAGAGATCCCACAGGACGAGACTTGCCACCGTGGCATCAGGAAACCCCAGCGGCAGGGCCGTTGCGTTGGTAACCATGAAGCGACCCGGCTGATAGGCCATGCATAGGTTGCCTATATCAGCCTGGCCTGCAATGACACCGTCCATCATGTTTTTGGCGTCAAGGAGCGTACTGCCGGGGAAGGTTTGGACGGAAACCTTCCCGGCCGTGCGTTTCTCCACTTCGGTTTTCCACCGTTCCATCTGGACGCAAGGGAAGGTGGGCGCAGGCGGGAAGTTGGCGTAGGTGAGCTTGATGGTCTGAGCAACGGCGATTTCCGGCAGCAAGGCAAAGCCGAATACCGCAACGACAAAGATTCCGGTTGTCAAGAACGCGATCCTTCGTTTCATCTTAACACCTCCTTTATTGGTTCAAGAAAAAGTGTGCTTCCGCTTCTATCCGTTGGTTCTCCCCCTTCACCTCCTTTCTTGTCTTGTAACGACTAGAAGATACTGGGTTCTTTGTGTTCGCCGAATACGTCCCTGAAGACGTTCGCCATTTCCCCTACAGTCGTATAATCTTTGCAACAATCCACCAGCAAAGGCATGACGTTCTTTTTTTCTTTGGCCGCCCTTTCCAGGGCCTTCAAAGACCCCTTGACCGACTGTCCATCTCGTGTTTTTTTCAATTCCTTGAGCCGATCAATCTGCTGCCGGGCCCAAGCCTCGTTGTACTCATGGAGCTCCACTTCCATGTCCACGCCTTCTGTATATTTGTTGACCCCTACCTTTATAACCTTCCCTTCCTGGAGTTTTTTCTCATACTCGTAAGCCTGTTTGGACACTTCTCTCTGAACATAGCCCGAGGCTACAGCTTCGACCATTCCACCGATCTTCTCGACTTTCTCCATCTCCTCCAGAATCTTTTCTTCCATTTCCTTAGTCAGGGTTTCCATAAAGTAGGAGCCGGCCAGAGGATCGATCGTATCTCTCAGGCCGATCTCGTCCATGAGAATCTGAAAGGTTCTTAGAGAAAGAAGAGCCGCTCTTTCCGTCGGGATCGTATACGCTTCGTCGAACGAACACAGGGCTGTCGTCTGTCCTCCTGAAAGGGCCGCCGCCAGGGCATAATAGGCGCCCCGCATGATATTGTTCTCAGGTTGCTGCTTGGTCATACCCGAGCCGCCGCCTCCGAAGATTCCCCGAAGAAAAAGAGCCTTCTTGTCCTGTACACCGTAGCGTTCCCTGAGAAGTTTTGCCCACAGCTTTCTTGCAGCCCTGAACTTGGCCACCGTCTCCCAGAGGTTTCCGAAGATGTTTAGGTTGAACGTGAACCCTCCGACAAAATCCTTTGCCTCATACCCCCTTCTGACCACCTCATCGATATAGGCGAAGGCGATCTCAAAGGCATAAGAGATTTCCTGGACCGGCGTGCACCCGGACTCCCGGATATGGTAGCCGCACACCGAAACGGGGCTGCACCGCGGCAGCGCCCTCATGGAATACTCAATGGTGTCTCCGATGAGACGGACGGCCGCTTGGACGGGGTAGATCCAGGCTCCTCTTCCCACCATCTCCTTGAGGATGTCGTTCTGGGGTGTGGCGGAGATTTCTTCCTTCCTGTACCCGAACTTCTCCGCTACGGACTGATACATGGCAAGCATGATGGAAGCCACGGCATTGATCGTCAGTCCTGAACCGATCTTGTTGAGCCTGATGTCTCTAAAAGCAATCTCGAAATCCCTTAGGGAGTCCACAGCCATGCCGACACGGCCTACTTCCCCCTCGGCCATTGCGTCGTCGGAGTCGTAACCCATCTGAGTGGGCAGATCAAAGGCAACGTTCAGTCCCGTCTGACCATGGGATATCATGAGCTTAAATCGCTCATTTGTCTGTTCCGGTGTGCCGAAACCGGTGTACTGTCTTGTGGTCCAGTTGCGGCTTCGGTATCCGAGCGGATGAATGCTTCGGGTAAAAGGAAACTCGCCGGGGTCGCCGAGATCTTCACGGTAATTGAAACCCACTCTTTCAAGATCCTCAGGCGTATATACGGGTTTGACCTTGATGCCCGACTGAAGGATCACCTCCTTTATGGCATCCTTCTCATCCTTTATGTAGGTCGCTACTCCCATAAAAAACCCCTTTCCATTGATCAATGATCATTAATCAGTGACCAATGATCAATGTCTCACGTTCTCCTTAATAAACGCGGTGATCTCCTCGAAACGGGTGCCGCCGGGGAAGGTTCCCTTGACTCCCAGGTCATTGAGAATGGGGATGTCCTTGTTGGGAATCACCCCGCCCACCAGTACAAGCACATCTCCGATCCCCTCCTTTTTGACCATGCTCATGAGTTTTCTGCAAATAGGAACATGAGCTCCGGACATGATGGAGAGGCCGATCACATCTACGCCTTCCTGCATCGCCTGTTTGACAATGCTCGGCACGGTTTGATGAAGGCCGGTATAGATCACCTCCATGCCCGCTTCTTTGAGGGCATGAGCGACCACTTTGGCACCCCTGTCATGCCCGTCCAAACCCGGCTTTGCCAGCAAAACTCTGATTCTTCTTTCCGACATGGTATCTTCAATGCTCCTTCGTTTTACCCTCATTCCTATGGTGAGCTAAGCTAACTAGTTTCCGCCATCCATCTTTCCTTCCAGCGCGCGCAAAACCATCCTCTCGCCCCTGAGGATATGCTCTTTGACAACCCTTTCTACTTGTTCCGTGTCCCTTCTTCGAATTGCTTCCAGCATCTTTCGGTGATCCCTATTGCTGGTTTCCGCCCATTTCTCCGTTTTCAGGAGGATCTTTCTGAAACGGTGGATTTTATCTTTAAGATCATTGATCATTTTGATCAACCTGGGGCTCTTGCTCAGGGCATAAAAGAGGCCGTGAAACTGGGTATTGATCCCAGGCAGATCCTCCAGGAGGCCCTGATCCAGGCACTGCTGAAACTCCCTGATTTTCTCCTCCAACGGCAATAGCTCCTCTTCACGGCAGTTGGCAGCGGCCAACCTCGCGGCATAACTCTCAAGCACGCACCGAATGCCGAAGGTTTCTTCAATATCTTCTCGTGTAAGATTTACAACCGCAAATCCACCCCTGGGCAGTTTTTCCAGGAGTCCTTCCCTTTCAAGCTTGTGAATCGCCTCCCTCACCGGCGTACGGCTTATATCCAGGGCGCCTGCAAGGCGGCTTTCCACCAAGCGGTCACCGGGAGCCATTTCACCGCGGATAATGGCCTCCCTGAGATGTTCAAAGACATGTTGGCCCAAGGATTTCCTTTCGGGAATACTCCCCGAACCCCAGTTTTGCAAATGTCCTTCCTTTCCTTCCATCATACAGCCACAACCAATATCAAAATCCAAAGGAGTCTTGAGGGTTTGAGTGTTCGGGTCAGATGACTTTCCTGTCTTTCAGAGCGGCAAGCGCCCCTTCCGAATACCCAAGAATTTTACCGTACACTTCCTGATTGTGTTCACCGAACCTTGGCGGAAAAGAAAGCTCTCCTTTTACCTCCTCCAGGTATGCGCTCCACAAGGGCGGAGGGGCCAGGGCAAGCTTAATTCCCGACTTCTCATCCGAGGCGTGGAGCAGCTTTTTCTCCACAAGAGGATCGTCTATCACTTCAGGCAGGCTTTGTATTTTGCTGATAGGAACGGTGATGGACTGGAATAGGACCATCAACTCATCGGTGGTTCGCTTTTCCGTAATGGCATTGATGGCGTTATTGAGATTTGTCACATCTTTGATTCGCCCTTCGTTCTTCTCATATTCCGGCTTGTTCAGAGACTTGAACATGGTCTGGGAGACCATGCTGTTCCACTGGCGATCATTGCCTACGGCAAGGTACACAAACCCGTCTCTGGTCCTGTAAACCGACACGGGGCAGAAGAATTCGTGTGTGTTGCCTCTCCTGATAATCCTTTTATTAAAATTTTTGGTCATGGTGATGGGAACTGTGAGCCATGAAACCGAAGATTCGAACATCGAGATATTTATGCAGGAACCCTCGCCCGTGGCCTCACGTTTGAAGAGAGCCTTCATAATTTCCCCATATCCATGGACACTGGTACCCATGTCCGGCAACGGGATACCCAGAACCTGGGGATCGCCGTCACTTTCACCGGTCAATTCCATGAGGCCGGATCGGGCCTGAAGAATCGGGTCGTAAGCCGCCTCGTTGATCCCAGGCCCAAAACCGGTGAGTCCAAGCCAAATAATGTTCTGTTTTATGCTTCTCATGGTTTCGTAATCAATGCCCAGTTTCTTGTAGTTCCTGGGCAACTGATTGGTCGCGAAAACGTCGACCTTGAGATTCTCCACCATGCCATAAAAAATCTTACGTCCTTCTGGATCGGCAAGATCCAGGGTGAGAGCCTTTTTCCCGGCATTAATGCACAGATAATAGGCATTCATCCGTTCCTCTCCAAGCACATTCTCTCCTACGAAACGGTTGGGATCGCCGTAAACAGGATGTTCCATTCGGTAGACCTGCATGCCGTCCTGAGCTAAACGAAAGGTGAGATAAGGCAAAACGGTGGCCTGTTCCAAGGACAGCACGGTGATGTTCTTGAAAAGTTCCATGGGCGGGCGCCTCCGAATTAGAAAAAGGGTAACAATTTAGCTGTTTGAAATGCTGAAGCCGGCGGCCCCGAGTATGGGGGTCTCTCTTAAAACTCAACAACGAAGAAGCTACAATGATATAAGAAGAGAACGTTTTGCTATTTCTAACGGGACATGAAAGCGAAAGAGTTTTTCCGAGTGTAGCAATATTGCATTTATAGATACATTTTCCGTATACGGTATACAAAAAATGATGTCAAGAGTTTTTCCTCTTTTTCACTTCTGATACTTGTCCACCGCGCAGTTGTGCTCGGAGAGGGTTGTGGAGAATTGGTGAGAGCCGTCATTTTTTGAAACAAAGTAAAGATAATCCGTCGTTGCAGGAAAAATCACGGCTTTGATGGATTCAAGTCCGGGATTACATATGGGGCCCGGCGTCAGACCGCGGATAACATAGGTGTTATAAGGGGTTTTCTCCATGAGATCTTTTTTTCTGAGCTTGCCATCAAACCTCTCCATTCCGTAAATCACGGTGGGGTCGCTTTGAAGCCGCATACCCAGTTTCAAACGATTCAGGAAAACAGAAGCGATGAGAGCCCTCTCGTCAGGACGGCCTGTCTCCTTTTCCACAATTGAAGCAAGAATCAAAATCTCCTCCATGCTCATTCCTGCTTCCCTTGCTTGAGCTTTCAGCGGATCGGTCATCTGCCTGAAACGCCTCACCATGGTTTCAATAATCAGAGAGGGAGAGATGCCACGCTCGAATTGGTAGGTGTCGGGAAAAAGATAGCCTTCCAGGCTCAGCCCAAAAATATTGTGTTTTTTCAGGATCTCCGGATCCTCTGTGAGAGATAAAAAAATGTTTCTGTGCGCCAGTTCATTTTCGTGAAGCAAATCAGCAATCTGATGCCGCGTAGCGCCCTCGGGAATTGTGACGCTATAGGTCAACACTTTACCCAGCCTGATCTTTTCAAGGATTTCCGCGGGCCCCATGGCTGAGTTCAAGAGGTATTCTCCCGACCTGATTCGCTTGCTGTAGCCCTTGATTCTCGCCCAAAGCACAAAAAGCGTTTTGCTTCTCACCAACTCTTTATTTTCAAGATCCTCAGCAATTTCTCTCAGCGAATGTCCGGTCTGGATGACGAAGACCTGTTCTTTTCCGGCCTTGTTCGCCGGAGTGATGAGAAAAAGCCCCAGACCCAGGGATAGAAAAACAGTAATGAGAAACCCTAATGCAATCGAGGCAAAAACAAGATTCTTTCGAGACAGGTGCTTCACCTCCACGGATTTTCAATCACAATTTCGACGCCCTCCCAAACGGTAAGGGAAAAAATGCCGCTGAAAACCAGTTTATTGTCCGGACCTTTGAAAGTCAACAATGGGTAACAATTTAGCTGTTTGAAATGCTGAAGTCGGCAGCTGTGAGCATGGGGGTCCCTCTTAAAACTCAAAAACGAAGAAGCCACATC
>JAFGDM010000093.1 GCA_016932115.1 Deltaproteobacteria bacterium | reverse complement strand
GATGTGGCTTCTTCGTTTTTGAGTTTTAAGAGGGACCCCCATGCTCACAGCTGCCGACTTCAGCATTTCAAACAGCTAAATTGTTACGTTTTTTCCTGTATCGCACAATAGTAAAATATTTCAAAATGCTTTGGAGAGAGGTTCAATTCGCCGGGAAAACGAGGGACTTCACCGTAACCGGAAAGACCTGTCTATGGAGCAACGGCTCACTGATGTCAATCCAATCCCCATCATTCAGGGACAACTCATCAAGGGACAAGAGGTTGGTTTGAAGGGCTGTTTCCCGCCGGATAACATTCCCTACACTACAAGCGACGTCCTTTTCAAAAATGAGGATAATCGGCATACCCTTCGCGATTGAGTTTGGGAGGGCGGTTTCCACGGCCTTGGCGAACAACTCCAGCACAGGATAATTGATCCGAACGGGGTCCTTGAAGTACAAAGCGACTATTTCTTGACCTTCCACCAAATCGTGTCTTTGAAAAGCTAGTCTCGTCTTTGAAATTACATGCTCCAAACTCAGTTTGGCATGTTCCACATCTACCCTTAGAACAGGGATATTCCTGAGGGGAAGGATGAGCTTCTCATCCATAAATCCCGATGAGCCTGAAACGGAAAGGGAGTAAGCCCCTGCGCCGATAACTGTGGCTCTGATTTTGTTGGCCGGCTCGACGACTGGAGACTTGAGTTGAGGAATCAAAAAGCGGATCTTTTTTGCAAGAATGCTTCCGATATCATTGTAACGGCCTTTTTGATCGTAGATAATCTCTGCCACTCCTCCTGAAAACATATATTCATCGATGGGGACAGAAAAATCCAGATCACCGGTAACCATGAGCTGCTTGGCCAAGGAAGACCTTGCAGGCCCCATCATTACCTCAATGAGCACTTCCGCCATTTTGGAAGCTATTTTTCCAATATCGTCTTTGGGGATTTGATCTCCAAGTCGGTAATCCAGACCGATATGGCGCATGACTTTTAGAGCGGGGTCGGCAAGCTGCCGGATCCTTATCTCGGAATCCAGGCCAAGCAATCTTCCGCCCACGGCGATACAACTTGTTGAGAGAACCTGCCCGTTTTTTGAGACGGCCAGATTGGATGTTCCGCCCCCGATGTCGCAGGACAATACGGTTTTGCCAAAATCCTTGGATCTGGCTGTTGCTCCCGAGCCCATGGCGGCAAGAAGACTTTCGAAGTTTGGCCCTGCCGTGGAGGCAACGAATTTTCCAGCCTCCTTGGAGAGGGCTTCTGCTATTTGGGCTGCGTTCTGTTTCTTGGCCGACTCTCCGGTAATGATCACTGCGCCTGTTTGAATACGGTCGGGGTCGATGCCGGCTCGCTTGTATTCGCTTTTGAAAAATTCGGTCAGTGCGTTAATGTCGATGGTCTTGTCTCCCAAAAAAGGCGTGGGGATGATCATTCCTTTATAGATGATTTTTCTTTCCTGGATATTGAAGCGCAGTGTAGGAGACAACTGGTCTCTTACGAGGACCAGATTGGAGAACACCAGATGGCTGGTCGCACTGCCCACATCAATACCTACGGAAAGAAGTTCGACCTTGCTGATCTCCATTGCATCAACCCAACAAAAGAAAACATTTAAGCTTTTTGAAAACCGTAGTTTTCGACCTTAATGCTTGATGTTTGCGACAGTTTCAAAAAGCCGATATGGGATAAGAAAAAAGGTTTCCGGCTGCTACCGGAAACCTCTGCTGAAAGGGTGATCAGGCGCTAGATCTGCGCCATGAGGGTGGAAGCCTCTTTGCCGGCACGGGATACCCTCAGGGCCGCATTCCTCTTCTTCAGGATGCTTACATCGTCGACTTCCACATAATCCACGGCCTTTTCGTCGCAAAAACGAACGCACTGAGGCTCACCGTCGCAGAAGTCGCACTTGAAGACTTTCCTGTCATAAACGTTGAAGTTCATAGCACCGAAGGGGCACACGGCCACGCAGGAGCGGCAGCCGATGCACTTGTCGTAGTCGACCACGATTCTTTCCAGATCATGATCCATGTAGATCGCCTTAACCGGGCACACATTCATGCATGGTGCATCCTGGCATTGCTGACACGACATGGGTATATAAAGCCCTTCGGCCTCCCATTTTATAACCCGGATCCGGCTTCTTGCCGGATTGGAAATGCCGTCGTGGAATACGGAGCAAACAAGCTCACAAAGTCTGCAGCCCGTACATTTCTGATAATCGATATAAAGCGCTTTAGCCATTACGTTTCCTCCTCATCCGAAAATTACACCAGGTGGGACGGTTCAGCGTCGATGCCCAGTCTCTTAAGGGTTTCGGGTGTGGGGAGACCGTCCTCATTCCAGCCCTTGTGCTCGTACAGTTCAGATCGCATCTTTATGAACTTGTCCTTTTCGATGACTCGACCGATAACGTCCAACGCCCCGCGCCTTGCGGGTTCGTCGTGATAACGGTGGTTGAGCACATCACCCTTTTCAGGATCATCTTTTGTTAGACCTTCCCTCAGGTTGAAAAGTCGTTCCAGGTTGTTGCATCTTTCGGCGACCCCCCAGATTTCCTGAGGAGTGAATTCGAGGCCCGTATTGTAGTAAATCACCTTGGCCCAATCTTCAAAGTTGGGGAGGGTGGCGCCCAGAAAAGTGGTGTGGTATTTGCAAATGCCCAGACAGTCCACAGCCATGTAACAATTTTCATGCCAGAAAACTTGCCATGCTTTACCGATGTATTCCGTGTGCTCGGAACTCAGGGGGCCGTCGTAGGGGACCGGGCTGCTGTAAATCCTTCGCATGACCGGTTCAGGGAGGTGGTACAGGTCGATCGCAGGCCGGCTTCGCAGATGGTCTGATCCTCTTGAGGATGTAGCGATGTTAAGCGCAAGGGCCGGCGTGGCCCGCTCATCGGAGTGAAGGTTGCTCATGCCTTTGACCTGGATCAGATAGCTGAAGGAGTCCTTGCCGATTTTTTTGGACGCCGCAACGCCGCCGTCGGCCAGCGCGTCGGCAAGCCATCCCTTTCTTTGGCAGATGCGGTCGATCATCTCAATGACCGCTTCGTCATTACCGAACCTGAGGTCTACGCCGTCGGTGTCTTTGCTTGTGATAATTCCCAGCTCATAGAGTTCCATAGCCCAGGAAATAAGGCTTCCGATTTCAAGGTTGTCCACCCCGTACTGATCCACCAGATGGTTTGCCGTAAGAAGGGTAGTGGCTCTCGGCGTGTCAGTCTCTCCGCAGAAGGCGCCCTGGGAGGTGTACTCCGGTCCTTCGTCATACCTCCCGGCATAGGGGCCATCAGGGATCTTGTATTGGGCACGGCAGTGCACCTGGCAACCGAAACAGCCGGTCATATGGTAGGGGCCCATAGTCTCCGTTGCGATTTCGTCGAGGCGCTCCGGTTCGATATCGTCCGCATACTCGCACTGGTTGTACTGGAAATTCCTGGTTCTGATTCCACCCCAGGAATTGGTTGCGCCCCAGATAAAAGGGGTTCCAAGGGTTCCCTGGGTTTGGTTCACCTTCGCGCTCACGATCTGGTCGATGAATCGCTTGTTGAATTCCAGGGCTTCTTTGGGGTGTGCAATGGGAATATCCATGGTTCCTCTCACGGCCACAGCTTTGAGGTTCTTAGAGCCCATTACGCAACCCATACCCGTTCTTCCACCTGCATTTTTAATTCCCGTCATGACGTTGGCGTATCGGACAAGGTTCTCACCGGCCGGTCCGCAAACCATGCTTTTGACTTCCTGGTCGCCGAGCTTGTCGCGGATGGCCCACTGAGCTTCGGTAACGCTCAGGCCCCACAGGTCGCGGGCATCTCGTATTTCGATTTCCCCGTTGTGGATATAAATGTAAACGGGGTGTTCGGCCTTGCCTTTAATCACCAGGTGATGAAATCCCGCCCAAGCCATTTCAGGGGAAAAGAACCCGCCCATGTTGGCGCTTCCCAATAAACCTGTTAGAGGGGATTTGGCCATCACATGGGTTCTGGAGGTGGCCGAAGCGCATGTGGCGCAAAGAAACCCACCGCTCACCATGAGGGCGTTATCCGGGCCGATGGGATCGCATCCCTGCGTGGTGTGATTGTAAAGAAGGTACGCATCCAGCCCTCTGCCTCCGAGGAATTTCCTTCGAACCTCGAGAGGGATGGCTTTCGTCTGGATGTCTCCTGTACTGAGATCAATGTAAGCAATCTTTCTGTCTAAAGACATGTTATTTCCCCTCCTTCTGCTTGAGCTTTCTGGAAAGTTCCTCTTCAGCGATTTTTCGGTTTGTTTCCCAGACCGGACCGCGGATTCTGGGGAATCCATCCTTGACCCATGCCAGGCGAAATTCCATTCCGCAGGTCGGACATTTAATCGTTTTATCGCCCTTTTTGGGCTCAAGCCTTTCCATGCATGTGGGATTGTGACACCGGATCTTGCCGTATGTCCTGGTTGAGCGTAGGCTTTCTGCGGTTGAAATGCCGTCTTTTTCAGGTGTCATAAGCATCTCCTTTCTTATTCCTGGGGGGACCCAGAGATTCGAAGTTGACCGGGCAATAGAACCCTATTCACTGATCGATTAATCTTTAGTACGATAGTTCATTCCGATGAACATAATTTATGATAATATCAGAAACTATGGGTTTGTCAAGGAGAAAAGCAGGAGATGTCGAAGAATTTATTTTATGGATAAAGTGTGTTAAACTTGGATGTTAGAAATTGCTGACTATGAAAATATGGTTCTTGACAAAGGATGTAAAGAAGCTGTACATTAAATCAAAAGTTCAGTATGGTGAACAATGGCAAAGGGATATTATGCACCTTCTGTGATCAAAGCCTTTGAGATTCTGAAACTGATCGCTTCAATTAAAGAGGGTATCGGAATCAGTGAAATTGCCCGTGAGCTGGGTATTGCAAAAAGCACTGTACACGGTATGACCTCTGCGCTTGAGGAGGTCGGCGCTGTGGGTCGGGATCCTCTAACAAAACGATATACCCTGGGTTTCACCTTGTTCGAGCTGGGCAAGACGGCCTATTCCCAGATTGAACTCAAGGATCTTGCCAGGCCTTTCATGGAAGAATTGATGGAAAGGACACAGACTTCCGTATTTTTAGGCCTCCTGAATTCGGATCATGTAACCATACTTGAAATTGTCGAACCGAGAACGGAACTGAAAATCACGTCACCGATCGGCACAACGATTCCCCTTTTTGCTGGAGCTGCGGGCAAAGTCTTTTTGGCCATGATGGATGAAAATCAAGCCTTAAGAGTCATTGGTTCAAAAGGACTTACCAGGTATACGGAAAACTCGATCACCGATGTAGATCGGTATATTGAAGAAATAGGATCGGTAAAAGCTAAAGGGTTTGCTACGGACGATGAAGAGTACATCCTCGGCGTAAGGGCCGTAGCCGCCCCCATTTTAGGGGTTGGACACGCCATGTCGGCGATCTGGGCCGTGGGATTCAAGACAAGCCTTGATGAGGACAAAATGAAAGCTCTTGCTGCCTTCACCAAGGAGACGGCTGAGGCCATTCGGCGAAAGGTGGAGAGACAGCCCCCGATCTTAGCTTAATTTGTCATTATTTAACGAGCGCGAATTTCTTGTTTATATTGTCCTCGATCCAGTTATTGTCCCACCATTCGATCGGGTTCACGTAAACACCGTTGACCATGATGGAAAAATGGAGGTGGTCGCCTCCTGCAAGGCCTGTTTGACCTGTTAAACCCAGGGGTGCGCCTTTTTTAACCTCCTGGCCCAAGGTTACATCGATTCTGCTTAAATGCCCGTAAACGGAACTGAGCCCTTGGCCGTGGTCGAGAACGACGGTCAAACCGTAAATTCCAAGGCGATCGGCATAAATCACGCGGCCGTGGTTGGATGCTTCCACGATGGAGTTGGCAAGGGAAGCCAAGTCTACGCCAAGGTGGAATTTTTCATCCACCTTTTCGCCTTTGTAATAGTAGAGGCGATGATCTGCGAATTGAGCCCTGGTGGCGGAATTCTTCTGCCTCAGCCATGGTCCCTCCCATAGCCTTTCGGCACAGGTGTTCTGCCTCAGACCGTAAAGGATCTTGTCGTTCTCCTCGCGAAGTACATTGTTGATCTTCATAAAGTTTTTGATATTGCTTTCATCGGGATCGATGGGATGGAAAGAGCTGAAGTATGGGAGCATGCTTTCAATAAATCGGTCCGAAATCTCCATCTTGTCACGTCGAAAGGTTTTTTTGCGAATGTGGTAGTAAAAGGATGTCTCAATGCAATTTCCTGCTTTATCTCTGGCCCAGAGTCTGATTTTGGGGTGAGTATTAGTGTTGTGAGGAAGTGCGAAATAACAATGATGAATGCCTTTCGGGGAGTTATTCGAATCGGGGAAACCGGGATAAAAGACGTCGTCTACAAAAAGACCGCTCGATGCGGTATCTGAAGAGGTCTGATATATGACCAATCCGCTGCCGCCCACATTGATATTGTGCATGCGGCTCACGGCTCGTATGGAGGGAGGAATGGAGTCAAGAATAATTGTGTGGCGCAGCATCGAGAGGTTACCGTCTCCTCCGCCTCTTCTTGAGTAATCCCGGGCTTGCACATGGAGATCCAAGCTACCTTGCGCAAGCTTCAGAGACGCCGGATCAAGAATGAATTTTTTCTCATATAGGTGCACCCCTTTGGCGTTCAGGAGACCTTCAAACGGGAAGACCTCCTGGGTAAGGATCATGTCCATTCCGTTTTGCTTGACCGAAACAATGATTAATCTTAATCCTCTTTTCTCATCGCTGATTTTGAGGCTAAATTCCTGAGGCTGCGAGAGAAACTCCGGCTTTGGTTCAAGAATTAGTGAAGGTGATTCCCCTTCAAACATGATGGTCAAGAACCATGCAAAGAAGCCGAAAATGATCAGAAGGGGTACAAGCGCCGTCATATAGAAAAGTTTTTTTGCTTTCACGATCTTTTCCTTGGTGCTAACGCGGATCATTCGGCCGCAGCAGATACGATGCCTTGCCGCTGCTCTTCCGAATGTTTTTATTCCTATACAGCATCATAATGCCCTTGTCTACCCCTTGTGAAGCGCTCAATTCACTGCCGTACTCTACAAGATGGCGAGCTAGAGGCTTATGTTGGCGCTGATTTCTTTTACCCGCGCCATGATCTCCTCACAATCCAGGCATGTCAATTGTCTGTTCTTCATCAGAATTTTCCCGTCTACGATAACGTCTTTTACATCGTCACCGCTTGCGGCATACACGAGCGAGGAATATGGATTGTAGAGTGGCGTCAGGTGAGGGGTTCCCAGGTCTATCACGATCACATCGGCTTTCTTACCAATCTCCAGGGTACCGATTTCCTTTTCAAGCCCTAGGATTCTCGCTCCCCAGACGGTGGCCATTTTGAGAACCGTACCGGCACTCATACTCAGCGGGTTAAGGCTGTAAACCTTAGCGAGTTTGGCGGCCGTGTCCATCTCACGGAAAAGGTCCAGATCGTTGTTGGAAGCAGCTCCATCTGTACCGAGTCCGATCTGCAGCCCCATCTCGATCATGCGCGAGGTTTTCGCAACCCCTGATGCAAGCTTCATATTGCTCTCTGGACAGTGGACGATTCCTGTTCCTCTGCTGCCGATAAGCCCTATTTCTTGAATTTGGAGATGAACGCCGTGGACGGCGATCAGGTTTTCGGAGAGGAGTCCGAGGCTGTCCAGATAGAATGCAGGTCTTTTACCGGTTCTGCGCAGAACCTCATCCACTTCGCCTTTTGTTTCAGAGAGGTGGATCTGAAGAGGAAGGGAGAAATCATGGCTGATTTGCATCGCCTCTTGGAGCGTTCTTTCAGAGCATGTCGTGAGACTGTGGCAGAAAAGACCGGGTCTGATGAGATCCGATACGCGGATCCATCGGTCGATGAATCGTCTGCCGGCTTTCAAGTTTTCCGCGGGATCGGGCACGCCGGGGGCTGGAAAATCAATTATTCCCTGTGCAACAAGAGCTCTCAGGCCGGCCTTCTCAAAAGCCTCGACGGTCGCGTCTTGGTAGAAGTAACCGTCGGAAACGGTGGTAGTGCCTGATCGAATCATCTCCAAACACCCGAGAAGCGCAGCCCAATAAACGGAGTTCGGATTGAGGAATGCCGATTCGGCAGGGAAAATTTTTGTGAATAGCCATTCCTTCAAAGGAAGATCATCTGCAAATCCTCTAAAAAGGGTCATAGCTGTATGACCATGAGCGTTGACCAGACCGGGCATGATAAGGCCGTTTCTCGCGTCAATGAATTCGGCACCCGAGTTGTCGGGATGGTTCCCGCTTCGGATGTCGGTTATTCTGTTTCCTTTGATGATGAGATGCGCGTCATGGATGGGCGGGCACCCTTCCACCATGGTTAGAAGTGTTCCACCTTGTATGACCGTCTCCGACTCATAACATTTCTCCTTCCGCCGCTCTCCCGGGTTTTCCGTCTTGTCATCCTGTCTTGAAACATGTTCCATGATCGGAATTATCCTCCCTCAAAGTTCACGCGTACAATACTGCTGGATGGCGTCAAGAACACGATTTCCATATCCAATTATCTCTTGACATGATCGGGCGATCTGCTAGGGAAAACATACCGCGCCGTTAGGGTATTTAGGTTCCAACTTTCTAAATCTGAGATATTATCTCTTAAAAAATTGGTAACACTTTGGCTTTTTGAAACTCTTCGATTCCACTGTTGGGCATGGGGGTTCCTCTCAAAACTACAAAACGAAGAGAACCGGGGAGGACTTTGAAAGCACGGGGTGGCAAAGGCGGGCGGCGGGGCTTCACGGAAACTTCGAGGGCTGAGCGTTCGTGGGCTTACCTCGGACGACCTCCGCCCGCCTCACCCGTTGCCTAAAGCTGCATAGTGTGGTGTGGCGTCTTCGTTTTGTGGTTTTAAGAGGGACCTCCATGCTTGGTGCTTAAGGTGTTTTCAAAAAGCAAAAGTGTTACGAAATTTCAAATATGTTTGGCTAGATCTTAAGCGGAATTCCTTGGTGCATATGGAAACAAGCAACTCCAATCGCGTGCCTTTAAAGGCCTGTGAAACCGTGGATGCCTTTATGGACGGCCGTCTCCGGCTCATCCAATCGTGCAAGGGATACAGATTTTCCGTGGATTCGATTTTGCTTTCCCAGTTCGTGACCACCCGGCGGGGCAATTGGGTCGTTGATCTGGGTGGAGGATGTGGAATCATCGGTTTGATGTTGTTACTTACAAGGCCCATTAATCGAGTCATTTGTCTCGAGATTCAACCCACTCTCGCGGATCAAGCCCTCAGGAATGCCGCACTGAACGGGTTCGAAGAAAAAATGAATGTGATTCTCGGCGATATCAAGCATCCGCCTCTTCCTGCTTCCATTGCGGATGTGGTGGTCTGCAACCCCCCCTATCGCCCTGCTCGGAGCGGAAGAATCAATCCGCATCAGGAGAGAGCCATTGCCAGACATGAGATTCTGACTTCCCTGAACGATATTCTCACTACGGCCGTCAAGATCATGAAGCCGGGGGGTTGCATCGCCATGGCGTATCCAGCCGTGCGCCTGGCCGACCTTGTGGTGCGGTTGCGTAGTTTTGGTCTTGAACCCAAAAGGATGAGGGTCCTTTACCCCGGTTTGGAAAAGGAAGCTAAGCTCATTTTCCTCGAGGCGATTCTTGGCGGGAGAGCGGGACTTAAGATTCTTCCTCCACTGATGAATCAGGGGGATTTCTCTATCTCGATCTCAACCTGAACTCTATTTTCTCAACCGCCTTTCGGCCTAGTTTGTGATTCAGCTTTTTGCGCATGTCCTCCTCCCTGAGACACAACTCCTGGAGCCAGATGGGATCGGAAACCTTGACTCTGAGTCGTTTCTTCTTGACCCAGAGAGGCTGAGCGTTTCTTGAAGCGGCTTCTCCCACCACTTCATCCCAAACATACCAAATTAAACCATCTTCCGGGTTGAAGGGAAGATCGGGGCTCTTAAGTAGCTCGGCAAGAATATCTTTTAATGGGATAAGATTTGTATTTTTAGCCATCGCTCAAAAAGTGGTTTCTGCCGCGAGTCGACATGCTTACGCCTTCAATACTTCTTGACGGCCGGTCTTTTTACGAATATGTTAGCAGATAAAGAAAATTATGCACAGGTGATTTTATGGCATGGGATTGGGATAAACTCCAGCAGCAGAGAAGAACGGCAGGGGGAGGGACCCCTCCGCAGGTCAACGAGGTGATCAATAAGATTAAAGGGGTAAAAGGAAAGTTTGGGGGGCTGGGACTGATCTTTGTCGTTTTAATCCTCCTTTACCTGGGTTCTTCCATGTTTTACACCGTAGGAGTCGATGAGGTCGGCATTGTGCAGAGATTCGGTGCTTATCACAGGACCACCTCTCCGGGGCTTAATTTCAAATTTCCAAGCGGCATCGAGAAGGCCACCAAGGTGAAGGTGAGATTCGTTTTCAAGGAGGAGTTTGGTTTTCGGACCGTCAAGGCGGATGTGAGATCTCGTTTCGCCACAGGAGATATGTATCTCAGTGAATCCTTGATGCTTACCGGAGACCTCAACGTTGCGGTGGTGCCGTGGATCGTGCAATATCGCGTTCGAGACCCCTATGATTATCTGTTCAAGGTGAAGGACCCCCGGGGCACGCTGCGGGATCTCTCAGAAGCGACCATGCGATTGGTTGTCGGAGACCGCAGCATCAACGAGATCATCAGCAAGAGGGAGGAGTTCGCAGCTCAGGCTCAGGAACTGCTCCAGAAAGAACTGGACCTGGCGGAGACCGGCATCAGCGTCAGTACGATCGAGATGAAGAGGACGAACGTGCCCGAGGCGGTGCAGCCGTCGTTTAACGAGGTGAACCAGGCGGTTCAGGAAAAAGAGAAGATGATCTACCAGGCTCGAGAGGCGTACAACAAACTGATTCCTCAAGCAAGGGGCAGCGCGGAGAAGACCATCCGTGAGGCGGAAGGGTATAGACTTCAACGGGTGAACAGGGCGCAAGGAGACGCTTCGCGGTTCCTGGCCCTTTATGAAGAATATGCCAAGGCGGAAGACATTACCAGGAGGCGCCTATATCTGGAGGCGATCCGGGAGATTCTGCCGAAAATGGGAGAAAAGTACATCGTGGACGCAGAGCAGAAAAATCTTCTCCCTCTTCTCAGCCTAGGAGGATCCAAAGGAGGACAACCGTGAAAACCAGAGGGTTGGTCATCATTCTCGTGATCTTCGCTATTGCGATTTTCAGCGCCGCCTATGTGGTGGACGAAACCGAGCAGGTAGTCATCACCCAATTCGGAAGAGCCGTGGGGGGCGCCAAAACGACGCCCGGCCTTTACTTCAAGCTCCCGGTGATTCAGCAGGCCAACTACTTTCCCAAAAACCTTCAGGCATGGGATGGGGATCCGGGGCAGATACCCACCTTGGACAAAACCTTCATTGTAGTGGATTCCTTTGCACGCTGGAAGATCGTGGATCCCCTCAAGTTTTTCGAGACCGTGAACAATATGGCAGGGGCCATGGGCCGTCTTGACGACATCATCGATTCGTCGGTGCGCAATTTCGTCACCTCTTATCCCCTCATAGAAACCGTGAGGATGACCAACCGGGAACTCGACGTTACCGAGGTCGGCGTGGATATGGTGAGGGATACGAGCCCATTGGGTGAGGTGACATTTGGAAGAAGCAATATTACCAAAGGAATTCTCGAGCAGGCGCAACCCAAGCTGCTTGAATTCGGCATTGAGCTTGTGGATGTGAAATTCAAGCTTCTCAATTATGTGGAAGAGGTTCAGAAAACGGTCTACGGCAGAATGATCGCAGAGCGCAAGCAGATTGCCGAGAAGTTTCGTTCCGAAGGACAAGGGGAAGCCCGTAAAATCGAGGGCGACATGGATCGGGACTTGAAAGAGATCCAATCCGGCGCCTATAAAAAGGCACAGGAAATAAAGGGAAAGGCTGATGCCGAGGCCACCCTCATTTACGCCCAATCGTTGGGGAAAGATCCGGAATTTTACTCTTTTCTCCAGACCCTCGACATTTATAAAGAAACCATGGACAAGAGCACCTCCCTGGTGCTTTCCACCGACTCGGAGTTACTAAGGTTTTTCAAGGGGTACGAAGTGAAGCAAAAAAAGGAGAAATATGTTGCAGGAGTTGAGTGATGGTCCGAACTGAAATCCAGCTTTTTCTTGAAAATGTACCGGGCGAACTCGGCAAACTGGCGACTCTCCTGGGGGAAAAGGGCGTCAACATCGACGCCATGACCATTCAGGATGCTTCCGCCTATGTCAAGGAGCTTTTCAAGGCGCGAGGGAAATCACTGAAAAGAATCGCCCCTGCCGCCTCTTACGGTTCCATGCAGAAGGATTCAGCCGATTTCGCTCTCATTCGCCTTCTTGTGGACCACACGGACAAGGCCATCGATCTGCTTTCAAAGTCAGGCTACATTTTTGATATCATGCCGGTAATTGCGCTCGAGATTGAAAACAAGCCGGGCATGCTCGCTCAGATGGCGAAACAGTTCGGAAAGGAAGGCATCAACATCCATTACGTGTACGGATCGGCTATGCCGGGAGATCAAAAATCTCTCTTTGTTTTCTGTCCCGAGGACATTGAAGTAGCGGCTCGAATCTTCAAGGACTAGCAGGCCCTTTCATCAGTTCGGCCGGCCGGCTCCATGTCGATGATCCTGAGCTGAAGCTTCTCGCGGCCCTGCCATCTGTCGATTTTAGGAGTGAAAACGACGTTGATCAGTGTATCGGAAGCAGACAGATTTCCGGCCATTCCGAAGCCGATAGCCTCCAGAATTTTCCCGTTTTGCCGGACTTTTAATTTAAGGTGTCTTTCCTTCAGAACTGTCGAATCCACAACTTCGCAAGGCCCTGCATAGAACAGAGGCTCAGGATTTCCCGGACCGAAGGGGGCAAAGGAGAGCAACCGGGATGTTGTTTGAAGATTGATTTCCGGCAGGGACGTCTTCGCGTCGATCTCGATGGAAGGGTGTAGATCGTCCTCCTTGATCTCTTTTTGGGCCAGATCTTCGAATTCCGATGCAAGGGATTCAAGCTTGCAAGCCTTCAAGGCAAGGCCGGCTGCGTGTTCATGGCCGCCATATCTCTCGAAAAGATGCGCCAGAGTTGTAAGAGCCCTGTATAGGTTGAATCCGGGTATGCTTCTCCCGGAACCTGCCGCTATTCCATTATCGATGTTTAGAACCAGCGCCGGCCTGTGGTACCGATCGGTGAGCTTTGAAGCGAGAATTCCCAAAACACCCCGGTGCCAGCCTTTTCCTGCCACTACAAGTGTTTTTTTTGTCTTCAGGTTCAAATCGGATAAGATGGTTCTTTCGATCTCATCCATGATCTTCTGCTCGATGAGGCGGCGCTCCGCGTTCAAAAGTTCCAGTTTTTCTGCAAGCTCTCTGGCAAAGGCGAGGTGCTGGGTGGTTAGAGCCGTGACGGCGATTTCCGCTTCTCCCAATCTACCGGAAGCATTTAGGCGCGGCGCCATGCGGTAGGCCAGATCGTCAGTCGAGACGGCATCCGCATGCAGGTCGGTGAGCTCTGCGAGAGCTTGAATACCCGGCCAACGGGACTGTCGGATTCTCTCCAATCCCGACTTGACGAGGATGCGGTTTTGATCAAGGAGGGGAACCATGTCGGCTACGGTGCCGAGAGCGACCAAGTCAAGGTACTCTCGCAGGTCGGGTTCCGATCTCCGTTTGAACCATCCATTTTCCCGCAAGGCGGCCCGCAGGGCAACAATGAGGTAAAAGGCAACTCCCACTCCGGCCAGGTATTTGAATGCAAAGGTGGAACCCGGCCGGTGTGGATTGATCACAGGGCAACGAGGTATGAAATTCTCAGGCACCTGATGGTGATCGGTGACCAAGACTTTTAGGCCCCAAGCGCGGGCTAGGGCTATCGTATCCTGATTGCTCGTGCCGCAATCCACAGTGATCAAAAGGCCCGGCCCTTTTGCGGCAATTTTTTTGAGCGCCATAGGATGAAGGCCGTAACCCTCTGTGAGACGATCAGGGATGTAATAAGAGATAGGCACCCCCAAGCTTGAAAAAAAATTGTAAAGAAGGGCTGTGGCTGTGAGCCCGTCGGCGTCGAAATCACCATAGACAGTGATAATCTCCCGGCACTCCAACGCTTCCAGTACAAGGGCAATAGCATTGTCCATGTCTTCCAGCGTCAGAGGATCGTTCAGATTGGCAAGCTTCGGGGAAAGAAAGGCGATGGTGGTTTCATAGTTTGATAGCCCCCGATTTGCAAGGATTTGGGCCTCCACCGTTGACAGCCCCGTCGTCCGAGCCAGTTCAGAGGCAATTGGAGAGGGTGGTTTGAGTTTCCAGAGGGCCTTCATGTATTTTTCGTGTTCTGCCGGGCGATCATTCTTTCCACTTTCTCTCTGTCCTGGGGAGTATCGATTTCAATTGAGTCACAGAGGGTTTCCACTACCTTGATTTTGTAACCGCTTTCAAGAACGCGCAACTGCTCGAGCTTTTCAGCGACCTCGAGATTTCCGGGACGTATGTGCGAAAATGCTTTAAGAAAGCTGAGGTGATAGGCATAGAAACCCAGGTGTTTATAGTAGACAGGATCAGTGTCGGCTTCCCGATAGTAGGGGATCGGAGAACGAGAAAAGAAAAGAGCCCATTCGTTTTTGTCCGTCACGACCTTTACGATGTTCGGATTAGTAATTTCCTCCCTATCTCTGATGCGATACCTTAACGTGCTCATAGAGAAGACTTCGCCCTTTTCCTTAAAAGGGCTCACGAGACTCTCAATAGAGGAGGGGTCGAAGACGGGCTGGTCTCCCTGAATATTGACGATCAAGTCGTCGTCCTTAAGCCCTATTTTGATGGCGGCTTCTGCGATTCGATCGGATCCCGAATGATGCTCTCTTGCGGTCATGAGGGCTTTACCCCCGAAATTGCGCACTTCAAGCAAGATTCGCTCATCATCCGTAGCCACATAGACTTCACCGATTTCCCGGCAGGAGGAGGCGCGCTCATAAACATGCCGGATCATCGACTTCCCGGCAATAGTTAGGAGAGGTTTTCCCGGAAAACGGGTGGATTTATATCGCGCGGGAATGAAAGCGGTGATGCGCATGAGTCCGATCAATCGTTTCGGCCTGTGTTACGCTTCCAGATAGGTTGCACAAGCTGTTTCTGATTCCCAAGCAGTCACTTTGCTGACCTTAACGGTTTCATCGTTCAGGTCTCGGCTAAGGGAGTCATAGATGTAACGGGCGATATTTTCAGATGATGGATTGACGATACTGAATTGTTTCAGATCGTTCAGGAAGGTATGATCCAAATCGGCAAGTAACTTGGCTGTCGCTTCCTTGATCTTCTTGAAGTCTATGAGAAGACCGTTGGGGCCAAGGTTTTTCCCTGTCACATGCACCTCGATCTTCCAGTTGTGACCGTGAAGGTTTTCGCACTTTCCTTCATAGCCCCTCAGTTGGTGTGCCGCAGCCATATGTGTGACAACTTTTAGTTCGTACAAAGGCCCGGCTCCCTACTGCTCAGTTTGAGATTCCACGTAGGGTTTGCCGCACTCGCTGCATTTGCCGTCGATAATGATGCCGGTGCAGTTGCCGTCCGGGCACAGGATTCGATTTTCGAGCTCGACAGAGTCTTCCTGCTCCATATCCGGACGCTGCTTTTCAGTGAGATAAGCTCCACAATTCATGCAATAACGGCTTTCCACGGGCACATTAGCGCCACAGGCAGAGCACGGCTTTCCTATAATTTCCTTGCGACAATGAGGGCATTCCATCATGTTATCAGCTTTTCTTGGATGTTTTCACCTGAAAAGGACTAATTTCCTGTTTGACTCTGATGCTTTTGCACTTGGGGCACCGAAATTTGGTCTTTTCATACTCTAAAATGGATAGAATAAGAGTAAACCTCTCGTTACATTTCTCACACCTAAATTCATAGGTAGGCATGGCTGTTACCTCCGGGTGAAAAATGGACCCGCACTCATAATAGGCTTTTTCATTTTTTTGTCAACTATTAGAACATGTCTCAAGAGTTTTGCCTCCCAGGACGGCATTTTGTGATGCTGTTTTTTTTATGGTTCCAGCATGACCAGGGTGGCAAATCTCCCCGTCGTGCCTTCCGCGCGATAGGAGAAAAAAACATCGGTGCGGCAACGGGTACAGATTCCGGCAACCTCAATCTTGTCATTTTGCAGTCCGGCTTCGAGAAGCTGCCTACGGCTGACTTCCCACAAGTCAAAGTAGTTTCTTCGAACCATGAAACGGTTGAAGTGGGATGGGAACAAGGTTTTATATGAGGTAAATTCAGCGCAGCACGGACCTAAAGAAGGACCTATGGCGGCTCTCATTTCTGCAGGAGAGCAAGCAAAGGAGAATTTCATACTATCTATTACCTTACCCGGCAAATTGGCGGTGTTTCCTCTCCAGCCGCAATGGACGATTGCGGCAACTTTTTTCACCGGGTCCACAATAATGACGGCCTGGCAGTCGGCCTGCTTCACCATGAGAGCGACTCCGGGAACATTCGTTACCAAGGCATCTGCAGGAAGTGCACCGGTGTCTGAATTTATGCCCTGCTCGTGGGCCAGCACAAGAATGTGGTCACCATGAACCTGATTCATTTCCTGAACATATGGTGCTCCAAAAGACTGTTGAATTGTGTGCAGATTTTCTGCGACACGATGCGCCTTGTCTCCCACAACGGAACTGATGTTGAGACTTTCATAGGGAGGCAGGCTGAACCCCCCGTGCCTTGTGTAAACAGCGTGTCTCAGCCCTTTCACCCGAGAAAGCCCGGGAAACTGTAAAAAAGGAAGTTCACTGGAGGGTCTAAAAGGGTTTTGCAGGGAGTGGATGGCTTTGGTGCTTTTTAACATGGGGATAAGGAGAGGACTCACCCATCATGGCAAAATGATTAAAGCGTGAAGGGAAGGATATGTTCCTTGGCCGTGCATCCTTCTTCGAATTCGCACCACTCTGTCTTTGACGCCAAGAGAGCAGGTAGCTTCCATCACGACACAGACCGCATTGCTTACCGCTGCTTCCTCCCGGACCTGACGGGGTTCACAACCGCCTGTCACGCAAGGTCCACCTTTTCATCATAGGCATCTAGGGGCAGAACCGGAGCAAGGCTCTCAATAAGGATTTTCAACCCCGCTTAAGCGGATTTCGGGTTACAGGGCACCGCTAGCTCCCCGCCTAGCACGACCAAGGTCAACCCCTAGATATCTACCCGGTCCTTGAGCTCCTTGCCGACTTTGAAAAACGGGAGTTTTTTTGAAGCCACGTTGATGATATCTCCAGTTTTGGGATTTCTGCCTTGATAGCCGTCGTATTTCTTGACCTTAAAGCTACCAAAGCCTCTAATCTCAACCCTTTCGCCTCTAATCAAGGCTTTTTCCATGTCACCGAAAACCGTGTTAACCACTTCCTCCGCTTTCTTGAGGGCAAGATTTTCGGATTTAGCAAGGGTTTCTATTAATTCGGACTTGTTCATGGGCCTTCTCTCCCCGAAGTAATGGTTTTACGTGAAGACCGTTAAAAACGATTATTTGACGGACCATAGTAAATCCGATGTGTTAAGTCAAGCTCTAAAGTGTATGACCAGGCGAAGAAGGTATCCATTAGAAAATGGATTATGGAAGAATTCTCCTCTTCGGAGGAACGCAAAGCGAAATGCTTGTAATTTTAAAGAATTTGATATAGAAGGCAGAATCGTCGAATCCCAGGAAGGCTTTTGTAAATCCATGAAAGCGAAGAAAGAAGCCGGGATGAAATTAATCATCACAATCGACGGTCCCGCCGGCTCCGGAAAAAGCACCGTAAGCCGTATTCTGGCAAAGCGTTTTGGGTATCTTTATCTTGATACCGGAGCAATGTACCGCGCTGTGGCGCTTCAGGCAGCCCGCGAAGGTAGATCCCTAGCAGACAGAAGAGCTTTGAGGAGGCTGTGCATGGGATTGGATCTACAATTTCGCTCGGAAAACGGCGAAAACCGCCTCTTTCTCTCGGGAGAAGACATCTCCGAGGCAATTAGAAGCCCTGAAATGGACCGGCTTTCTTCAACCTTGTCCGCCTATAAAGAGGTCCGAAAGATCATGACGAAAATCCAGAGAAGGCTGGGAAGTGAGGGAGGGGTCGTGGCGGAGGGAAGGGACATGGGCACCATTGTTTTCCCGGAGGCCGAATTCAAGTTCTTTCTCACTGCTGATCTTGAAGTGAGAGCGCAGCGGAGATACCTGGAGAGGACTATCCGAGGAGAGTCGGTTTGTCTGGAGAATGTGAAAAAGGATTTGATTGAAAGGGATCAGCAGGACACGAATAGGGTTCTTTCTCCTTTGCGTCCTGCTGAGGATGCCGTAACAATTGACAGCACTTATCTCAACGCCGACGAGGTCGTGGACATCATGCTCAAAATGATCAGGGAGGGATGATCTGAAGTCAAAATATTTGTGAGTTAAGAATTGAATTTAGGGGCGATTTTTGTTATTAATAAAAAATTTGGATGGTGCTTGATAGACGGGGGTGGAGAAAACAACAAGGGGGGGGTTAAAGGTTGATGGACAAACAATCAGACAAAACAGAAGATGTTATGGCACTTGATCAGGGAGGTCTGGATGATAAGGTAAAAGGGGAGGAAGCCGAGAGCGGTAGCGAGGGCAAGGAAGGAAAGAACTTCCTGGAACTCTATGAAGAGAGCCTGAAGACGATCCAGGAAGGCGGCCTGGTCCGTGGTGAAATTGTTCATGTGGATAAAGATTTCGTGCTTATTGATATCGGCTACAAATCCGAAGGACAAATCCCTATTGGGGAATTTATCGATGGTGAAGGCGTGATTACTGCCAGAGTCGGTGACAAGGTGGATGTTCTTCTGGAAAGAAGAGAGGACGACGAAGGCATCATCATCCTTTCCAAAGAAAAGGCCGCCAAGATAAGGATATGGGATGAAATCAAGGATATTTACGAAAAGGGAGGCTCGATTAAAGGCAAGATCATCGCTCGTGTCAAGGGGGGAATGTCTGTAGACATAGGCCTTCCTGCGTTTTTGCCGGGATCCCAGATCAGTCTCAAGCCTATTAAGGACTTTGACTCCTTTATTGGCACGGTTCACGAATTCAAAATCCTCAAATACAACAAACGTCGATCAAACATTGTTCTATCCAGAAGAGCTATTCTCGAGTCGGAACGGCTTTTTATGAGAGAGAAAACCCTCGCCAACCTGAGCGTGGGCGCAGTCATGGATGGAATTGTGAAGAATATCACGGAATACGGGCTTTTTGTCGATCTGGGGGGGATTGACGGCCTTTTGCACATCACGGACATGTCTTGGGGTCGAGTCGGACACCCCTCCGAGCTTTACAAGGTGGGTGACCCCATCACGGTCAAGGTCCTAAACTACGATGAGCACGCTGGGAGGGTGTCTCTGGGTCTAAAGCAGCTTAAAGCGGATCCGTGGCTGCACGCCTATGAAAAATATTCGGTGGACACGCGGGTAAGAGGTCGGGTGGTCAGTCTCGCGGACTATGGTGCTTTTGTGGAGGTTGAAGAAGGGATTGAGGGACTCATTCATGTGTCTGAAATGTCCTGGACCAGGAGAATTCGGCACCCCTCTCAGGTTGTCAAGGTCGGCGCAGAGGTAGAGGCTGTGGTTATGAATATCGACACAGCCAACAAACGGATTTCACTAGGCCTCAAGCAGGCCCAGACAAACCCTTGGGACCTCATCGGAGAGCGATATCCGGAGGGTACCACCATTGAAGGCAGGATCAAGAATATCACGGACTTTGGTATTTTCATAGGGATTGATGAGGGAATTGACGGCCTTGTGCACATATCCGATATTTCGTGGACAAGGCGAATCAAACATCCCTCGGAACTTTACAAGAAGGGGCAGGTGGTCCAGGCCGTGGTACTCAAGATCGATAAAGAAAGTGAGCGTTTTTCTCTTGGGATTAAACAACTGGCAAGCGATCCCTGGGACGAGGCGCCCTATAAGTACAAACCGGGGACGCGAGTGACTGGGCGGGTTACGAACATTACGGATTTTGGAATATTTGTTGAACTTGAGGAGGGGATTGAGGGCCTGATTCATGTCTCTGAGGTTTCGAAGGAAAAGGGGGGCAATCCCCTGAGCCGCTTCAATGTGGACGATGTGATCCAGGCAAAAGTTATTAATGTTTCGCGGGGGGATAAGAAAATCGGTCTTTCAATCAAGAGATTGGAGGAAACCGAGGAAAGAGAAATATACAAAAGCTATCTCGAAGGCCGAAATGGGGCGACTTCCAATTTGGGAGAGATCCTGAAGAAGGAAATGCTCGGCCGCGAGGCCCAAAGCTCTTCCGAGAATAAGACGACGGAAGACCTTGTCGACGTTTCGTCCGGGGAGAAAAAGCCGGTTTACGAGTAGACCATGCAAAAAAAGCAACATACTGTTTTGGTTGTTGTCGTCATCCTGGGCTTAGCGGCGCTGGTGCTGGGTATAGTGATAACAGCGGCTTTGGCCCTAAAAGGGCTTCCTTTAGGATTGTCTTGGCAAGATAAGATCGGCGTCATCCCCATAGAGGGAACCATTACAAAATCGGATGTCGTGGTTTCCCAGTTGGTCGAGTTTAAAAAAGATCGTAGCGTGAAAGCGATTATCTTGCGAGTCAATTCGCCTGGCGGCGGTGTGGCGCCCTCCCAAGAGATCTACCGCGAAATCCGTAAAACCAAAGAAAAGAAAAAAATTGTCGCCTCTATGGGAAGCGTCGCCGCATCCGGTGGTTATTATATTGCATCGGCAGCAGATAGAATTGTTGCCAGTCCCGGCACCCTGACAGGCAGCATCGGGGTCCTTATGGAGTTTGTTCGCCTTGAGGAACTGATGGAGAAAATCGGTATAGACATCGAGGTCCTCAAAAGCGGTCAGTTCAAGGATATCGGTTCACCCCACAGGAAATTGACGGAGCAGGATCAGGAGATGATCCGGACTTTGATTTTTGACATTCAGAATCAGTTTGTGGAAGCTGTGGCGGAGGGCAGAAATCTTTCTATGGACAAAGTGCGTGAGATTGCGGACGGCCGCATTTTTTCAGGATCACAAAGCTTGGAACTTGGACTCGTGGATCAACTTGGTAACTTTCAGGACGCTGTGGACCTGGCAAAATCAATGGCGGGCATGAAGGGTGAAGTGAGTTTGGTCTATCCGAAAAAAGCAAGAGTGAGCCTCTGGAATCTTGTGGCGGAGGGTGCGATCAGGAGTGTTTATGGGGCCTTGAAAGATGCCCTTGGTTTGCGAATTGCGTATCGGTGGGAAAGGCCTCTTCAATAGTGGGATGAAATCAGCGAAACGGACTCACATCGCCTTTTCCCTCGCGTATAACCACCGGAGTATCTTCTACCAGGGAGATGACACTGGAAGGATCAGGGTAAACAATACCGCCGTCGACCACCAAAGCAAGATAAGGGGTATAATTTTCTTCGATTGTAGAGGGATCGTCATACCCGGCACTGGTGCTGATTATAGGACGACCGAGCGTCTTGACCATACCAAGACAAATTCTGTTATCCGGAACTCGAATCCCGATCGTTCTTCTTTTGGTCAGCATGATCTTGGGAACCAGTTGGGTTGCTTCCAGTACGAAGGTGTAAGGGCCGGGCAGGCACCTTTTCATGGTTTTGTAAGCATAGTTGGAAACGCGAGCGTATCGACTGATCTCCTTGAGGCTGTCACATAGGATAGAGAAGGGTTGTTTGAGGGGCCGGTTTTTTATTTTGTGGATAAGCTGAATGCCTTTTTTGTTTATTAGGTCGCAACCTATTCCATAGAAGGTGTCTGTAGGGTAAGCGATGACCCCGCCCTGTTCCAGCGTGTTACAGACCTTCTGGATAAGCCGTTTTTGGGGGTTTTCCGGGTTGATGGAAATAATCATGACAACTGCATATTCCATGAATTCGGGTCTCATGTCAATCCCTATCGGAGATTAAGTATACAACAGAATGAAACCCACCTTCGAAAACTTCACAAAACGCCTACCCATGGCTTTGATGCCGACGAAAGCTGATGATTTTTTAAGCCCGGAATCTTTTGATTCTAAAAGGAGGTTTTCCCGTGACGGTTGCTTCCGTCCCTTTCAAAAAGCTGGAATACTTCTTTAACCCAGGGTGCCTGTTCAGGAGTGGGGAAAAGAGAAAATATTGCGAGAGGAATACTCTTTGAAATGGTAGTGGGAATGATCTTCGCAGGCCTTTTCGGCCTGGCCCTAGGGAGCTTTTTGAACGTTTGCATCTATCGTATTCCTTCTAACCGCTCGATTGTCTACCCTCCGTCAAGCTGTCCCAATTGCGGAGAACGAATCAAATTCTATGACAACCTGCCCGTGATAAGCTATTTTCTTCTCCTGGGCCGCTGCAGGTACTGTCGTCACGCTATTTCCCCGCAGTATCCTGTGGTGGAAGCGATTACAGGCGCCCTCAGCCTGGCCTTGTTTCTAAAGCTCGGGGCAAGCTTGGAATACTTGTTTTTTCTGCTTTTCGGCGCCGCTCTCCTCGGCATCGCTTTCATTGATCTCCATCATAAGATGATTCCCGATGTACTTTCCCTGCCGGGAATCGTTATGGGTTTTGTTTTTTCCCTTCTTCCATTTTCATCCCTTTCCTGGATTGATTCCTTGATTGGAACCATCGGCGGGGGCGGTTTTCTCCTCCTCGTGGGGATAGGATTTGAAAAAATAACAGGCCGTGAAGGCATGGGCATGGGAGACGTCAAGATGCTAGCCATGATCGGCGCCTGGATGGGCTGGAAGCCTCTTCTTTTCATCATTCTCCTTTCCTCCCTGGCAGGTAGTCTCATCGGCGGTACCATGCTTGTCCTGAGCCGACAGGGAGGAAGGACGAGGATACCTTTCGGACCTTTCCTTACTCTAGGCACATTGCTTTATTTGTTTTTTGGCAGCGAGCTCACACAGTGGTACTTTCGGTTGGGAGCTCCCGGAGGCGGGCCGTGAGGATTCCCGTGAACAGCTTAAAAACCGGAATTCTGGCGCAACTGACTTTTTTAATCCTTGTGGCCATGCTTCTCATTAACGTGGTCACGATCAAGCTTGCGGAACGAGAGCTGATCGCCTACAGGCTCCAGACAGGTCGACTGCTTATTCAGGCCGTTGAGCAGATGGTCGGACAGCATCTTTCCGGCTCTGGAAACAAAATGTCTGATTTAACCCGGGATCCCCTGTTTCAACCCGCGCTCGTTCGCCTGCTGGACGAGGGAAATTATGCCCACATGGTGATCGTTAATCGGGAGGGGGAAAAGCTTCTTTCGGTTGGTTTTGCCGAGGACCAACAAGGGGAGGCGCTTTCAGGCGCAAGGGAGGCTGCGGGTACGAGAATCGTTTCTCATCACCTCAGCGGAAGCACCTGGGGGGTCATCTGGTTAAGCAAAAGGAATTTGTGGATTTCATCGCCTTTATCTTTTCAAGGTCGACTTGAGGGGGGCGTAAACCTAAGTTGTTCTCTTGTTTCCGTTTATGAGACACTGCGCAAGTCCCAGAGGATTGTCCTTTTCTATATCTTCCTTGATACCCTGGTCTTGGTGATGGTGGGCTTGGTGCTTTTGTCGAGAATTGTAGTCAAGCCGATTCACCAGCTTCTCCATCTCACGGCGGGTTACAAGGAAGGAGACAGACTTCCTGCTCTGACGGCAGGTTCCAGAAATGAGATCGGAGAGCTTTCCAGATCGCTCCACAACATGCTGAGACACTTGGAGGAAAACAAGAAAGAACTAAGGGATCATATCCTGTCCCTTGAAAAGGCGAATAAGGATTTAAAACATGCTCAGGATGAAATCATCCGGTCCGAAAAATTGGCTTCCGTGGGTCGACTTGCCGCCGGCATTGCCCATGAAATCGGCAATCCCATCGGGATCGTCCTCGGGTACCTGGATCTTCTGAAAAGAGGAGATATTGCGGATGAGGAGAAAAAAGATTTCCTATTACGCATTGAATCGGAAATTACGAGAATCAGCCAGATCATCAAAGATCTTCTCGATTTCTCGCGGCCTTCTTCAGGGGAACTGATGAAGACCAACGTGCACGAAGCCCTGCAGAACACATTGAGCATACTGGCTCCGCAGCCTATGATGGAAAGCATTCAAAGGAGGATCGAGCTTAAGGCTAACGATGACGTGGTTTTTGCGAGCCCGAACCGGCTGCAGCAGGTTTTTCTCAACATTCTTCTGAATGCCGCCGATGCTCTGGCAATGACGGAAAAAAAAGAAAAGGTCTTTACAATCAGAAGCGAAAACCAGGGCGAAAACATTCGGATCTCCTTTTCCGACAACGGCACCGGGATTGCGAGGGACAAGCTGGCACACATTTTTGATCCCTTTTACACCACGAAGGAACCGGGGAGAGGATTGGGTCTCGGTCTTTCCGTCTCTTACAGAATTGTGGAAAGTCTCGGGGGAAGCATGAACGCTGAAAGTGAATTGGACCATGGAACGGAGATCATTGTCAGCATCCCTCTTGCTGCAAATAGAGAGAAAGACAACAGGGGGTGAAGAGCATGTCGGGCAAACGCGTCCTAGTGATTGATGATGAGAAAAATATGCGTCACATGCTTCAAGTCATGTTGAGCAAGGCCGGGTATGAAGCTGAAACCGCCGGAGAGGGTCTGGAAGGCCTCAAAAAGATGGACCTGGGTGAATTCGACTTTGTCCTGTGTGATCTCAAGATGCCGAAAATGGACGGAATGACATTTCTTAAACGAGCCAAGGAAAAGCATCACGAAAAAACCTTTATCATGATGTCCGCCTACGGCAATATTGACGATGCTGTAGAAGCTATGAAAATCGGCGCATACGATTATATCGCCAAGCCTTTTAAAACAGATGAAGTGTTGCTTACTTTAAAAAAAGCCGAGGAGAGGGAACGCCTCAAAAAGGAAAATATCAGTCTTCAGAAGAGGATCGACAAAATTGAACAGCGGTACTCCTTTGGGAATATCATCGCCCGAAGTGAGGCAATGCGTCATGTGTTCGAGCTTGTGAAGAGGGTGGCGGATCACAAGACCACAGTTCTTATTGTAGGAGAAAGCGGAACAGGCAAAGACCTCATAGCCCGTGCGATCCATAACAACGGTCGCAGAGGGAGTAAACCCATGGTTTCTATCAACTGCGGAGGGATACCGGAGAACCTTCTGGAGAGTGAATTATTTGGTTACAAGCGGGGCGCCTTCACGGATGCGGTCAAGGATAAACCCGGCCGCTTTGAAGAAGCGGAGGGGGGGACGGTTTTCCTCGATGAAATCGGCGAGCTCCCCCTACCCCTCCAGGTCAAACTTCTGCGGGTGCTCCAGGAGGAGGAGATTTCACCCCTTGGAGGAGTGGGCTCCAAGCGGATAGATGTGCGTGTGATTGCGGCTACCTCAAAGGATTTGAACCGAGAGACACAAGAAGGACGGTTTCGGGAGGATCTTTTTTATCGAATCAACGTTATGACCATCCATCTGCCTCCTCTCAGGGAAAGGAGGGGTGATATTCCGCTTTTAGTCGGCTATTTCATAGAAATGTTCAACAAAAAGCTTCAAAAAAATATTGAAGGCCTGTCATCCGAATCCATGCCTATTCTCATGGGTTACTCTTGGCCTGGAAACATCCGTGAACTGGAAAATGTCATTGAAAGAGCTCTTCTTATTGCCACGGGACGCTGGATTACGCCCGAGGACCTCCCATCCCGCATTTCGGCGGAATCGAGTTTTCTACCGTCCATCTTGCCTGAAGACAACCTTTCCATTCGAAAAGCTTCTAGTCGTCTTGAAAGGGATCTGATCGGGAAAGCCCTGGAAGTCACGGGCGGAAACCGCACCCGAGCTGCCAAAATTTTGGAGGTCAGCCGGCCCAAACTTCTCGCCAAGATCAAAGCCTATCGTTTGGATGAGCATTGATCAATTTTAAAAACCACCAGTAGGTGCTCTTCTTTTCTTGCTACGAGAACAAAATCAAAAAGATCCCGCTGGAGACAAAAAATGGGGTCTTCTCGCGGAAGGTAAGGCTTGCTTCCTGTAATAAATTTTTGTGCCGTTGACTGGAACACTATGCCACTGAGGCTGGATACCGGATCGTAAGGCTTGCCGGTAAGGAGGTGCTCTATATAATCTGCACAAGCCTCGTCCTCGAAGGCCTTGTGCTCCGCCCTGTCTCCCATAGCGACCAGGGTGACAAGAGAGGGGGTTTTACCCTTTATGTAGTTTACCACGGCTTTGGCCGTCATGAAGCTGCCGAGGATTACCTCGTCGGTTCGGTCGAGAGCAGCCGTTGCTCCGGTTACGCCTGCCGTTGTCCGGTGGATGACGGTCTTATCCTTAAAGAGGCGCTCACCCTTGAGGATGATTTCGGATGGAGAATTCCCCAGATCTGCCCCGTCTAGGGGGACTTCATCCACTTCGCCGACAAGCACGACTTTAGGGTGATTTATTTTCGTGGCAAGAGCCCTGGCCGCGTCTGCTTCCAAAATGACCCTGGCCGCGCCGAAATGGAAGAAAAGAGGTTCGCAGGAAAAAGCCCTGAAAACGTCAATGATGACGACAAGCCCGGATGCTTCTCTGGCTCCTTTTGCACAAGATCTTCGGATTACTTGCATCGCTAATCAAATCTGAATTGATTTATTTCCCCTCTTTCAAGGTCAAGGTAAACCATGGTATTCGTAAAAGGACGTCCGCGCTTCAGGAGGATCTTGATCACTTCCATGGCTTGAAAGGCGGCGATAACCGCGGCCGTAATGCCTGGAACGCCCAGGACCGCCTCGGGCCCTGTAAAATCGTTTTCCCCCTTCTTTGCCTTTCCATAGATTCGGCTGAGACCTTCATCTCCGGGAAATAAACTCATAATCTGTCCCTCAAAGCCTGCAATAGCGCCGTGAACAAGGGGAACGCCAAGAGCCTTTGCCGCTTCCATCAGAGTTATACGGCTTTCGACGTTGTCCAGAGCGTCGACAACCACCTGACAATCTTTCAGCAGGTTCTTCCCGTTTTCCGCGTTGAGGCGAATTTGGTATGCCGAGACATCCACTCCGGGGTTGATTCGTTCAAGCTGGGAACGAGCTTCCTCCGCTTTGGGTTTTCCCAGATTTTCGCAGTGGGAAAAAGCCTGGCGGTTTAAGTTGCTCTCATCAAACACATCGAAATCTATCACCACGAGATGACCGATTCCTGTCCGGCCTAATATTGAAAGGACCGTTCCCCCAAGACCTCCTGCCCCTACAACGGCAACCCTCGACTCAGCCAATCTCAATAACTCTTCAAGGGAAAGTATTTCCCGATTTCTGACATAACGGTAAGGGCAGATGCCGAGTTTGAGAGTTAGGATATAGATCTCATGAAGCATCAAGCCGTGAATTCGCCCTATCTCAAGGGCGTGACGCTCTTCAAGGATACCGACATTCCGGCCTGCCGGGTCTCTGATCACTCTCGACTTGCTCCGGATGTTCTTTATAACTTCCTCTTCCATGGGTTGCCCTTTAATAAAAAATTTAGTACATTATTTACACTATTCATTGGAAGAAGTCATCCATATGTCGGCCCTTTTTATAACTTTGCCCGGGAATGATCGCCGATCCTTGCAGACGGAATGAAGATAGAACTCAGACTTTACGCATCCCTTTCCCGCTACATGCCGGAGCAGTGGAAAAATTCTTCCACTGTGGAAATTAGAGGAGGCATGAGTGTTGAAGAGCTTCTGGAATCGATAAAGGTGCCCCTTGACGCCGTGAAGATGATTTTTGTCAACGGCATTAATGTAAGGGAAGACAGGGTGCTCGGCGACGGCGATAGGGTAGGAGTATTCCCGCCGGTGGCGGGCGGGTAGTTAAAGGAAACACACCCTAAGAAAGACCGCCGCGTCGGCAGGCCACTCTTGTTGAAGGAGCTTTTTTAGATCGACACTTTTGCCGTCTATGTCGGCTCGGAGGCATCCTTCTAAAAGGCGAAGCAAACGTTTCTCTAAGAACTTTTTTAGACTATCACCTTTTAGCCAGACTCCTCTACCAAGTATAAAAGAACCTATCTCTCCGGGAATAAGGTTGAATAACTTGAGAAGCACCTTACCCTCGTGGGGATGAAGATTGTTCTCTCCTTCGTGGGAGATCTCACCTCGCATTGCGGCATAGTAGCTTCCCTTGCGCAGGGTCGCGCCAAGCAGTCCGGGCATGGCTGCCGATAAAGCAATCGCGGCATGATCGGCTATGACGGCGGAGAGTGGGTCATCTACGGCTTTCCCGTTTAAGAAGATAGTCTGAATCCGTTCTTCCACGTATTGAGGGGTTAGCCCGAGAACCTCACAAAGGAAGGTCTGAACGGTCGTACCGACTTTTGCATCAACGAGAACCCCTTCCTGGAACAAATCATGAAAGATTATCGCCAGGTCAGAATTTGTATGCAAAACCAGATGCGGTTCAGGAGCGGTCCTCGTGTGATCTTTTGCTATATCGGGAGCCATGGCAAAGGGTTTGAAGCCCTGTTTAAAAAACGGGAAGTCTCCAGGGAGACCTCCCGGTCTTTTCTACCAGTTGAATACCGAATCGAGATCCTTGTCGGACACGTTGAAAACGATATCGTGAGGCGGCAAAGGCTCCTTCTTAAAGAATTCAGGCAAGCGGTCATGCTTTGAGGTGAAGCCCGCTCTGAGATTGAAGTCTTTCTCATTTTTTAGGACGGATTTTCCAAGAGCCGTGACATCGTCTGCGGTAAGTTTTAGCCCGTAAAAGCTGTTTATCATATCGATGAGGGACTGAAAGGTCTCGGGTTGATCCAGCACCGCGAAGGCAACGAAAAGGCACATGCCTGTCGAATCCACTGCGGCTGTTGCAATTTGGAGGTTTCTGGAAAGTTCAGCCTGGCCTTCGGGTTTGAGGGGATCCACCTTTCCTCCCACTCCCAGGATATTGGCGGTCACCGCATATCCGGCGGTGTGATCTGCGCCCATCGTGCTTGTAGCATAGGTCACGCCGATGCCTTGGACAGTACGAGGGTCATAGGCCGGCATCGCTTGCCCCTTTACGACAGGCACTCTTTCAATGCCGAAAACCTTGCCGGTCACCGCGGCTCCGTTGCCCAGGATCCGGCCTAAGGGGGTTCCTTTCCCAACTTCTTTAACCAGATTGATGGCTCCCTGAGTGTCGCCGAACTTAGCCAATCCGGCTTCCATCGCTACTCCAACCGTGGCGCCCATCTCAATAGTGTCCAAGCCGAAGTCATCGTCGAGACGGTCCAGCATGGCAATGGCGTCGAGATCATCGATGCCGCAATTGCCTCCATGGGACCAGACCGTTTCATATTCAGGCTGCTTCGTGATGTATTGTCCGTCCTTATCGTAAAAGGTTCCGGAACATCGAATGATGCACCCTCGATGGCAGCCGTGGGTTGCCGATCCTTCGCCGCCTCTTGCATTTTCCAGTTCAGCCTGGGTTTCCCCACTTATCTTGGTACATCCCTCAAAACGACCCCACATGAAGTTGTGGGTCGGATACCCGCCCGCTTCATTGATCACGTTGGTGAGGATGTTTGTTCCATAGGTAGGAAGGCCTTGTCCAGTGACCGGATGTTTGCGGATTCCCTCAACCCACTTTTTGTTGGCTTCCTGAAAAGCCTTCGAATCTTTGGGTGAGCGCATCTTCATCCCCGCGTCATCGATGATAATGGCTTTTACCGCTTTGGCGCCCATGACGGCGCCCACACCTCCACGGCCAGCGTGCCGTGTTGGACGGACTTCCATATCCGTGCAGGCGATGGAAGCAGCCGACATCTTCATTTCTCCGGCGGGACCGATGGAGATCACCCCGATCTTGTCTCCATACTCCCCTTTCAATTTGTCCACGAGATCGTAGTTGCCAAGCATTTTGAGGCTACCGTCCGGAATGATTTTAACGCCGTCTTTGTTGATAAAGATCTTGTAAAGTGATCCATCTTCCGGTTTCCCTTCAAGCACGATAGCGGCGTAACCAAGCCTAGCAATCATCTGGGAAGGCTGGCCGCCTGCATTCGCCTCCTTGATGCCTCCGGTAAGCGGGCTCTTGCAGCCAATGGAAAGGCGACCGGACATGGCGGCTGCAGTTCCGCTCAAGAGACCAGGGGCAATGACAAGTTTATTGTCAGCACCCAGTGGATGACACAGAGGTGGAACTTCCTTGGAGATGATAGCGGAGGTAAGGGCTCGACCACCCAGGCCTTCATACTCGCCCGGTTCTGTAACAGTAACTTTTGGACCCCCTTGAGCGCCCATATCAATGCGAAGCAATTGATCCATATCTATCCTCCTTTCCGACGTATAATTGTTTTACGTGACGACTTATGAACAACGGAGCATATTGATAGCGCACCTGTTTTGAGAAGTCAACAAAGAAGAGGAATATTAGATAGTTATGTCTTGTATGATATAATGTGTGCTCGATTGTGAACGGATTAGGGCAAATGATATCTTTTTGTAGACATCTGACTCCGTACCTCAAGGTAAAAGAAACATAAATCCGTGTTCATTAATTCGGATACTTCCCGCGGTCTTTTTTTAACGGAGGGGTTCTGCAGGGTGACTATGGTCACTGATGAACCAAAAATCCATTAAAATAGGCAGGAATTTTGTTTATCTTTCCTAAGTGTATCTTTAAGAGCCTCAAAAATGGTTTCAGTTCCTGCCGCCGTTGACATGCTCGGATCAACTGCAAAAGCCGGCGGCCAGCCTGGCACGTTTTTTGCTGATTATTAAAGCTACCATTGAAATTTTGTCGAAGCGGCAAGTCAGTCCTGAGCAGAGGGGAAACCCATATGACATATGATCAACTGGTAAGCGTCGAAGTCTGTGTCGAGGGGGTCGAACACGCTCATCAGTTTCGTATTTGGAATACGGAGCCGGAATCCATGTTTGTTGTGGTGAAGGAGACCTCTCAAATTCTGGAGAGACTCAAGGTGGGCGAAACCATGCGGATGACCTACCACACGAAGGATACCTTTTGCCCAACGAGAACAATGTCCACCCAGATCCGTCACATTACTCGAGAGTGTGACGGTCCTTTTAGGGGGCATTGCATTGTAGGCCTGAACGTTACAGACTACCACTAGGATCGGCTTTGGAAAGGTTCATCGAAGTACCGGAAGGGTGCACGGTTCATGGTACAAGGCGGAAACCATTCCATCCTGATTCGCTTCCGTGGGCTCCCCACCATCCTCCGTAATGTATGTTAGAAACTTATGTTTCCGGGGGTTCTCGGAAAAGGGATGACGTCGCGGATATTGGACATACCAGTCACAAACTGCACAAGCCGTTCAAAGCCAAGGCCGAACCCGGAATGGGGGGCTGAACCGAATTTTCGTAGTTCCAAATACCACCGATAGGCATCAGGGTTGATCTCCAGTTCATTCATCCTATCCAAGAGAGTCTGATAATCATCCTCTCTCTGGCTTCCACCGATGATTTCACCGATTTTAGGAACGAGAACATCCATAGCCCGAACAGTCTTTTTATCCCGGTTCACTTTCATGTAAAAGGGCTTTATCGTTTTTGGATAATCGGTGAGCACCAGGGGCCTGTGAAACACCTTTTCACAAAGATACCTCTCGTGCTCAGCCTGGATGTCGCAACCCCAGTCAACGGGAAATTCGAAAGATTCTTCAGCCTTGGACAGAATCTGAACAGCCTCGGTATAGCTGAGTCGTTCAAAATCCTGGGAGATAAGTTTTTCTAGTGTGTCCACGCATGTTGGATCAATGAAGCGTTTAAAGAACTCCATGTCTTCCCGGCATTGATCAAGGACATAAGAAAAGACGAACTTCAGAAAATCCGTGGCAAGCTCCACGTTGCCGTCCAGATCGCAAAACGCCATCTCAGGCTCAACCATCCAGAACTCTGCAAGATGCCTTGGCGTATTGGAATTCTCGGCTCTGAAGGTTGGACCAAACGTATATACGTCACCCATTGCAAGGGCGTAAGCCTCGGCTTCCAGTTGACCGCTCACGGTCAGATTGGCAGGGCTTCCAAAAAAATCCATTGAGAAGTCCACATGGCCGTCCAACAGAGGGGCACGATCCAACTCCAGCGTCGTCACCCTGAACATGGCTCCGGCCCCTTCGCAATCGCTTCCGGTGATGATCGGCGTATGGAGGTAAATAAAACCCCGCTCTTGGAAGAACCGGTGGACGGCAAAGCTTATGGCGTTTCTCACCCTTGCCACGGCGCCGAAGGTGTTTGTTCTGGGTCTGAGATGGGCAATAGTGCGGAGGAATTCAAAAGAGTGGCGCTTCTTTTGAAGGGGGTAGCTTTCCGGATCAGTCTCCCCGAGAAGCTCAATAACTTCCGCGCGGAGCTCCACAGCCTGACCTCTTCCCGGAGATTCGAGAACTGTTCCTGAAACACGGAGAGCGCTGCCGGTCTGAAGCCTAAGCACCTCTTCACGGTAGTTGGATAGTCGCTCTTCGGCGATTACCTGTAAATTCCGCAAGCAGGATCCGTCATTAAGCTCAATAAAACAGAATCCGCCTTTAGATTCGCGCTTGGTTCTGAGCCAACCCGCTACCGTGACCGTGGCCCCCACTTCCTGACTCGCAAGAATGTTGACAATTCGGGATCTTTTCAAATTAACCCTCTTTCTTCTGAAAGTCGGCCATAAACTCGACCAGGCTTTTCACATCATTTACGCCAATGGCGTTATAGAGGGATGCCCGGCACCCGCCCACGGACCGGTGCCCTTTGAGACCTCCAAGTCCGGCTTTTAAAGCCTCGCCGACGAATTTTGCCTCCAGCTCTTCAGTGGGAAGCCTAAAGGTTACATTCATCAAGGAACGGCTGTCTTTTTCCGTGGTGCCCCGGTAGAAGCCTGATCTGTCTATGAACCCATAAAGGATGTTCGCTTTTTCCTTGTTGATCGTTTCCATCTTTTCCAGTCCGCCGATGGTTTCCTCCAACCACTTCAGGACCAGGCTGACGGTGTAGATGACAAAGCAGGCGGGAGTGTTGTATAGAGAGTTTTCCGCAGCAAAAGTGGTGTATTTAAGCATGCTGGGAATGCCTTCAGGCACCCTTTGGAGCATGTCTTTTCTAATTATGACCATGGCTGAGCCGGCGGGACCGATGTTTTTCTGGGCTCCGGCATAAATCAGGCCGAAGGGCTTTGGGTCAAAGGGACGGCTCATGATGTCCGAAGACATGTCGCACACAAGAGGTACGGGACCTGACTTGGGAAACTCGGCCCACTGGGTTCCCTTGATCGTGTTGTTGGAGGTGAAATGAAGGTAAGAGGCGTCCTCATCCACATGAAATGTCTTTGGGATGTAAGCGAAGTTCTTGTCTTCGGAAGAAGCGATGACGTGCACATCCTTTCCGAGATGCTTGGCTTCCTTGATCGCTTTTGTGGACCATGTGCCGGTATTAATATAATCAATCGGGTTTCCTTCAAGAGCAAAATTCATGGGAATCATGCAGAACTGTAGGCTTGCCCCTCCTTGGACGAAGACCACGTGGAATTCGTCCCCTAGATTGAGAAGCCGCCGGGTCCTTTCTACGGCCTGGTTAAGGGTTTCTTCAAAGGGCTTGGAGCGGTGGCTGATTTCGAGAATGGACATGCCGGTGCCCCGATAATTCAAGAATTCCTCTCTAATTTCATCAAGAACAGGGAGGGGCAGTGCCGCAGGGCCGGGGTTGAAGTTAATGATTCTTTTTGCCATCACCGAATTTCTCCTTTCACATTTGACGGCTTCGTAAAAAGTCCCATTTTTATGTCATTTCGTGCGAAGCGCGAAATCTTGAGAGCATAACACTATGAAAAAACTAGATTTCTCCCTGTGGTCGAAATGACAGATGCGAACATTTCGACTTTTTACGAGACCATCACATTTAAATGTTTGTAATATTTTAGCAAAAGACCCCGGTGCTTCGCTTTGGGGTCCTACATGAAAGAAAGCTCATGACACTTTTTGAAACGCTGAAGCCGGCGGCCTGATGCTTGCGATTTTTCAAAAAGCTGCTAAAATGTTTCACCGGTTTTATATTTTAATGATCCGCCAGTTCTCGGATCATATTCTTGACCGCCTTGAGACCTGCAAGGTCTTTGACAAAAGGAGGAAGCCCTTCCAGGTCCGCCTCGATAATATCCGGAGCAAAGGGAATGAAACCCAAAAAATGAAATTCAGACATCTCTTGGAGAAGAAACTCCCGATCCTTGTCCGATCGGATTTTATTTCCCACCAGGCTCAGCTTCTTAAGGTTGATGTCATCGGCTAGTTTTTGAATATGATAGGCTGTTTCAATGCTGCGTCTTCCGGGTTCCACCACTACGATCAACCGGTCAACAGCCATCGCCGTTCCTCTTCCTAGGTGCTCCAGCCCAGCCTCCATGTCCAACACGATCACTTCGTTTCGAGCCAAGACGATGTGCCTGACCAGGTTTTTCAACAGCGTGCTCTCCGGGCAGATACAACCTCCTCCGCCTTTTTTCACTCCCCCGAGCACCATGAGTTTGATTCCGTTTACCCTGATGGACAGCCTATCCGGTAAGTCATCTACCTTGGGGTTCAGCTTGAAAAAGGAGCCCATGCTTCCGATTTTGGTTTCCGTGCGCTCTTCGATGAGCTCCTTCATTTCGGCGATGGGTACAATTCGGCGGTCCGCCTTGATCCCTAGTGCCTGTGCCAAGTTTGCATCCGGATCGGCGTCGATAGCCAGAACCTTTTTCCCTTCCTCGCAAAGAGCCTTAATCAGGAATGAGGCGAAAGTGGTTTTACCCACCCCCCCCTTGCCGCTTACAGCAATTTTCATGAAAATATCCTTTGCTCCTTTTGTCGGGATCCGTATCGGGTAAGTAATAGGCCATGAAAATCCCAATGGACCCGCGCAAGCTAATCTTTATAGTTTACTTGCCCTCACTTCATCAAGGAGAAAATCGCGGACTTCCTCTGGCCGATCCCACGGGTGTTTAATCATTTTCTGAGACTCTATGTCTATGGTTTTTGGGGTAAAGGCGTTTCCATCCGTGTTTTCAAGAAAAATGCCGAGGATCCGTGGCGTGATTAGCTTGATTCCGTTACGGTTATCTTTGTTCTTTAAGGCGAAACGATGATCGTTGATTTCGTTTTGAGATGGTTGAGGCATTTCTCAGATTTGAAACCTTGGAATGCGACATCTTATTTGGTATCGCATCGCTAAGGTTTCATTATCCATTTCGGGCATGCATACCAGTCAATTTCCTTTTGGTTGGTAGGATAGCGGCCACAGTTAAAGTAGCGCCAGTAAAAGGCATCGTAACCCATGCAATGCCCGTTCGTTTTTTCGTGAAGGGGGCAGTCGATTTTGGTGCAGCACTTGCCGCAATCCGCGCAAGAATCTCCGTTCTTCCATGCCGAGTTGATCTGGACGAGGCGGAGGTCAGGTTTGCTCATGGGAGGGGCGGTTAGAGAAACCTGGGGTGAGAACTCGCCCTTCAAATAACGGTAAGCCATGGTGTAAGCGTAGCCGATCAGTTTCGGGCCCATGCCCGCGTATTTCCAAAAACGTAGATCGCCGAAAAACCAGTAGCTGAAAAAGGGAGCCATAAGATACAGGCCGACTCCGGTGATGACGCCGAAAGCTGTGCATCCTATGAAGATTAATCTTGCCCCGACCCATTTTATTTTCCTGAGGCTGAGAAGAAGAGAGGCCTGGAAGGCCGAATCGGTTTTGGCCGCAGTTGCAATGTGAATTTCCGCAAATTTCATAAAAACCCCTTATAAACCACTTAAGTATCGCGATGAGATGAAAGCAAGCGATCTCTCGCAACGCTCTGTGAGCTCTTAAGAACACTATTTTCAGCAAGAAATCAAGCCCAATAAAGAAAAAATTGTCCGACCTCTTTAAGACAGGCATAAAACTTTCTTTTGATTCTAACTTATCAAATCTGAGAGATTATCTCTTAGAAAATTGTTAACACTTCGGCTTTTTGAAACTCTTCGATTCCGGCGTTGGGCATGGGGGTCCCTC
>JAFGDM010000092.1 GCA_016932115.1 Deltaproteobacteria bacterium | reverse complement strand
GTTAAAATTCGTCAAGGATACGGATGGATACGGATGGCTCTGCGATAAGAATGTCGACTCCAATGAAAACTTGAGAAAACAGGGATGCTGGAGATGTGATGAAATGGCTTTTCCCACGGGCGGCTAATCTTGAGACGTTAACCCGGCGTTGGGCATGATAGGCAGACACGGTAAAAAAAGCGCCAAAGGAACGGAGAAGGAGGTGTAAAGAAATGCTCCAGGAAATCATGAGGGACCTTTTCAACCCAATGCCGCTGGGAAATATGGAGTTAGCAAACCGGTTCGTGTTTCCACCGGTTAAATTGGGATATGGAAATCCCGACGGCACAGTGACTGAACGGCAAATTGTCTTCTATCGTCATATCGCCCACGAGGGACCTGCGGTAATCATTCTGGAGCCTGTTTCCGTAAACCCTGAAGGAAAAGAACACCCGCGCCAACTCTGTGTTCATCTCCCTGAAAGCGTTGCCCAACTGAGGAAAATAACCGGTGTCATTCACGAACAGAAACGTCTTGCCTGCCTTCACCTGAACCACGCCGGTGCTGCGGCCAACCCGAAGTTGATAGGGGGCAAACCCAAGGCCCCGTCCGCCTTCATCTGCCCCACCCATGGTCAGGAGTCGAATCCCTTCACTTTGGACGAAATAGGAAAGATTATTGTAGAATTCAAGTCGGCAACTCAAAAAGCGGTACAAGCCGGCTTTGATCTTATTGAAGTCCAGGCCGGGCACGGATACCTCATATCCCAGTTCCTCAACGGCAAAATCAACCAAAGAAAAGACTCATACGGTCAAAATCGATTGCGTTTTGCTCAAGAAGTGCTGTCGGCCGTAAAAAGTGAAGCTCAGGGCAGGCCCGTAATTGTCCGCATATCAGGTAATGAGATGTCGCCCGAGTTTGGAATAAGCCCGGAGGACCTGCTTCCGTTTCTCAAGGATGCTCAAGATCAGGGGATTGCCGCGATCCATGTAGGCATGGGGCACGCTTGTTTCAGCCCCCCCTGGTATTTCCATCATGGAAGTCTGCCTCTTAAACCCCAAATGGACGCATTGTTGTGGTTACGGAAGAACACGTCCCTTCCACTTATAGTGGCAGGCAGAATGGGCAGAAAAGAACGGATTCACGAGATTATGGACAAGGGGCTTGCGGACTTGGTCGCCCTCGGACGACCTCTTGTTGCAGATCCGGATTTATTGACAAAGTGGCGTAACGGCGACACCGATCCGGTAATGTACTGCGGCTACTGCCTTCAAGGCTGCCTTCATCGTTTGAAGAGCGGAGAGCCCTTGGGGTGTAACCTCAACCCGGAAATCGGTTTGGCGCCTCTCCAACCTGCCGATCACCCGCTGAATGTGTTGGTCGCAGGAGGGGGCCCTGCGGGAATGAGCGCGGCCCTTTACTTGACAAGACGAGGACACAAGGTCACCCTCGCCGAGAAGGCCGATCATCTTGGGGGGCAATTTGCCCTGGCGTGGCAAGCCCCAGGCAAGGAAGCGATGCGTGACGGTCTAATGGGCCTGGAACAGGCTGTGAAACAAAGTGGGGTGATCGTTTTTCTGAACAGGGCCGCTGATGCCGCTTTTGTAAGAGAAGCCCAACCGGATCTTCTCGTATGGGCCACGGGCGCTTTGCAAAATGAACCTGAAATCCCGAGCCTTCAGGATCAGCATACGATGACTGCTCTTGAATTCTTGAGTGGCGAGAAGAAAGTGCGCGGTCCGAGAGTTTTGGTAATCGGAGCCGGAAGAACAGGTCTTGAGATTACCGAAAAACTCGGGAGCGAAGGTTATGAGGTTGTGGCAACGAAAAGAACCGATCCTATCGGAAGCATGATGGAGATGATTACAAAGAATTTGGCCCTGAAACGAATCGGTGCCATGGCCAATGTTGTTCTCATGCCCCACACAACTGTCAAGGCCTTTATGGAAAAGAACGTGGATGTAGAACAAGACGGGGTGAGGATGTCCCTGGAACCTTTTCACTCCGTAGTTCTTGCTTCCGGAATGATTTCCGCAGAAGGCCCGAACGAGGAAATCTCCAAGTCGGTGTCAAAAATCGAAGTGATCGGAGACGCGAGGGACATCCAAGACATCTTTAACGCGGTTCAAGCAGGCTACCGTCTCGCTCTCGCCTATTGAGATTTTCGTTCATCTTCTAAAGGCTACTCAAAGCAGGCTTTTGAACCAAGAGCTTTGTGCTGTCTTCGCACTTTCATCGACAAAGCCCGCCACCAGACACCATCTTTTTCCCTAATCTATTTGATCTTCTTGTTTCTACTAGCTGGTATATATGCTAAGATAGTCAAGCAAGACCGTTCTGTTTGACTTCCCGCAGGAAATGCGTCTTTTCAAAATTGAATTTTTTTGAGAAGGAAGGTGACAGCGGTCATGCTTGGGTCAATCCCAAAACAAAAACGCAAGAGGCATCGTGTAAAGCAATCATAAAAGAACTTGGTAACAATTTAGCTGTTTGAAATGCTGAAGTCGGCAGCTGCGAGCATGGGGGTCCCTCTTAAAACTCAAAAACGAAGAAGCCACATC
>JAFGDM010000091.1 GCA_016932115.1 Deltaproteobacteria bacterium | reverse complement strand
TGATTACATAGAGAAAATTACTGAGTTATTAGCAGCTTAAAACTTCTGAGAGATAAAACCTCAGATCAATTGTGTAAGAATCTAAGGTTCTTGCAAAAAAAGCTGCCGTATCTCTTCAAGGCTTGAAAGGCATACTTATGGAATCGACAGAAGACATTCCCAGGGAAATAAAGAAAATCTCAAAAGAGATAGAAGCCATCTTCGAGAAATTCTATGCCGGAAAAGCGGCTTACTCAAAAGGGCAGTTTTACAAAGGCGAGTTTTACCTTCGAACAGACTACCTTCTCGTGGTTTTAGACCGAAACAACAATATCTTGATCAGTTTTGCGGACCACACAAGACCAAGCTACGCAGCCCTTTTTTCATTCATGATCGAAGACATTAAGGGCACGAACCTCTTCGTGTGCGAGGACTACCCGACCGACGAAGAAGGGAGCATGATCTTCAACGAACTTGACGGGAGCAGCACCGCCGCCATCATCTGGGATGAGAAAGAACGCTACTATGCAATGCTGAGAAGCAAGGTCGAGAACGTCGTCATCCGAAGGCTTAAAAAGGGGAAAAATGTGACATTTTAATTTTTTGAAACGCATGGTCGCCTGCTAAGGCCATAGGGGTTTCTCCCACGGCTGACACCCCATTTTGGGTGATTTTGACGTTTTTTGCCGGTTATCCTCATGGCATCATAATTGATTCTAATGAATTTAACCCTTTCTTCTAATCTTTAATTAATTATTCACAACTCAATTTAGTTTATAGCTCAAATCTTGCATGCCTACTATATCGCACGACGGTCGGTTCATTCTTGGCCGCCGTCAGGGCGGAGAAGGACGGGAAATCCGACTGTGTCTCCGCTGAATTTCTCCAAAAAGCCGCCTTTTCTGCGAAAAATGCTCTCTATAAATGAGCGGCTAATGATGTTTTCGGCAGGGGATCGCGTTCTCATGGAAATAACGGTTAGCCGTTTCTTACAGTGGAAACCCAATGTATTCCTTTATCGCAAACTGGGCTGGCAATTCGCATCCTCTTATCTTTTTTTTCTCGGCAGTCTTTACTTTGCCGTCAAAGAGGAAGAGAAGGAAAAGATTTCCAGTTCTGTGAAAAAGGTCTTCGGGATTGAAAAACCCCCATCCGATCTTCAGGATCTCAGCAAAAGGATTCTTCAGGGAATCCTTTGTCACTATTTTGAAAAGATCTTCAACGCTTACCAAAGCATCCCAGTGCTCACCTCCTTCATGGCGGACCATATTAGCGCCCCGGCTCTTTACAAGCTGGATGACGCCTTAAAACAAAAAAAAGGGGTTATTTTCGTTACAGGGCATTACGGGGGAATCGAATACATCCCCATCTTTATGAGCATGCATCACTACCCTGTCTCAGTGGTGTTCAGGTGCGCCACAAGCCAATTGCAGGAAACCCTTCACGGAAAAGCAAAACATCTGGGAATCGAGGTTATCGACCCATCGCAAGGTAACACGATGGGTGCTATGATTCGGAGCCTGAGAAAAAATCGAATTGTCTTCGTGGAGTGTGATGAAATCGAGGCCTGGAAACCTTCTCAAAAAGAAAAAATGATTTTTTTGGGAAGGACGATCGGTGTGGACAGGAGCTTGAACATTCTTCAGAAGAGGAGCAACGCCGAAATCGTTTTCGGCATTCTTCACCGCTGGGACCTGAGCAATTACACATTTATCATCAAGACATATCGGGATATCCTCTCATGCCTTGAAAACCCGCAGTCTTCACCTGCAGCGGCCATTTTGAAATTTTTGGAGTCCCATATTTACGCCCACCCGGAAGAGTGGTATCAATGGAAGCATTATGCAAACCTCGGTAGTGCTTCCACCCCAACAAAGACCGGAAAAGCAAAAAAACCCCTTCCTTTTTTCAAGACCTGCTTTCGGCCCTCCTGATAAAGTGGCTTTTCTTGAGAAACTTGAAGTTTCTTTCATCTATAACACCGAAGCGCTGTCGTTTGCTAAAATGCGCAAAATTATGCCGAATAATGGTAAGAGAATCCCCGGAATTCGTCTTTTCTTTACACCCTGCCGGTTGGGCATGATTCACGTCAGACAACAACCTTTTGAAATCCATCGCTTTTCTATCTCAAAGTCACTTGGCATAGCTTTTGCTTATCAGGATTAAAAGCGATACAGGAAATTTCGGCTACATTGGTTCGGACCCTGTTTTTTTAACGGCGGGGACAGGTAGAATGCCTGATTTGACACTCGAAGAATTCAAAGGAGTTAAAAAGAAGGATATTTCCGGTTGCCTTAAAGAAGAATTACGCAAAATGGATATTCGACCTTCTCATCAATGCGAAAAACCAAGAGGGTCTGCTTTATGCCACGCTTTTTCAACCCTTTGCCGCCCTCTCCGCAAAAAATTCCATCCCTTGTGACATCGTGTAAGGAATCACCCGCAGGCTAAGCCTTTCCATAAAGTGTTGCGCAAGAGAGCCCTTATGAGGCATAAGGTGGGAATCACTCTCAAAATTGAACGACTAAGAGGTCCCATCGCAGTGTTCCGCTTTGGGCAATAGATAAGGATGGGAGAAATCATGACGAATGAGATTCGCCGGGTAAAAACCCACTGTTCAAGAATGGACCACGGCGGCTGCGCCCTTCTGGTCGCTGCCCGAGGCAACAGGATCGTTGATGTCGTAGGCGATCGGCACGGGTTACTGAACAAAGGCTACATCTGCCGCAAGGGCCTGGCCGCCGCCGATCGCCTGACACACCCGGACCGTCTCACCTATCCGATGAAAAGGGCCGGTCGAAGAGGAGAGGGCCGTTGGGAAAGAATATCGTGGAGCGAGGCTATTGAGCTGATCCGTGCCGGGCTTGATGAAATCAGGCGGAAAAAAGGAGCCAGGTCCGTTGCCTTCGTCCAGGGCATGCCCAAGGGGCTCGAGGTCTTTGGACTGGTGCGTTTGGCCAACCTTTTCGGTTCCCCGAACGTCGTAAGTGTTCAGGATGTTTGCCACGCACCCAGGGAAATATCCGGCATGCACACCTGCGGCTTCTATCCTGTGGCGGATCTCCATCAACCGGGAAAGCTCCTGGTTCTGTGGGCCAGCAATCCGGCCCACACCAACGAGGAAGGCCAGATATGCAGCCTTCTTTTCCAGGCGCTCAAGGGCCGCACCCAACTCATGGTTATCGATCCCAAGAGGACACCCCTGGCCGATCGGGCAAGGCTGTTTCTGCAAATAAGGCCTGGTACCGACCACGCTCTAGCTCTCGCTTTCCTTAACGTAATTGTCAGGGAGGAGCTTTTCGACAGGGATTTCGCGGAGAGGTGGACCTTCGGCTTTGACAAACTGGCCGAGCATGTGGCCCCTTTTACCCCTGAAAGAATTGGGGAGGTGACCTGGGTTGAGCCCGGCCTCATCAGGGAAGGGGCAAGGTTTTATGCCGCCTCTCATCCCGCCGCCATTCAGTGGGGGAACCCCCTCGAGCAGAATGTCCACACTTTTGACGCGACAAGGGCCTTGCTTTGCCTCATGGCCCTTTGTGGAAACCTGGATGTGCCGGGAGGAAACATCCAGCCCAATGAACCGAAGATACTTGGTCTCGGCAAATTCGTGAGGTCCGATCTCCTTCCCTCCAAAAGAAAGGAAATGATCCATGCCTTTCACGGTACCGTGCCCAGAATGATGACCGTCCCGCCGGCTTACTTTCGCAAAGCCGTCCTCGAAGGTGTTCCCTACTCCGTTAAAGGGGCATACGTGCAGGGAACCAACTCGCTTATAACATACGCCGACAGCAGAAAAACCTACGACATGTTCATGAAGCTCGATTTTGTTGCAGTCTCGGAGATTTTCATGACCCCCACTGCGGCCCTTGCCGACGTGGTTCTGCCAGCGGCCACAACCTTTGAGTTTAATGACATAGGCCATTACGGCCTCGGCCACGGGTATGTGCTCGCCCGCCCCAAGGTGGTCGATCCACCCGAAGAGTGCTGGCCCGACCTCAAGATTATCAATGCGTTGGGGAAGGCCCTCACACCCCCCGAGTACTGGCCCAACAACCACGAGGACCTGCTGGAAGATGTTCTTGGACCAAGCGGGCTCACCTTCACTGAGTTTGCGGCGAAAGGGTATCTGAAAGGTGAGGACAGCTTCAAGAAGTACCTCTCCGGAGGATTCAAGACGGCCACGGGCAAGGTCGAACTCTTTCTGAGCCAAGGGGAGAAATTCGGGCTTCCCTCGCTCCCGGAGTTCAAAGGTCTTCCCGAAGAGGCGGATCCCGAATACCCTCTTGTGCTGACAAGCTGCAAAAGTCGCTATTACCTCCACTCCTCCTACCGATGGGTGGACAGACTCAGAAAGCATCGTCCCCATCCGAAAACCGAGATCCATCCCGAAACCGCCCGGGCTCAAGGAATTCTGGATGGAGATGAGATCATCATCGAAACAAGGA
>JAFGDM010000090.1 GCA_016932115.1 Deltaproteobacteria bacterium | reverse complement strand
CTTCACGGGAACTTCGAGGATCGACCTCTTTCGGCGATACCCCGGAAGACCTCCGCCCGCCTCACCCGTTGCCCGAAGCATAACACGTCGATGTGGCTTCTTCGTTTTTGAGTTTTAAGAGGGACCCCCATGCTCACAGCTGCCGACCTCAGCATTTCAATCAGCTAAATGGGTACAAAAAAATTAATCACAGTCTTACCCTTGTCAAGCATCCATCCCCTTGATCCTTGAACCTTTTAAGGGACTAAGCTATAGACTACCCTAAAAAGATTTTGGACCGCCTTATCAGCTGTAATATATTGTGAGGCATACCGGTAGCGCGCCCCGCGGGCTCTCCCTCCGGCCCTGCCAAAATCCTTTTTCGGACGTCTAACTGGGGAGATTATGGATCGCTATCCAGGCACTAGGGATATTTCTGCGGAGCAGCACGTCCGGATGGTTCGAGACATTTTTTCCACCGTGACGAAGCGCTATGATTTCCTCACACACTTGCTCAGTCTTTACCGGGACATTGCCTGGCGCCGCTTCACGGCAAAGAAACTTCGGCGCGGAACGACCCGTCGTTTGATGGATGTGGCGACTGGAACGGCGGATCTGGCCATCGAAATGGCTCGGCGAAATCCGGCTTATTTTGTTGTAGCCATGGATTTCATGGCTGAAATGATGGCTCTTGGCGCAAGGAAGCTCGGCGAGAAAAACCTGTTACACAGGGTATGCCTTGTCCAGGCGGATGCCGTTTACCTGCCTTTTCCTTCAGGAACATTTGATGCGGTTTCTATAGCTTTTGGAATTCGCAACATCCCGGATAAAATGAAGGCTATTCGAGAAATGAGCAGGGTCGTTGCGCCGGGCGGTCAAGTGCTGGTGCTTGAAATGACGCGGCCCGGTCATGGCTTTTTCGGGCGGCTCTATGTTTTCTACCTCCAAAAAGTCATGCCCCTTGCGGCCCGGGTCTTATCCCCCAATCCTGCGGCTTATCTATACTTGGCGGATTCCATTCTCCACTTTCCTTCCTCTTCGGATTTCTCGGATATGATGAAAAGCGCAGGCCTTCACTCGGTCAAGTCCTATGCCCTCACCTTGGGGATCACCCATCTTTTTGTGGGGTACAAGGAAGACGAACAGTGCGGGGTCCACGGTACACCCTAAAAGACCTGAATCGGGGTGAGTTCATATGGATGTTCAAAAAATGATCTCGGCAAGGCCGCAGAGGTAAGCCTGCGAAGGCGTACCACCGGTAGGTCGCATAAGGAATACCGACCGATAAGACGGTCCAAAATCTTTTTATGGAAGTCTAAAGAAAGCCTGTGGAAGTGAAGGATCCGGTTTCATGGGGTCCTTAGCCGCACTTGGTAAAACCGCAAAAATGGCAGGTCATGCAGCCTTCCTCAAAGCTGATCGTTTGGCCGCATTCGGGGCAGGTGTCACCCCTAAGGCTGTTTTCATGCTTATACCTCCGGGAGCCGGCCTCCTTGCCCTTAAGATACCTTTTCTCCAGTACCCGGCTGATGGCGTCGGGAATGGAAAGAACCAGACCATCTTTCGAAAAAACAGGGTGCTCGCCGCAGATGCCTCGAAGCTGTTCAACTATATTTTCCACAGGCACGCCGGACCTGAGGGCCAAAGACACCAGCCTGCCGATGGCCTCTGTTTTCGCCGTCGTCGACTTGCCGGATTTCCCGATGGTCGCGAACACTTCGAAGGGCTTAGTTTCGTATTCTGTGACTGTAACATAGAGGTTTCCCATGCCTGTCACCACTTTGGTTGTGAACCCCTCGAGCGTTTCCGGCCGATCTTTCATGTCCGGGATGAGGGGTTTAATCTCTTTGCCACTCTTATCGACACTCAGAACCTGGTTTTCCTTGCTCCCGTCCCGGTAGATCGTAACGCCTTTGCATCCCAGCTCATAGGCCAGATTGTACACCTTTAAGACATCGTCAACTGTGGAATCCCTAGGGAGATTGACTGTCTTTGAGACGGCATTATCCGTGTATTTCTGAAAGGCGGCCTGCATGCGCACGTGCCATTCAGGTGTGACGTCATGGGCCGTGACAAAAACCTCCCTCACATCCTTTGGGATGCCGTCAATATGCCGGATTGTTCCTTTTCGAGCCACACCCTCCATCAACTCCGGGGAATAAAAGCCCCTTTCTTTCGCAACCTTTTCAAAGTGAGGGTTAGTCTCCAAAAGCTCATCGTTGTCCATCACCCGCCTGACAAAGCTAAGGGCAAAAAGCGGCTCAATGCCGCTGGAGCATCCTGCGATAATGCTCAGCGTCCCCGTGGGAGCAATCGTGGTTGTTGTTGCGTTACGATACAGACCGTCCTGCCTCTCCTTGAAGATGCTCTTCTCTATGTTGGGGAACAGCCCTCTTTGTCTTCCTAATGCTATCGAAGCTCCGCGAGCCTCCTCCCGGATGAAAGCCATAACCTTCTCCGCCACATCCAAGGCCTTGTCCGAATCATAGGGAACCCCGAGCTGGAAGAGCATGTCCGCAAATCCCATCACGCCAAGGCCGATCTTTCGATTCCCCTTGGCCGTGTTTTCTATTTCAGACAGGGGGTACTTTGACATATCAATCACATCATCCAGGAAGCGAACCGACCGCCATACGATTTCTCTGAGCCCGTCAAAATCAATGGAAGCGCTGCCGTCCTTGGCACGGACAAACTTGGCGAGATTCACCGAGCCAAGGTTGCAGGCTTCCATAGGCAACAAAGGCTGCTCTCCGCAGGGGTTGGTGCTCTCGATCTCGCCCAGAGCCGGTGTAGGATTGTCCCGGTTGATCCGGTCCAGGAAGATAACTCCCGGGTCGCCGCTTTCCCAGGCGTTATAAACCAGGCTATGATAGACATCTTGCGCATCGAGTTCGCCGACCTTTTGACGGTCTCTCGGATCAATGAGATCATAGGTGTTGCCCTGCCTGACCGCATTCATGAAACCATCCGTCACGCCCACAGAGATGTTGAAGTTGTTCAGCTCCCGATGGCTTTTCTTGCATGAGATGAACTCCATGATGTCCGGGTGATCCACCCGGAGAATTGCCATATTTGCTCCTCTTCGGGTACCGCCCTGCTTCACTTGTTCCGTAGCGGTATTGAAAATCTTCATAAAAGACACAGGGCCTGACGCGATGCCCCCGGTAGTTCCCACCTTGCTGTTCTTAGAGCGTAGCCGGGAGAATGAAAAACCTGTTCCGCCGCCGGATTTATGGATCATGGCCGCGTTTTTCAAGGCATCAAAAATTCCCTCCATGCTGTCTTCCACCGGAAGGACGAAGCAAGCGGCAAGCTGTCCCAATCTCCTACCCGCATTCATTAGGGTAGGAGAGTTAGGCAGAAATTTAAACTCGGTCATCATCATGTAGAAGCTTTCTTCCATCTCTTTGACTCGGCTCTCGTCGCCGTAAGCAGCCTCTGCGTTGGCAATATGGCGAGCCACTCTTCTGAACATCTCCTCCGGGCTCTCAATCAGCCGGCCCTCAAGGTCTTTTCTGAGATAGCGTCTCTCCAAAACTGTTTTGGCGTTCCGGCTGAGCACGAGACTTTCCTTTTTGATAAACACGGAGCTGGCGATCTTCAGGTTCTGCGTCTTCGTGATACCATACTCATTTAATTTGTCCTCAATGATTCTTTCGAGAAGTGGAACGGTGATTGTCTGCAGCTCCCTCTTTCTTATTTCTTCCATGAGTGAGCGGCTGATATCCATGGCTTGATCTGAGCTGATGCAATTCATCCCGCACAGTGCGTCCGAGAAGCTTTGGTCATCCCACCTGAAGGACGCAAGGTCCAGGACCTCTTCATCCTTGATCAGAACATTTCTATCTTGAACCATGGACATCCTCCCAAAAAAACAAGATATAGTGATGAACTCTTATAATAGAACTCAAGATATAGTACGTCAACAAATTTATTGACCATAAATTCTGCCCCGGCGGAATTTATGAAAGGCATTGAATAATGGACATTTTTGAGGCTGGATGCTAAAAAGACGCAGGCATATGGTTCTAAAAGACTGTGCAAACTCTCTTTACAAAGAAGGCGACCATAAGCAGCGGAGAGATCCGGAAAGCCTGAAAAGGGGTGTCAGGAATGAAGAACAATCCGGTCCCGGAGATAGAGGCCATTCTCCAGGATGTGACCGCGCGCTTGAAGGACTTCCGAAAGGAAAAATGCTGTCTTATCCCCATTCTTCAGATGATCCAGCATCGCCACGCCCACCTTCCCCATGAAACGATTAAGCTGGTTGCCGATCATCTTGGAATCGCGCCCTGTGAGGTCTACGGTGTCGCAACTTTCTATAACCAGTTCCGCTTTCATCCTCCTGGAAAGCATCCCATCAAGGTCTGTCTTGGCACGGCCTGCCATGTGCGCGGCGGAAGCATCATTCTAGAAAATTTCGAGAGAAAACTCAGAATTAAGGACGGGGAGACGACGCCGGACAAGGAATTCAGCATCGAGCGCGTCGCCTGCGTGGGATGTTGCGCCCTAGCTCCTGTTACGGTCTTAGACGACCAAGTTCACGGTCACATGGCCCCCAGCAAGGTGGAAGGGTTGATTCTCGGGTTCGAGATAGAAAAGCAGAAGCAAGAAAGAGAAAAAGCCAAGGATGATTTCTGAACCCTACGATCAAGAGGCGGGTCAAGCATTTCGCTCCATCCTGAGAGAGGCGATGCGGAGGCGATCGGCATTCAAAGAAGCCGTCTTGCCCAAGATCCATATCGGCATGTCCACTTGTGGCATTGCCTCGGGCGCATTGGAGACCAAAAACGCTTTTGAGACGGCCCTAAACGAATGCGGCTTATCCGCCCTGATTCATTCAATAGGATGCATTGGTCATTGTTACGCCGAACCTGTGGTCATAGTTGAACGTCCCGGATTCCCGCCGATCCTTTATTATAAGGTAACCCCCGGCAAAGCCAGGATGATCGTAAAATCCTACCTGGCGGAGGGAGACCCTCTTTTTGAACACCTCTTGGGCGCCATGGAGGAAAATGACCTCATCCCTTCGGTGATGGACTTTCCCCGATTCAGCCGGGAAACAAGAGTGATCACGGAAAAATGCGGACGCATCGACCCTGAGGACATCTATGAATACCTTGCCGAAGGGGGCTATGCCGCACTAGCCGGGGTCTTAGGCCGGAACCCCGACCACATCATTCGGGAAATAACGGAGTCCGGATTGAGGGGCAGGGGGGGCGCCGGCTTCCCCACCGGTCAAAAATGGATGCTTGCAAGAAATGCCGATGCCGGCCAAAAGGCTATCATTTGCAATGCCGATGAGGGCGATCCAGGAGCCTATATGGATAGGACCATCCTGGAAAGCAATCCCTACCAAATCCTCGAAGGAATGGCGATCTGCGCCTATGCCGTGGGCGCAAGAAAAGGTACGATTTACATTAGAGCCGAATACCCACTGGCTGTGAAAATACTCCGTTGTGCCGTTGAGCAGGCAAGGGTCCTGGGCTTCCTCGGGAAAAGCATTCTGGGTACTTCTTTTGGTCTTGAGATCGACCTTTTCGAGGGCTCCGGCGCCTTTGTTTGTGGTGAAGAAACAGCCCTCATTCAATCCATCCAGGGGGACAGGGGTATGCCCCGCCACCGTCCCCCTTACCCTGCGCAAAAAGGCCTCTGGAATCAGCCTACGGTCATTAACAACGTAAAGACCTTTGCCTTGGTTCCCACCATTCTTGCTCAAGGCGCAGCATGGTTCAAAAGCATCGGCACAGAGACAAGCCCCGGTACCGCTATCTTTTCCGTTGTCGGAAGTGTGGTTCATCCGGGCCTGGTGGAGATCCCCACCGGCGTTACGCTGAAAGCCCTCATCCTGGACATCTGCGGAGGCATCCCCAACAAAAAGCGTTTTAAGGCGGTTCAAATCGGAGGCCCGTCGGGAGGATGCCTTCCTGAAGAGCTTCTGGCCACCCCCATTGACTTCGATTCCCTCACTGAGGCAGGCGCCATGATGGGATCCGGAGGCATGGTGGTGATGGACGAAGATACATGCATGGTTGATGTGGCACGCTATTTCCTTGACTTCACCCAGAAGGAGTCCTGTGGAAAATGCACCTTCTGCCGGATCGGCACCTTTCACCTTCTTCGCATTCTTGAGCGCATTACCCGCGGGGAAGGTCGGGAGGGGGACCTGGAACAACTAGAAGAACTGAGCATTCAGATCAAAGAAGGATCTCTCTGCGGGTTCGGGAAGACGGCGCCCAACCCCGTCCTTACCTCCCTTCGGTACTTCCGTAAGGAATATGAAGCCCATATCAGGGAAAAACGATGCCCTTCAGGCATGTGCCGCGCTCTGACCGCTTACTATATTGATCTCGAAAAATGCGCCCGAGGCTGTGATGCCTGCGTGGGTAGTTGCCCTGTGGAGGCCATCTTTACCACAGAAGATAGGAAAAAGGCCGTAGACCAGAGTCTGTGCGTCAAGTGCGGGGAATGTATGGTTTCATGCCCTGTTGAGTATAGCGCCGTGAAAAAGGTCTCGCCGCCACATCTTGCGCCTGTGATCCTGCGCCCTGTGGAAAAGGAGGCTAAAAAGAATGCATAACTGTCAGAATTCAAAAGCAAACGCTTTGGCACATCAAGTCGTTTCCAGGCGCTTCAGCATTCCCTTCCCGGTTTGGATTTCAACCTTTGACATTATTTCGCCATTTGGATTCGGCTACTGAACACCGCTTCTTTGAAAGCAAGGACCCCGCAATGGGAAACATGGTCAAACTGATTGTTGACGGCACCGAGCTGGAGGTCGAGGAAGGGACTGTTCTCCTCGACGCGTGCCTGGATCATGGGATCTATATCCCCCACCTCTGTCATCTCAAGGGCATGGAGCAACCCCCTGCCTCGTGCAGGCTCTGTTTTGTGAGCATCGAGGGTATAGCCCATCCCGTTCCATCCTGCACACTGACCGTACGAGAAGGAATGGTCGTGCAAACAGACACAAACGCGGTAAGGGGCCTTCAGATAAGTGCACTCCGGCTCCTGCTCTCGGTTCATGATGTGGACTGCGCGCACTGTCCGGCGAACAAGAAATGCGCTCTCCAGAAGATCGCCAAGTTCCTCCACATTGGACTCAAGGCCAAAGGGCTTGAGATCTACCTTAAAGAGCCCCGCGTGGTGCAAGATCATCCTCTTATCGACTACTACCCCAATCGCTGCGTTCTTTGTGGCCGCTGCATTCGGGTGTGTAGAGCTCAAAACGGGCTGCCCCTTATGAGCTTTGCCAAGAGGGGGTTTGACACCGTCATCAGCTTTTACGGGGCCGCGAGCACGCTCGGATGTAAAACCTGTTTTGCATGCCTAAAAATCTGCCCGGTCGGTGCCATCACCTTGAAAACACCAAACTCCTAATGAAATAGCTCGCTCTTGTCATCAACCGCATCTTGCATCGGCGTGGGGCGGCAGGCTGGATTTGTCCTGTCCCGGTTGATGCCATGATTCCAATAGTTATCTTGTATCCCTTACAGATGGCGAAATAGGTGGTCATCGGATGTCTTGGGAGCCCTATCGGAAGTCGCGGTCGGATCGAATCGACTGGAGGGACGCGCTCTGTCGCGTCCGGTTGTTTCGGCCACGACGAAGCGTGGCCCTCCATTTCCCCCTGAAAACGTGGAGACAAATTTACCGTGGGGCGAACATTGCTTGAGGTTGATCAGGGTTTCAAAAAGTGGTATGAACTTTATTTCATGTATAAGCCCGGAACGAAGCGCCGGGGTCATTTGGTAAATTGTTACAAGTTTGTATTTTCTCAAAGGACAGGGCAAAAAAGAAGCATCGTGCTTCCGGGCAAGCAGGAATCGGCCAGAGTTGACGAATGAGAGGTACTGTGTAGTCTTGCGTAAAAGGTAAGTCAGTCTTGAGATCCATAGACAATTAATCAAAGAAACGGGAGCATAAGTAATGGATCCTAGCAAAATCCTTATGGGAAAACGAGTGCTGATTGTTGATGACGAAAGGGATATCCTTGAGACACTTACAGATCTTCTTGATCTGTGCAAAATTGACCGGGCTTCCTCCTTCGAGGCAGCTGTGAAACTTCTTGAACAGTATGAATATGATTTGGCAGTGCTCGACATTATGGGAGTGAAAGGATTCGATCTTCTTGAGATTGCCAAGAAGCGAAATATTCCTGCTCTGATGCTCACGGCACATTCATTGAATGCGGAAAGCCTTGCAAAGTCAGTGAAACAAGGAGCCGCCTACTTTGTCCCCAAACAGAACATAGCCCAAATTGCCACGTATGCCGCTGACGTGCTGGAGGCAAAGGAGCATAACAAAAGCCCTTGGGCAAGGTGGTTCGAGAGATTGGGGGGGTTTTTTGACGTCATGTTCACCGGCCCAAACTGGAGACAGCAAGAAAAGGACCTTTTGGAAAAACTCAAAAGAGCCGGCTATTGAAAACTAGGGGTCTTGTGATTTCGTCTCGTTTTTATTGCCTCCTCTGCGACGATCCTCCCTGTTGTCATTGTTCAATCATTCCTCTACAATCTATTAATGCTTCAACTCGGCTCCCTTAGAATTGAAAACGGCCTGATCATGGCGCCCATGGCAGGGTTCACCAATTTGGCCTTCCGCCTTCTAATCAGACGGCTGGGAGCAGGCCTGGTTATGACCGAAATGGTGAGCTCCATGGGTCTTTCCATGGGTCAGAAAAAAACGCTGGAATATCTCAGGAGCTGTAAGGACGAAAAACCTCTCGGTGTGCAGATCTTCGGCGCCGACCCCCAGGTAATGGCGCGGGCCGGTATGATCGCGGCTGAAACCGGCGCCGATTTAATTGACATCAACATGGGCTGTCCGGTCAAAAAGGTGGTCAAAACCGGGGCCGGGGCCGCGCTTCTAACCAACCCCAAAAGAGCCGCGGAAATCGTCTCGGCGGTCAGGCGCGCATCTTCCTTGCCTCTCACTGTGAAGATTCGAACCGGCTGGTCTCCAAGAGAGCCCAGAGCTTGTGAGATCGCAAAGATTGTCGAGGATTGCGGCGCTGATGCTCTGACGCTTCATCCTCGCTTCGCTTCCGAGGGATTTAGCGTTCCTGCGCGGTGGGACTGGATTAACAAGGTGAAACAAAAAGTCAAGATCCCCGTCATCGGCAACGGCGATGTATTTGACGCCTCCCATGCCCTCGAATTAAAACAACGCACCGGTTGCAACGGTGTCATGATCGGCAGGGGTGCACTGCGAAATCCCTGGATTTTTTCCCAGATTATGAGCCTTGAACAGGGGCAAGCGATCCGGCAACCTGCCATAGAGGAACGAAAAACCTTGATCATGGAGCACTTCCGTCTCCTGTCACAAACCCTTGGGGACAAGAAGGCTGCTTTTGCCATGCGGGGAGCGCTTATCTTCTACACCAAAGGCCTCCCTCACAGCGGCCGTTTCAGGGAACAGGTTACATACATTAAAGACTCGAGAACCCTCGCCGGCGCTGTTGATCTTTATTTTTCAGGCCTCCCGGAGGCACCTGCAAGTGAAAGTTAAGCTAGCAAAGACAGCCGGTTTTTGTATGGGTGTTCGCCGGGCACTTGAAATGGTGCTCTCCGAGGCCAATAAAAGGGGCGGCCCGATCTACACATACGGCCCCCTTATTCACAACGATCAGGTGATGAAGTTGCTTGAAACAAAGGGTGTTACCGTGCTCAAAGAAGTTAAAGACATTAAGCAGGGTACCCTCGTCATCCGTGCTCACGGCATACCTCCGGTCGAACGCAAAATCCTCAAGACATCAGGCCTCAGACTGATCGATGCCACCTGCCCAAGGGTGGCAAGGGTCCAAGCCCTGATCCGCTACCATACCGCCAAAGGCTATATGGCGGTTATCGTAGGAGACAAAGATCACGCAGAGGTGATCGGTTTGAAAGGACATGGGAACGGCAGGGCTCACGTGGTCGGCAGCTTTGAGGACGTTGGGCAACTGCCCGAAGCCGATAAGGTGATCGTCGTAGCCCAGACTACCCAGGAAAAGAACTCATTTGAAGATCTAGTGCGAGCTATAAAGAATCGTTTCTCCGACGCCTTGGTCTTCGACACCATCTGTGACGCCACCCGTAGCCGGCAGGATGAGGTTCGGGCAGTCGCCCCATATGTAGATGCCATTGTGGTGGTGGGAGGATATCACAGTGGAAATACCCGCCGATTGGCTCAAGTCGCTGAATCAACAGGCCTTCCTGTTTTCCACGTGGAAACAGCCGAAGAACTGGACAGGGATAGCCTCTCCTCCATGGAAGTCGTCGGTGTGACGGCCGGCGCATCAACACCAAATTGGATGATCAAGAAAATCGTCCAGAAAATTGAGGCCATCCGAACCAGGAAAGAGCGGCTATTGGGCCGGTGGATCAGATATGCCTTGAAGTTCCTTTTTCAAAGCAACCTGATCGTTGCCACGGGTGCCTTTTGCCTCAGCCATGCAGGCACAATCCTTTCGGGAAGAAAACCCGATCTTTTGAACCCTTCTTTGGCCTTTCTTTATGTTTACGCTATGCATGTGCTGAATCGTCTTCTGGATAAAGGGGCCAGCGCCTATAATGATCCCGAAAGGGCCTATTTTTATACAAAGTATCGCCGGCCTTTGCTCGTCTCGGGGATCTTGGCCATTGTTACGGCCCTGGTTTTGACCAGCATCCTCAGCCTCAGTTCCACCATTGCTATGGGTAGTCTCATTGTGCTTGGAGCCATCTACAGCCTACCTATCGTTCCACCGAGCCGCAGGCATCTTTGGCGCTATTCGAAAATCAAGGATATCCCTGGATCGAAAACCTTGTCCCAGGCCCTGGCATGGGGTGCCGTCATTGCCCTCCTCCCTCTACTCGGACCTTCCGCCCCCGAACGGATACCCGCAACCATCACATTTATATTTGTAGTGTCGATAGTTTATGTGAGATCAGCTATCTTTGATATCTTTCAACTCCAAGGAGATCTCATCGTCGGTGCTGAAACGCTGCCCATCACTCTGGGGCAAAAAAAAACCCTATCTCTTTTGAAAGGCATCCTTGCGGGCGGTAGCATCATCCTCCTGGCTTCCACCCTTTTGCTTACTACCTGCCACTTCGGCTATCTTTTGGTCTTGTGCTATGGCACCTTTTTCCTTTGCATCCTTGCCCATGAGAAACAATGCCTTCATCCCGGGAATTCTTTCGAAGCCTTGGTTGAAGGCAATCTTTTTCTCGCAGGCCTTCTCGGTCTATTCTGGCAATGGCTGAAGTAAGCGTTATCATACCCACTTACAATCGGGCACAAAAAGTGGCAAGAGCTATCGCATCCGTCCTCTATCAAAGCTTCACCGATTATGAGATGGTCGTTGTGGATGACGGCTCAAAGGATGACACGGCCGAGATCTTATCCCTTTTCCACCCACACATCGTGCGTCTCATTCATGTAGAAAACAGGGGCGTTTCTGCAGCAAGGAACACCGGTATCCTTGCATCAAGAGCTCCTTTTATCGCCTTTCTGGATTCGGATGATTACTGGCTGCCGGAAAAATTAGTCGTCCAAACGGCCTTTTTCAAAGCTCATCCGGAGTCTGTCGTTTGCCAGACCCAGGAGCACTGGATCCGGAACGGACGGCCTGTCAATCCGCGACGCAAGCACCTGAAGCCAAACGGCGACATCTTTCAGCCTTCTCTCAAGCTCTGTCTCGTCAGCCCCTCCGCTGCCATGATAAGGCGCACTCTCTTCAATGAGGTCGGCCTCTTTGATGAATCCATGCCTGTATGCGAAGACTATGACCTCTGGTTGAGGATATCCTGTCTTCACCCCGTTCATCTAATTGACCGAGAGTTGGTGGTTAAGGAGGGCGGAGCCACGGACCAGCTTTCAAGAAGCAGGACCGGCATGGACCGGTTCAGAATTCAATCCATGGCGAAACTTCTTCAAAGCGGTCGCCTCAACCATGCGCAGGCTTATGCCGTTTTGGCTGAGCTGACGGCCAAGTGCAACGTTTACGCAAAAGGATGTATAAAAAGAGGAAGAAAAGAGGAGGGGGAACGCTATTTAGCGCTTCCCTCCGCGCTTCGTTGCCGATACACACACAAAGGGCATGACGGGAAAGGAGAAATCGGCTGAAGTCATTGATAGATAACGGCTGGTTTAGTTAATTATAATTAATAGCAATATATATATAATTATAATAAACTATATAAAACGTATCCCTGTTCCCCTCCTTTTGAACTTGTTCCCGGCATCTGTTGTGAGCCTCAACTTTTCTCAAATATCCGAACAGCCACCTTGCCCTCCAGTTTTTCCTTAAAACGTAGCGCATCCTTTTCATCTCCCACAATAGCGCCGTAATGCATGGGAATCGCTAATTTCGGGTTAATGGAGAGAGCCGCTTTGACCGCTTGATCCGCATTCATCACATAGGTGCCGGAAACGGGAATTAGTGCAATATCCGCTCTAAAGTTCTTCATTTCCGGAATGAAATCCGTGTCTCCAGCGTGGTAGATCCTCACGCCGTCCAATTCCACGATAAAACCGAGCCAACTATTCCTCCGGGGATGAAAATCCTTATCCGTGTTGTACGAAGGTACACCGGTGACCTTGACGCCTTCCACATCAAGCACATCCCCGGGTTTGATGATTCTAATGTCTCCGCTCAGTTTCGTAGCGGAATTTTTTTCCGTAACGATCACCGTGCCTTTCCCCTGAACTTTAGCCACATCTTCAGGGGAACAGTGATCGAAATGATCATGGCTGATCAAAATAAGGTCCGCCTTGGGACCCCCTGCAATTCCAAAAGGATCAAAGTAAACTGTTTTGGAGGCCTCGATTCTGAAAGCATCGTGGCCCAGCCATGCCATCTTCTCTATCATTTCCTCCCACGTCATGGTCTCCTCCTTTCCTGGATACATTGCCCTTTTAATTCTCTCATCTTTTCAAGCAGCATGCTTATTAAAATTTCCCTCAATGATTTTTGCCGACTCTTCCACGAGGTGGAATGACGGATCAGCCTGAACCATTAACCTTTTTCGTATTTCAGCGTCGATCTTTAAGGAAAACGCTCCAGAAGTCTATCCAGTTCATCGTCAGAATAAAAGAAAATGGTGATTCGTCCCTGCTTCCCCCGCCGCGTAATTTCAACCTTGGTTCCTAACGATCTTTTAAGGTTTTCAGCAAGGGAACGGATATAAGCATCCTTGATCGTGTTTTTTTCTTCCGCGCGTCCTACATCTTGCTTTCGCTTCGCAAGCGCTTCCACCTGACGAACCGACAAGGCTCTCTTTAGAATCGCTTCTCGCATAGCCAATTGTTCTTCCCTTGTTGCCATGCCAGCCAGAACCCGGGCATGGCCCATGGTCAACCGATCTTCCAGGAGATCCTGCTGGATAATTTTGGGCAGCTTGAGGAGTCTCAGCATATTTGTGATGGTTGTTCTATCTTTCCCCAGCCTTTTCGCCAGAGCTTCCTGGCTGCTTTTCGTGTCTTCCAGGAGTCGCTGATAAGCCAGGGCCTCTTCAAGGGCATTTAAATCTCTCCTGTGAATGTTTTCAATTAGAGCAAGCTCTAGAGATTCCACAGGGGTGCTTTCCCGCACCACCACAGGAACTCTCGCAAGTCCCGCTTTTTGTGCGGCTCTCCAACGCCTTTCGCCGGCTATTAAGCGATATCCCTTATCCGTCTTGCTTACCAGCAATGGGGTCAGAATCCCCTTTTCTTTAACTGATTCGACAAGTTCCGCCATCTCTTTTTCCCCGAACTTCTGCCGAGGCTGAAAGGGGTTCGGCTCGATACTTTCAACAGGGCACTGAAAAAATGTTCCGCCATCAGCAAGGTAATCTCCTTCGGGAATCAAGGCGGACAATCCTTTCCCCAATGCTTTCCGACTAGACATGGACTTCGGCTCCTCCTCTCTGGATCAATTCCCTGGCCAGAGCCAGGTAGCTTTGTGCGCCCGTAGAACGCACGTCATAGAGCAGAGCAGGCTTCCCGTGGCTCGGTGCTTCACTCAATCGCACATTTCTGGGGATCACGGTCTGAAACACTCTTTCCTTGAAGTGGTGCCGAACTTCCTCCGCCACTTGTAAAGAAAGGTTGTTCCTTCCATCGTACATGGTCAAGATGATGCCCGCCAATTGTAACGATAGATTCAAGCTCCGCTTCAGCGCCCGCACTGTTTCTAGGAGCTGGCTCAAACCCTCCAAAGCGTAATATTCGCATTGAAGAGGGACAAGCATCCCGTCCGCCGCAGTGAGAGCGTTGAGAGTCAAAAACCCCAGGGAAGGCGGACAGTCAAGAAGAATATAGTCGTATGCCGTCTTTACCGGGAGCAGCTTCCTGCGAAGCCGAAACTCGCGCTCCTCCGCAGTAGCAATCTCCACCTCCGCGCCGATTAAATCCGTATTGGCTCCAATAAGGAAAAAACCCGGAAGCACGGTGGTCGCCACTGTTTCTTCCGCCTCAGCACCACCCATCATCAGGTCGTAAACTCCTTTTTCCAACTTACCTCGGTCGAATCCCAACCCGGTAGTAGCATTTCCCTGGGGATCACAGTCAACAAGGAGGCAGGATCTTTCCGCTGCGGCCAGTGACGCGGCAAGGTTTACTGCCGTGGTCGTTTTCCCCACACCTCCTTTCTGATTGGCTATTGCTAAGATGGAGCCCAAAAACCTTCCTCATCGAAAATAAAGTTCGGTACCCCTGCGGCAGTTGCCGCAGTCACGCTTCCGCCTCACAAAGCTTCCTCATATCTATTATCACAAAGCCCGAAATAAAAGAATACCAACATGTTATCTTTTTCGATGATTGCGTAAAAAGTCGAAAGGTTCGCATCTCCCATTTCGACTCCTTCGGCATACTCAGGATAAACTCCGGGAGAAATCTAG
>JAFGDM010000089.1 GCA_016932115.1 Deltaproteobacteria bacterium | reverse complement strand
TGATCGAAAAAAAAGTTCTATATCACGGCCCTTGAGAGCAACCATAAAATACTGGAGCGCTTTAAGAATTTTTTTGTAACAATTTAGCTGTTTAAACAATCGCAATCATCGGGCATGGGGGTCCCTCTGAAAACTGAAAACGAAGAGAACCGGGGTGGACTTTGAAAGCACGGGGTGGCAAAGGCGGGCGGCGGGGCTTCACGGGAACTTTGAGGATTGACCTCTTTCGGCGATATCCCGGACGACCTCCGCCCGCCTCACCCATTGCCTAAAGCTGAACAGTGTGGTGTGGCGTCTTCTTTGTTCAGTTTTGAGAGGGATCCCCATGCTGCGGGCCGCCGGCTTCGGCACTATAAACAGCTAAATTGTTACTTATTTTTTTAAGGAGGTTACGCTATGCCCCTCATGACTCCCGAAGAGTTCGAAGAAAGCCTCAAACCGCTCAAGCCCAAGGTCTTCATGAACGGGAAAAGGGTGGAAAGCATTCTCGAAAACCGCAACACCCGAACCGTTGTGGAAGCCAATAAGGCCAGCTATGCTTGGGCCCTTGACCCTGCAAGCAAAGACATCATGACGTGTCACTCCCCCCTGATCGACGACGTGGTGAATCGCTATACCCATGTAAGCGCGAGCAGGGAGGACCTGGTTAAGAAGGCCGAAGCCGGGACCTTTACTGCAGAAAACCTCGGCACATGCATCTACCGCTGCGTGGGCTATGACGCCTTCCACTCCTTGGCAAGCACAACCTGGGAAATGGACCGAGACCTGGGGACATCCTACCGTCCTCGTTTTTTGGAATACCTTAAGATGGTGCAGACAAAGGATCTTTCCGTCGCCGGCGCACTGACCGAACCAAGAGGAAACCGCAGCAAGAAAACCTTGGACTGGCAGGACCCTTACCTTTCCCTAAGAGTGGTCGACAAAAACAAGGACGGTATCGTGGTGCGGGGCGCCAAGATTAACATCAGCGGCGCTTTTGCGAGCCATGAACTGGTTGTCTTGCCTCAAGCGGCACATTTCAAAGGGGAAGAGGACTATGCCGTGGCATTTGCCACGCCCGCCGATGCCGAAGGCATTACCTATATCTGTCAGTACACCCCCTATTCCGCGGAACGGGATCTGGCCGACGATCTCGAAGAGCTCGGCAATCCCGTCTTCGGCCAGCGCGAAACCTCCATGGTTGTCTTTGACAATGTCTTCGTCCCGTGGAACAGGGTGTTTCATTGCGGCGAATACCCCTATTCAGTCAAACTCGTCACCCGCTTTGCCAAGACCCACAGGATGACCTGCGGCGGTACCTGCAAGGTCGGATTCATGAATCAGATCATCGGCGCAGCCAAGCTCATCCAGGAGTACAAAGGTCTTCAAAAAGCGACCCACATCAACGAAGAGCTCATGGAAATGGTGATTCTGAGGGAAACCGGAAGGGCCTGCGGCCTCGCAGCCGCGACCCGGGGAGCCGAGGAACCGGAGGGATCCGGCGTTTTTTTACCGGACGAACTTATGGGAAATGTTTCAAAGCTCAACGTATGCAACGCCTTCTGGCGTGTCATGGCCCTAGCGGGCGACATCGGAGGCGGCTTGATTGTGACCCTGCCATCCCTGAAAGAACTGAAGAATCCGGAAGTCAAGGCTTATGTCGAGGAGTTCTACAGCTTTGGTTCCGACGAGCCCACAGAAAACATCATGAAGGTGCACAAGCTCTTGCAGAACTGGACGGCCGGTCTTCATGGCGTCGGCACCTGGCATGGAGCCGGACCGGTGATGGCGCAGAAGATTATGCTCCAACGGGTTATCGACTATGAACGGGAAAAAAACCTCGTCAAACAAACGCTGCACATCAAGGACAAGCCCGAGGATCCATGAGTCTGAGAGTTGCGCTTATTTCGACGCCTTGGCCTCTTTTCAATCGGCCCTCCCTTCAGTTGGGAAACCTGAAAGCCTTTCTTCAACGGGAATTCCCCAAGGGGAAGGTCGAGGCTCATCATCTCTATTTGGACATTGCAGAGTCTCTAGGCTACGAGATCTACCGATCCATTTCCCAAACCAGTTGGCTCTCCGAATCCTGCTTTGCCGGTCTTCTTTATCCCGGGCGCATACCTCTGCTTGAACGTTTCTGGAAGAGGCATGCGAAAGGTCTTTCGCTGAAACAGGATTTCCGAGAAATCTGTGGCAACCTCCAAACTGAATCAGATCGGATTCTTGCCGCTATTTCTTGGTCGTCCTACCGGTTGATAGGCTTTTCCATCTGTTTCAACCAGCTCACAAGTTCCCTGTATTTCATTCATAAAATCAAGAAAGTCGCACCCGATTCAAAAATCGTGATCGGGGGATCCGCCTGCTCGGGAGAGATGGGATCGAGCCTTCTCAAAACCTTTGCGGGAATCGACTTTGTCGTGACCGGAGAGGGAGAAAAACCTCTTCTTTGCCTGCTACGCCGCCTCTCTGCAAGAAAACCCCTCTTTGAGCCGGAGCCATACCCCGGGCTGCTGACCCGACAAGACGGCTACGCGACCGGTTTTTCCCAGCTTTCGAACCTGGATGATCTGCCTGTGCCGGATTTTTCCGACTTCTTTAACCGCGTGGCTGCAATGAGCCCTGAAAAACGGTTTCTTCCCGGCCTACCCCTGGAAATGTCCCGAGGCTGCTGGTGGCGGAAGCCCTCTGAAGCCCTTACGGAGCGAGGCTGTGCATTCTGCAACCTCAATCTCCAATGGCAAGGGTATCGGGCCAAGTCGTTCACCAGGATCTTGACCGAGATTCGGAGCCTGGTTGCAACCTACAAGGTCCTTACCCTTTCCTTCATGGATAATCTTTTGCCCCCAGCAGAATTAAGGGATCTTTTTCTGCAGATTGCCGCTCTGCAGAAAGACTTCCGTTTCTTCGCCGAAATCCGGGCAACCACCGGCACAAAGGATCTGGAAGCCATGGCCGAAGCGGGCATGGCGGAAGTCCAGGTGGGCATCGAGGCTTTGAGCACCCGCCTTCTCAGGAAAATGAACAAAGGGACGACGGCGATACAGAATTTGCAGGTCATGAAGCATTGCGAGGCTTCAGACCTTCCCCGCCTCACGTCAAATTTGATCATCCACTTTCCCGGAAGCGACGGAGAGGATGTGAAGGAAACACTGGAAAATCTTCGCTATGCCCTCCCCTTTCGCCCCCTTAAAACCACACCCTTCTGGCTGGGATATGGAAGCCCGATTTGGTCGAATCCCGATGCTTATGGTATTCGAAAAATCCAAAACCACCCCTGGTACGCAAACATTTTTCCCAAGGAAATCCTCGGCACTCTGACCTTGATGATCCAGGCCTATCAAGGAGGGGTGATGGAGCAGAAACGCATGTGGCGACCGGTGAGCCAGGCGATCCAAGCCTGGAATAAAAGTTACTCTGCGCTCCACCGCTCCCGTTCTTCAAAGGATCCCATCCTTTCCTACCAAGACGGGAAAGATTTCATGATCATTCGAGAGCTTCGAAACGACCGCGAAGCCTTAACTCATCGCCTTCACGGTACATCAAGGGGCATCTACCTGTTTTGTGAAGAGAATCGGGAGATCAAAGAAATACTTCACCGTTATCCGGGCTTCGGTGAAGAAAAGGTGCTCCCTTTTCTAACCATGATGAGGGAAAAGAAGCTGATGTTCAGGGAAGGAGAAAGGTACCTCAGCTTGGCCGTCCCCGGGAAAGGATATGGAAGCCGAAGGATAAGGTAACCCTTATTGCTTTTGTCTCCTCATAGTCTCGGCCAGTTCCTTTATTTCCGTCAGGCTTTGCCGCATAGCGCTCCAGCCGTACCAGAGGGCATAGTCCGGGTTGGCATGGAAGGTCCCCTGGAAGGTCCTTGCCCTTTGTTCAAAGAACATGACAAAAAGTTTCTGTTCGACCACCGTGGGAGCGTCATGGAAACTCAAGAGGTCCGGGTAGGCGTAGGTGTAGCTCTTAGGCTTCTTGAGGATTCCATCCCTGAAAAGCCCGGCAACAATGTCGATTGCCTCAGCCATGACAAGGTCCGCTTCCCGGATCATGTCGTCACCCTTGGCCAGTTCTCCTTGAACGAATGAAACGGAGTGACAGCCGGTACATGACCCGGTCATTTTGTCCCTTTCCTTCCGCCAGGCATCTTCGGCAATCCGAGCCAGATCGATTTGTTTCACCGCATCAAGCCTTGCCGTAGGGCTGCCTTCGGGATCCAGAACGCCAAGGGCCTTGAGAACGGTTGCGCGGGCTTCGGCCCATTTTTTGTCCTTGGGCATGGGGAGCCTTACGGCAAGAAAGCCCCAGGCCGCCCTGACTTCATGGTTTCCTTCCTGCATATGACAGGTCTGGCAGGTCGGGGCTGCCGCCGTCTCATGGAGAACGCCGATTTGCCTAAGCTCATGACGCACCCCGTGCTTGGACGAAGAGTACATCTCCCAATGGGGATGATCAAAACCCATGTGACAGGTGCGGCAGGCTTGAGGCTGTCCGGCTTCCTTGAGGGAAAAACTGTGCCGCGTATGGCATGCGTCGCAGGAAGCATATCCAAAGCCTGTGCCATTCTCCACGAGCCGCTTCATTTCCTGCTCTGTCTTGAGTCCGATTTTGTGACATCCGCCACACCCCTTCATGCCTTCGGTAAGAGCCATAGGCTGCCAGTGCGCCGTCGGCATAGTTTTCATTGAATCCCAGGCAAGGGCATGTTTGCCTTTCCTGAACTGGTCCCCTTGAACCTGATGGCACATGGCGCAGCGGTCAGGTTTCATACGAGGCACCTGTTCCACGTCCTCTTCGGACATGTGATGTTCTCCATGGCAGACCGAACAGGTCACCTCAAACTCGGCGTGCTTGCTCCCTTCCCAATCCGCCACGATTCCCGGTGTCACATTCTTGTGACACTCGACGCATTCCGCCTTCACAGTCCATTTCTTCTCAATTGCATGATTCCCCAATGTCCAGTCTCTGTACCCGCCCTTGAGGGCATATACCTTTTGAAATCCTAAGTCCCTAAGCTTCAATGCCACCCTGGCACTGGTCGACTCCGTGGGTCACGCTCAGTAAATGATCAAGGTCTGGTCTTTTCTGTATTTGTGCGCCCAAGATTCCACGTTTAAAGGGTCTTCATGGACGGCATGGGGAATCATCTGGTCACTGTACTTCCATTGCTCCACCGGCCGGGCGTCGATGATCACCACATCAGGAGTTCCCAGCAAAATCTCGGTTTGTTTTGCGGTCATGCGAGGAACCTCAGGGAAAGGCGCATCCTTTTCCGGCCCTGACGCCGCCATAAGAAGACCGATCACAGTCGAGGTCAAAATAACAACCGACGCCAAAACGAGCAATTTCTTCATTATTTGCCTCCAGAGATTTGAGAAAATCCGAACCTTGTCCCTAAACATCTTCTAAAAGGCATGTCAGCGCACTCCGGGCTTATCGTTTAGGTTTCCCCCATGTAGACTTTCCGAACCATCTCGTCCTTTTGCAGGTTCTCGGCAGAGTCGCTGAGGACCACGACGCCGGTCTGGATAACATAGCCCCTGCCGGCAATCTGAAGGGCCATACGAGCATTCTGCTCCACAAGGAGAATCGTCGTCCCCTCGCTATGAAGCCGTCCGATGGTCTCGAAAATGCTGTCTACGAGCACAGGGGCAAGTCCCATGGAAGGCTCGTCCAGCAATAGCACCCTGGGATTGGCCATCATGGCTCTCCCGATGGCAAGCATCTGTTGCTCGCCGCCGCTTAGGGTGCCGGCAAGCTGCTTGCGCCGCTCATCCAGCCTGGGGAAAAGCTTTAGCACACGGCCGAGGTTCTCCTGGTTCTTTTTCTGATCGTTGCACCCGAAAGCGCCCATTTCCAGATTTTCCGTCACTGTAAGCCTGCCGAAAATCCGCCGCCCTTCCGGGACCTGGACCACGCCCTTTGCCACAATTTGGTGGGGCCTATAGCGAGTGAGATCGTCGCCTTCCAGTTTAATCGCTCCATGACGCGGCTTGAGCAATCCGCTCACAGCTCTGAGCGTCGTGCTCTTGCCGGCGCCGTTTGAGCCGATGAGCGTCACAATTTCCCCTTTGCCCACACTCAGTGAGAGGCTCTTCAGAGCATGGATTTGCCCGTAGTAAGCGTCTACATGATCCAGTTCAAGCATGGTCACGGCCTCTAGGACTCCTTACACGAGCCGGCGGCTCTAAAAGATTTTACCCAAAAAAATCATAGCAAACCATTCCGGATTTAGTGAATCTCAGCAGCGCTTCCTTTACCCAGATAAGCCTCAATCACCTTGGGATCTTTTTTGATTTGCTCAGGCGTGCCTTCGGCAATCTTCCTCCCATAGTCGAGCACGGTAACTGTTTCGGAGATACCCATCACCACCCTCATCTGGTGTTCAATGAGGAGAATCGTTACACCCATTTCATCGCGCAGATGGCGAATAAAATCCATCATCTCCTGCGTTTCACTCGGGTTCATGCCGGCGGTGGGTTCGTCCAGGAGCAGGAGCTTAGGCCGTGTCGCCATGGCTCTTGCGATTTCCAGTCGCCTCTGAGCCCCGTAGGGAAGATTCTTAGCCAAAAAATCTCCCTTCCCGGTAAGATTCATAAACCTGAGGAGTTTTCTGCTCTCTTCCTCGGCGGCCTTCTCCTCCGCTCGTATAGCCGGCAAACTCAGGACTATACCGAAAAATCCTGCCTTCAGATGGCAGTGAAGCCCCACCAAAACGTTTTCCATGGCCGTCAAATCGGGGAAAAGGCGAATGTTCTGGTAGGTGCGGGCGATTCCCAGGCGCACGATCTGATCGGGCAGGAGGCCTTTTAGTGATTGGCTGTTGAAGAAAATGCCGCCGCCCTCCGGACGATAAAAACCGGTGACACAGTTAAAGAAAGTGGTTTTTCCCGCGCCGTTAGGGCCAATGATGCTGTGAATGCTGTGCTCCTTTATCTCCACATCCAGCTCATCCACCGCAACCAATCCGCCGAATCGCTTGGTTGTTCTCCGCGCTTCAAGAAGAGCCACAAATCCCCCTAGTGCCGCGTCTCATAAATTCCGCCCCCAGAAATGACAATTCGGAATACCGGGATAAGCTTCCCATTTTACTCACTCCCCGGAGACACGGAAATCCCAAATTCGAATATCGAAACTCCAAACAATCCCAAAATCCGAATGTCCAAAATTCAAAACAAACCAGGGCTAAAATCTTCATTCCGACCTTTTGGTCATTCCTATTTTTTCCTTTTGAATTTGTTTCAAATTTCGGATTTCGATATTCGGATTTTCAATTTTCGTATCATTCTGAATTGCCGAAAAACGACGCATAATTTATGAGACATGATACTAGCCCGATTGAGAAGGTGCGGTCTGCGCCGCCTCCCCGTTTTCAAATTCCTCTTCATGAAGTTCCCGGCGATGGACGGCCTCGGGCCACAGCCCTTCGGGCCGTACCAGCATCACGACAACAAGCGCAGCCCCGTAAACCAGCAGACGGTACTCAGCGAACTCTCGCAGAAGTTCCGGCAGCCCCACAAGAGCTGCAGCGCCCACGATCACTCCGGGAATGCTTCCCATCCCTCCCACAATGATCAGGCAAACAATGTTGATGGAGATCATCACGTTGAAACTGTGAGGGTATACCGAACTCAGTTTGCTCGCGAAAATGGCGCCGCTCAAAGCTGAAAAACCCGCACCCGTGGCAAAGGCAAGAAGCTTAGCGCCTACGAGATTAATTCCCATGGCCTGAGCCACGTCCTCGTCCTCGCGCACAGCCATCCAAGCCCGGCCGATCCGCGAATCCCGCAGACGGGTGGAAATGAAAATTACTAGGAGGCATCCTACCAAAATGAGATAGTAAATCTCCTGAGGACCTCCAAATTCATAGCCGCCGATAGAGGCCTTGGGGATTCGGCCGATGCCCTGAGCGCCACCAAGCCACGGCCGCAGCCAGTCGGAAAGGACCAATATTCGGATAATCTCCCCGAAACCCAGAGTGGCGATAGCAAGATAGTCACCTCGCATTTTCAGCACAGGAGTGCCCAGGATCACGCCTGAGAAAATCCCCATAAATACGGCAAAAGGCAAGGCGCCCCAGAAAGAAAAGCTAAAAAAACCAAGCTCCGAGGAGGTGAGAATAGCGGTCGTATAAGACCCGATAGCAAAAAAGGCCACATAGCCCAGATCCAGGAGTCCCGCATATCCGATCACAATATTAAGCCCTAGACCGAGGAGCACGTAAAGACCCACAATCGTGAGAACCTCGCTTAGAAAAAGCCCAAGAACATGGGGAAGGATCAGGAGGAACGCCACCAGACCGAGGTATCCTGCAACGCGCAAGGATCTGCGTCCTCCGTCGGGGAGCCTCTTGTAGCCTTGGCGGAGAGCCTCTCCCTCGACGGCCCAGAGAGTGAGGCCCACTGCGATAAAAAGCCATAGGGCAAAGGCCCCGTGTTTGGTGAGGCCGTTTGAAGTAAAGAGCCAATCCGCCAAAAAAGAGAGGCGCCCCCATGCCGCCAGAGTGGGCCGGATGAGGTCCTGGAGCACACCGGCCAAAATCACGCTGCTTAGGGGAGCAATCAGCACCCGCCTTACGGATTCCGGGGAGAGAAACAAAAGGCCCGCAAACAGACCGCATGCAGCACCACCCGTAATCACGAGGATAGCCCCCACCCCGGTCTCACGGCCCAAGGTAATTGTATCGTAGAGTATGGGGCTGGCATTGACCAGGACCATCCGAAGATTGACGGATCTTCCCACCGCCACGAAGAGGATCACACAAAGCCCTACAACCGCCCCGCTCAAAACGCTGTTGAGGAGCGACTGTAACCTCGAAGCCGGATCGGTTTTCTTTGCGGCCGTGTATGCCGTGAACACCGCCACCAGGAGCAGCAGGGTGTGGCCCATATGGACCACATTACTCACAATGTCACGGGGTGCAAAGGACTGCACCATGCCCACAAGTGCAAGGAGCACCGCCACAACGCCGCCGATCAGGCCGTTCTTGATGCCCTGTTGCCGCACAGGGTGAAATTGTGACATTGTCTTCCTTTCCCTGTCAAGCTTTCTTCACGGCAAG
>JAFGDM010000020.1 GCA_016932115.1 Deltaproteobacteria bacterium | reverse complement strand
GCTGGATGATGGGAGCCGGATGAGCTGAGAGGTTCACGTCCGGTTCTGAGAGGGCCTGGGGGTGAGATTCCCCCGGGCTACTCACCTTGTGATATTGGCGCGTTATATCGACGGTCAGATCACGGGCTGGGTTGAGTCGAAGATAGAAGGGTGGTTGGGCTTGGAGGTCAACCGAGATAAGACGCGGGTGCTGGATCTGCGAAAGGAAGGGGAAAGCTTGGACTTTCTGGGATATACGTTTCGGTACGACTGCGATCGTAAAGGCCGCAAGTTTCGGTATCTGGACATGTTTCCCTCGAAGAAAGCTTTGGCCCGAGAGCGCGAGCACCTTCGGGAGCGGACGTGTGCACGAATGTGCTTCAAGCCGCCCCCGGTATTGATCGACGAACTCAACGAGCATTTGCGTGGATGGGCCAATTATTTTGGGCGTGGATATCCACGCAAGGCCTTCCGGGAGATAAACGCATATGTGCGGCAGCGGCTTTACTGTCATTTGACTCGCCGCAGTCAGCGCCCATGGCGTCCGCCCAAAGGGACGACTTTCTATGCGCAATTTGCGCAAATGGGGTTGATCTATTTGTGAAGAGGCTTGGTTCATAACTGCGCATGCCCCAGGCAAGAGTCTTCAGGAAAGCCGGATGCGGGAAATCCGCACGTCCGGTTTGACGAGGGGGAGGGGGTTTACCTCCCTCCTTACTCTACCGGCCTCTGCGAGAGACGATCTTTTGATCCTGTAAACGGATTTCCAAGACAAAAAAGGCGGCCTGAACACGCGCCGCCTTCTCGCCCTCGCAAAAGAAAAGCATAAAATTATGGGCGTCCCCTTAGTTTTTTACCGGGCAGTGGTGCCGACCACATAGTGGAAGGAGGAAAGCGCTTCGGACAGATCCTCGAACATCTCCATGTCCTCCACGATGTCGACGGAGGGTCCTGTGGCCATCCTGAGAATTCGGGTCAGGTCGCAGCGCTCCGGTTTGACCAAGAGGAGGCGCCGGATTCCCATGTTGTTCATGGCCCTGGCCACGGCCCCGATGTTTTCAGGGATCTGAGGCTCTACAAGAACAATGGCCATATGCTCGAGGTTCAGGGTCGTCATCGGGTAACAGCCTCCTAAGGGGGTAAGAGTCTTTTCCGTTCCATGAGGTCGCGGACGGTTTTTTCAACGGGAATGGGTTTAAAAGAAAGATCGCACTCTGCGTAAAACATGGCGGTGGAGAGGGTTCCGGGAGTCGGGGTGAAGATCTGCACGTCCGTGGATTTCATTCCCAGGGATTTGAGCTTCTTTTTCATCTCCACCATATCCCCCCGTTTCTCTCCGGGATGGCCCACGATGAGATAGGGCGCCAGCTCGATTTTTCTTTTCAGCCTCCCATTGATGGAATTGAAGAGGCTCACAAAGGATTCCAAGGCCTTGAAGGGAGGCTTTCTCATCAGGGTCAGAACAGAGTCCTCCGTGTGCTCAGGGGCGATGCGCAGGGATCTCCCCGAGTGGTAGATCAGAATCTCTTCCAGCAACTCAGGGTTGTCGAGGAGCACATCATACCGGATGCCTGAGCCCAGAAGGATCTTTTTAACGCCAGGGATTCTTCTGCAGTCCCGCAATAACTGCAGGTATCTTTCTCCCGGTGAAAAGGTCCTGCATCTTTTCGGATAAAGGCAGGAGGGCCTGGGACATGCCTCAGCGTCGCAATCATTTCCATACATCTCCGCCGTGGCTCCGCCGATGTCTGAGATAGTGCCTTTCCACTCCGGGTGCCGGTTCAGGCTGCGGATTTCCTTAATGATGGATTCCACGGAGCGGGATATGACCTTCTTCCCTTGATGGGCCTCAATGGAGCAAAAGGAGCATCCGCCCCCACATCCGCGGTGGGAGGTGATGGAGAAGAGGTTCATTCGGAGAGCCGGTGAATAAGGCTTTTTTCCCAAATGCATGCGGGTGTAATGCTGATCGTAAATGTGATCTAGATCAGAAGGGCTATAATCTTGAGGTGCATACTGCACCACGCAGCGGTCTCCATGCTTCTGCACGGCGCCCTTTCCCTCCAGCAATGCTCTTTCCAGGGTCAGATGTGCCTTAAGGAGATTTTTCCTGTCCTCGAGGACGGCTTCAAAGGAGGGAAGCTCCACAATGCTGCTTTGTTCAGGGGACTCCTTTGTGACTCTCGCTGTTCCCGGGAGAATGAGCGTGTCACTGGAACGTCCGGAGTCAATGGCTCGGGCAATCGCCACCAACTGCTTTTCCCCCATTCCGGTGACCAGCAGGTCCGCCTTGGAATCGAGCAGGACCGAACGCCTGATTTTGTCCTGCTGAAAGTCATAGTGCGCAAAACACCGGAGGGCCGCTTCAAGGCCACCGATGACAATGGGCACATTGTGAAAAAGCTCTTTGAGTTTGTTGGTGAAGACGATCGTGGTTCGATCCGGTCTGATCTTGTATTTGATGGAAGGCGGGTACCCGTCGAAGTATGCCTTTCCGCCGAACTGGTAAAGATCCTCTCCACGCCTTTTTCGCGAAGAGGTGTAGTTCAGGACCACAGAGTCCACAGGCCCCGAAATGACGGCGAAGAAAAGCCTTGGCTTTCCATGAACCGCGAAGGATTCTTTTTCCTGCCCGAAGGGCGTTTCAATGATCCCGACCCGGTAGCCCTCGATCTGCAGAGCCTTTCGCAAGATCCCTTCCGGGAAAAAAGGATGATCCGAAAAGGGGTAGGGCAGGACAAAGATGACATCGAAGGAAGACATGTTTTCTCGATCTGATTACCAATACGGGCGCACTACATACATGATACATGGCCATTTTGTGAGTCGCTCAAATTCCGCCCTTCACCAAAGGGGGGCAAGGGAGGATTTCTGCAGGCTACGAGGTTATGAATCTGCCGGCTGTGGAAGCACAGGTTTGATATCGACTACCGGCGTTCCGTCGATCGCTTCTATCGGTCCCACTCTCAGTCGATGCCCGGAGATCTCACGAACCGTGACCCGGTGCAGGCCGAGTGGATTGAGCCTTCCGCCGCCCCCTCTCTGATCGCTCTGCCCACGGAGACCGATCCATGGTTCACGTGGCGTTCTGAACGGTCACTTCCACGATATTCTGCCTGGCAATGGTCTTCTCTTCTTTCCCTTTTTTCACCAACACATGCATGAGCCCAAGCACTTCGTATAGTCCATTCTCAAGAGTGGACGTATCCCATCTCACGGGGAAGTTCTCCTCGCGGTCCTCCGATTCGCCGACCTTGATCCAGGTGTCGGTGTTTTTTCTTCGGCAGTACCAGGGATTGGTCACTTTGAGGATCGCGCCGGAGAGACCCAGCGTTTCGAGTTCTTTGCGCAAAAGCGTTTCGTCGAAGTTCTCTCTTAGAACGACAATTCCTGAAAACGCTTTTGCCACCTCTGAAGGCACGATGAAATGGGGTCCCCAATTGATAGCCATATGCACCTCCTGTTTTGTTTTTGGGTTCATGGTTATGAAAGACTCCTTCCCTATATGCTTCAACAGCAAAGATAGTGCCACTGAGACTCCGGTCTGGGCAAAGCATGGGCATTCAAGGATGGATCCGAAAAGCCGCGGGGGAGGCTTGGAAAAGAAAAGCTCATGTTTTCGAATGGTTATGGATCTCAAATCCAAACCGGAAGAACTCGCGCCCTGTACAAAAAATCTGAGACAGGCCTTTGGAGAGGAGGCCAGAGACCTCACAAGAAATGACGATAATGTCAATTGGACCAGGCGTTGTCTACAATCCTGTAGGCGCCGGCTTTTCCAATTTTAAAAAAATCTCCACCCCATGGGAAGATACTATCCGCTTCGCATCAGAACTTCAGACAGTCATACACCAGGTCCCGCTGCTCTTGAAGCGTTATCGGAGGGGTAAAGGGGGCAAGCGCTTGCAGAGTGGGGCCATTCAACAGGATCCAATGCATTCCGAAGCCTTCAATTTCTGACTCAGCTCTCCCACAGACCCTTTGATGTTTTAATCTATCGAATCTGCGCCATTTATGGGTTGAGCCTCAAATAGTTCTTGCGGTACTCTTTAAAGGATTCCTCGTGCTTCAAGGTGTCTGCGATTAATCGGTCTTTATCCCCCTTGTTGCCTTGAAGACCGGTGGGTTTGATTTTTTCGATAGTTTTAACTATGATGTGCTTTAATATTAAAAGATGCGGATGGAACTAGATAGGGTCAAGTCTGAGATAAGAACCGGAAACTACAGTTTTTCTGATCACGCTGTGAAAAGAATGATCAGAAGGTCTATCGACCGAGTGGAGGTTGAAGAAGCAGTTCTAAGGGGGGAAATCATCGAAGAATATCCTGATGACAAATACTCCCCAAGCTTTCTTATTTATGGAGTGTAGAAAGGCGGGAGGCATCTTCATGTGCAGCTTTCGCTTCCACCGGCAGTTATTGTCATTGCCGCGTACGAGCCGGATGCTTCGGAATGGATAGATTACAGGGTCAGGAGGACCAAGGCATGAGATGCGTTTTCTGCGGGGGTGAAACAACGAAAATGAGCGTGACCTTCAGCTATGAAGAAGAAGGCGAGTATTTCCTTGTTGAAAATGTCCCTGCTGAAGTTTGTGAACGTTGCGGGGAGAAGACCTATTCTCCAGAGGTTACGGACGAATTATTGAAGTTCGCAAAAGAACAGTTCAGACCCTTAAGGAAAGTCGAGGTCCCCGTTTTTGATTTTGCTGCAGCCTTGTAAGCTCGGCCATTTGACTCCCCCAAGTTGTTGAGTTGATAAGAAGTCGCTTTTTCGAGACCAGACTTTACAGAAATTCCGGTTGTGTGTCAATGACACTGGCAGCACATAATATTGTGGCTGCCGATCTTTGTTAAGTTTGCATCCTTGGCGGATAGTGATTTAAGGGCTGCCGGGCTGCGTAGCTGCGGTGGCTGCGGGGTCGGGCCCAATGCTGTTAAATTAACAGATACAGCCTGCCTTTGCTATCTTTAAGAGTCTCCCGTCCAGGTGGCGGTGTGGTTGTTGCACTGTACTTGGGGTTAGGTCCTCTGAGACGGCGTTCCAGGCCGCGGCTCTTCTTTCGGTACTCTTGGCGGTCTCGTGGGAACTGGCGATCTCTGGCTTGAACTGCACTCGGTGAGATGCACAGCAGTGCACGAATGCGGTTCACATGGTTGACCACATTAGGACACCAGGAGTGGACAGTAGGAGTTTCAAGAACAAGCGTGTTTCGGCAAGGGCTCGTGCGAAGCTGAGGTGGGCGACGGAGACGTTGGCCAAGTGACTGGCTTCGATCATAGCGATGCGGATCAGGCAAAGTGTGATCATATGCACCAAGAGTTCCTGGTGAAAGGATGTGGGCGTGTGACAATGCCAGGAGGTGGCCTGCATGGTGTGTTTAAAATCGCGATAGAAGGTCTCGATGTCCCAGCGCATGTGATAGAGTCGGGCCAGGTCTGAAGCGGGGAAAAGAACCGGGTCCAGGAGAGAGGTGACCAGACGGCGTCTGCGGAAACCGTTTCGATGAACGAAAAGTACTCTAACGGTGAGGACCATTTGATGCCGAGCTGTCCTGTAGCCAAGCGCAGGATCTCGAAAAGGCTGGATCGATGGGTATCCAACGAGACGGCCAACATCAGCCAGAGGGTTTGCAAAGTGGCCAGTTTGCGGCGACGGTGCCATTCTTTCTTGAAACGTCGTCG
>JAFGDM010000088.1 GCA_016932115.1 Deltaproteobacteria bacterium | reverse complement strand
CACTTCAGGCAGGTTCAGTCTGAAAATATTGCAGTCATCGTTGTAGGATGAATGGGTGATGCGCCGTGCATAAAACACATCGCCGGGCTTAAGATCCGAGATAACCCTGCTGGCCACAGCAATTGACTTTTCCCTGAAAGAGTAACTCCCCGTCTCGTCAAGCCCGAAAACGACCACCAATTTGGCTGCGCCGGCCGGCCCAGGCAATAGGAGAGTGGCGAACATCAATATTGTGAGCAGTGTCCTTTTCATCCCTTCCTCCTTTGAGTGATTGTTCACTGCTTCATGCAACCGGTAAGTGTTGGGCATCGTCCCTTGAGCCCTAGCCGACGGGTTAGGCAAAATGCGATGCCGGGCCTTTAAGTTGCGAGTGCCTGTTTTGGGATTGAAATGCGCTTTCAGTAGCGGTATCGGCGGGAGGGCGAATTGCAGAGGTCAATGTAGGTTCCGTCAGATCTTTTCAATAAAATCAAGGCGGCCCATTTTGGGCAAAAGAGGTCTTTCACCGTTACATTTGCGCGTGGACTTACTTGAACCAAGCCGGACAGGGTCCTTTCGATCCGGTGTTGTTTGTGCTCGTCTATTCTCAAGACCTGAGCTAGATGGGCCAACGCTTCGCGGAACCCTTGGTACTTCAGTGTGGCTGATTTTCTCATTTGATCCTCCTTTGTTTGGGGTTAAAGCAATGAAATAGATTGCGGGGAAGAGATTCGCGCCGAGGTCTGCTTCGATTGCAGGTTCATTTGTACAAAAACGTTACCGTTTTTGACGACGCCTGAAAGTGTGACCTTCCATCCCTCGGGCAAAACCAAGGGAAAATATGCGCGAGCAGGCATCGTCTCTCCTGTCGAATGTGTGTGTTTCAAGTGCGGGGAGTCCGCCTGGAAACCAGGGTCCCGATTGATTGAAACACAAACCCCGCTCATCGAGGGGATGGCGGGGTTTGCTGGCTTCCAGGAAAAGAACTGTTTTCAGGGTTTGGGGCCTGGGTGGCAACCAGGTCTGCGGGGAAGCTATCGGACGGTCTGGTATACCTGCACCTTCGGGTTGGTCAGGTCGAGGAAATATTCCTTAGCACTGTCTACGATTGCGCCGGTTTTAGAATTTACGTAGCTGTGATACTTGAACCACAAGCACCCTGATCTTAATGCGCTGTCAATAAAATCTGAGATATCCGTATCATCCAAGTATATATCCTTTTCTTTCACGATCTGCGCCAGATCGCTCCACTTGTAGGAAGTGTTGCCAGTAAGCGCTTGTATGAATTTCTGCCACTTCACTCCGGGGTGAAGCCTGGCTCCATTGTCAGCCTGTGCTTCGTCTGGCAGGTATGCGCATGCAGGGGTTACGGTGCCGTCAATTTTCACGTCCTTTCTTAATTCGGCAAGATATGCAAGATGGCGAAACGTCGAAAACCCGAGATTCTCCTCCTCGAAATCGGAGATCTTTTTCTTAATTCGCTCTTTGATGGCTTTAAGGCTGTTGCTTGTCTTCTCCCTTCTAGCGTCCTCGACAGCCCTCTTGAATTCAACAAGCGCGCTGCCAATATTGGGGTTGCCTTCTCCTCCCACCTTTAGCCCCGAGACCCAATCGTCGTACCAGACCAAGCCTTCGCTTACGGTTTCCAATCTGCCGCCTGTTGACTGTCTAATCCCGATCATTATCGCTTTCTTCCCATGGGCCTTGAGCTTCGCAACGACATGTTCAAAGCCGGCATCTCCGCTGGCGACGACAAACGTTGAAATTCCCGGGTTCTTAAAAAGCATTTCTATACAGTCGCATGCGAGCCTTATGTCGGAGCTTCCTTTTGCGACTAATTCGCCTTTATCCCTCCTTCTCTTGGTTTGCACGAAAACGGGCTCGATTTCCTGGTAAGAAAACCTCTCCATGTCGCCCTCGTGTTGGCCGTCTGACCAGTTGGCGTAGGCCCGGCAGAGCGTCAAGCTCCCGTACCTTCGAGCAATCTTTTTAAGAAGGATAATATCCGGAGGAGCATTTAAATAGTCTTTAGCTGATTTCTTAATGTTTTCCCAGTCTATCAGTAATGCGACAGAACTCTGATCCATAGGCCGCTATCTCCTTTCTGTTGAGAGAATTTGAGTTTTTCTGGATGCCACTGTTAAGCAGGCTGGACAAATTATTGCGCCTTCCTTCGTCTCCTTTATAGTCGCTTCTCTGAAGGATTTTGTTTCTGATTAAAATCCGAACCCTGAAGCAGCCTTCGTGCCCTCTCTGTATGTTCATCGTCCCAGCGTGACATATGGCTTCGCATCTCAATCCCTTTGGAGGGAAGTCTTTCAGCAACCTGGTCTGTTTGGAGCCCAGAAACTCCCTGGCGAATTGATAAACCCTTAACCCTTTCATGATTGTTCCCCCAAGATACACATACAACTCATCTACCAAAACTGACATCCAATCAGCAAATTTCCAGGCTAAGGATGAACAGTTCTTTGACATTCGATACTGGTAGCATTAAGATCATTTCGGTTCAAGTCTTTTTTCAATGACTGAGGTTCACAATGAGTCCTTGTTTGGTAGAGGATATGGATATGACTTCCTTAAGAAAGCGACTCGGCTCCATCGCCGATACTTTCGAGATACTTCCGCTGGCGCTTGAGGCGGTATTCCTGGACTCAGGCCCCATCGAAGAAGGTGCCACCAGCAAACCATACCTTCCCTCGGTCATTCTCAAAGACGATTTAGGAGAGCGATTGAAACATGTCTGCGAAAATTCCTATAAAAGCTTCTTCAAGGCCTCGCCGCTACCCTACCTAATCAGCTCAAAACTTATGAGAAACTCGATTATTGAAACGGGACAGATTTTTTCTTTTTCTTTCGTCCTAATGGGTGAAGCCTGCCGTATTATGGAGACTGCCATAAAGGCCTTCGACAGGCTTGGTGTACAGGGCTTGGGGAGGGGAGCATCTTTCAGACGTCGCTTCCGCCTGCTTTCAGCGCAGGTCAAATTCAAAAACGAAGATTTCATTGTCTGGGACAGCGCAAAGCCGGCGCAATTCATTACTCCGCCACGGATGACGCTTTCTGCCTTCGAGCCATCAGATGACCTAGCCGTTGATGAAAACACTGATCTGAAGCTACGCGTTGATTATGTGTCGCCCACTTGCTTCGCCTTCGATGGCCTGGGGAAGAAGGTTTCCCCTTCAAGGGTCACAGCATATCGCCTGGCACAGAAGGCTTCACGGAGGCTACAGCAGATCTATGCAGTCTGGTGTAACAGGGAGTGGGATAATGAAAAGGAGCGTATTAAGTTTGACTATGAAGCTGCCGATCAGCCTTGCATCTATAGCCGGCAAACAACCCTCCAATACCAATCATATCGAAAATCCGGCACGCAAGGAAACATCCAGCCCTTGCGAGGCCGGGTTTGTAATGTCACATATCAAGGAAAAGTTCTGCCTCTATACCACCTTTTGAGTCTTTGCCAACCCATTGGAATTGGTGAAAACACGGCGTGGGGTTTTGGCCAATTCAAAGTTTCGCTCTCGACCTAATTATCTTGCTTACTTAAATCTTCCCCTCACAGTAGCAGCAAGCCCATTCTTAAAATGTCATCAAGTTGTGGTCAACTCTTCAACCACGGGTACCCGTCCACTTGTTTATATCGCACACTGCTAGGCGACTGCCAATGTTTTGATGGTTCTTCAACCACGGGTACCCGTCCACCTGCGTACATTCGCGGCGGCTATCGGCGTGACTTGTTTTGATGGTTCTTCAACCACGGGTACCCGTCCACAAAAACCATCTCCGGGGAATTCAGTGCCTCCGGGTAGTTTTGATGGTTCTTCAACCACGGGTACCCGTCCACCGATTGAAGAACCGGAAGATTATGAACCTTAGGCGGTTTTGATGGTTCTTCAACCACGGGTACCCGTCCACTTACCAACGAGGTAAATGATATGTTATCAAAAGATGTTTTGATGGTTCTTCAACCACGGGTACCCGTCCACTTATTGGCGCGGAAGCGAAAAGTTATGAGAATAATGTTTTGATGGTTCTTCAACCACGGGTACCCGTCCACACGCCGCACTGGCCATGGTGGCCATCCAGTTCGTGGGTTTTGATGGTTCTTCAACCACGGGTACCCGTCCACAAAGATTGCAAATGCTACACCAGCACAGTTGAAGGAACTGTTTTGATGGTTCTTCAACCACGGGTACCCGTCCACTTTTAAACATGTTTTTAATCCCTTACACGTATATTGGTTTTGATGGTTCTTCAACCACGGGTACCCGTCCACCGGTTAGCCGAACGTTTTCAGGAAATGCAAATCAAGTTTTGATGGTTCTTCAACCACGGGTACCCGTCCACTCACCACCCCGATCCCTGAATTAACAGCCTTGTTTTGATGGTTCTTCAACCACGGGTACCCGTCCACATGGGCTTCCTGTTGCCCGCGGCCGCACTGGCGCAGGTTTTGATGGTTCTTCAACCACGGGTACCCGTCCACGCTTTTTATTAATGTTATTTCCGGTGATGAAAAAAGTTTTGATGGTTCTTCAACCACGGGTACCCGTCCACTTTTTTTGTAGCATTGGCAATTGGTTGCGCTTTTGTTTTGATGGTTCTTCAACCACGGGTACCCGTCCACTGAGGCTTTGCAAAGCTACTGAAATTCATACTTTTTTTCAAGATAAAATGCAAGGGCCTTTCTCGCTGCTCAAAGCCATTGAAAAAACGGACAGAAAAGAGCCTTTTCATTTGGTATTTCAGCATGTTCAAAGGTCCCAACCTCCTTTTCATTATTGAAGCGGAGTTTAACCAGCTGCATTCACAAATAAATCGGGAGAAAGCATATCGAGCAAATATCTGAGATCCCTGTGCAACCCCACCCCCTTGCGATGTTGCCGCCATTCAAACGTGAAAGTGAATTACCGAGTACATCCAATACGTTAACAAAATGCGTCATCTAAACAATCGGGTGCAAGGGGTGGCCATCTCAAAAGATGTAGTACCCCTTTTCCGAGACTTCCACTTTTCGGCCGAGCCACAAAGAGAGTTGTATGGCGTCTGCGGGAAGACGGTAAATACGCACGCTGTCCTCGGAGAGATCAATGGACTTTTCAATTTTTCGAATGAGGCTTGGAAGCTGTTTGTCCTCCAGGTCCATTTCGAACACGCTTTTTTGGACTCTTTGTCCGTATTGGCCGAGGAGTTTCGAAAGCCTCTGCCTTCGCCGGTTATCGATAATGTCATAGGCGACCGCGGTGATCATGTATATTTCAACCTGGCCGGAATGTAATCTGAAAGAGACCCTCGCACAAGTCTTTTCATGCATATGACCTGAAGAGAAATGATCCTCCTGACATCCAGGGAAAGCCCCGTAGAGAGGTGATGGTACTTCCATCTAAGAGCCAATTCATATTCCTCTATGAACCTGCGACGTGACTCAAAGCTAAGAAAGCAGGCGCCGGGAGGTTTCTCCGGGTAAACGAAATCATCACCCTTGAAGATCCCCTGGTTCAGAACCCGCAAAACCATTCGCTCCACGACGGGGGCTCGAAATTCTTCTATCAGATCCATTGCGAGGGCCGGCCTATTGGATCGGCCGCCGTGCAGGAAGCCGACCCTTACGTCCATTCCATGGGCGGTGAGGATAGCCCGTATTTCGTTATAGAGAAGCGTATATCCAAAGCTAAGCAAGGCATTGACAGGGTCCCGCGGCGGCCGGCGGTTTCTTCCGGCAAAGTTCATGGGCTGCTTGAAGCATCGGCCGTATGCAAGAAAGTATTCTTTCGTAGCTTGACCCTCATAGCCCATAAGCTCCTGAATCGATTGACACCTGTTTAGTTTCATAAGGAGATCTTCCATTTTTCCGATCGTTCTCTTTATGAAACCTCTATCTTTTCTGCGTGAATCAAGAAAGTCAACCTGGCTCCGTATTCGCCCGCTGATCACCGACCGGGCCACTTGGAGCGAAAACATCGGATCTTCGGCTCGCTTCATCTGCTCGAAGGTGATGCTGTTTTGTTGCATGAAAAGGGGCTCAAGACGGCCGACATAGTTGCCCTTGTGAGAGAGAAAAACGACAGGAATAGCCTGTTTCAAGCATTCATGGAGCAATGGGGTGGTTAGATTCACTCGCCCGATAGTCACAATCTGATCCATCTTCCTTAACGGGACCCTTTCCTGACGGTCTTCAAGGGAAACGAGAAGATTTTGGTTTTCAAGCCTTGCCATGGCCCCTTGCTCCGTAAGATAGACGGTTCTGAGAAACACCTGTCTTCCCACGGATTGAAGGGGACTGGCGCCACCTTTGTCGGCTGCTTCGTCCCTCTTGTCATCGAACTCAATGACCTCTTCAGCGATGAGCCCATGCTTTTCACGGCATGCATCAACGCTCGAAAGGGCCTTTTCCACCATGGAGCTTCGAACCTTTTCTTTCGAGTCGTTAAATCCATCCTCCTGACTCGAGGTTTCTGCTTTCTGATTGACGGTGGAAGCCTTCGTGTCCTTGCGATAAGACGCGCCTCCTTTGAACACATGCCCAAGGAAAGAAAAGCTTCCCCTGACAGAGGCAGCCTTGGTCTTGCCGGGTTTGAGCGCCAGGCCCAGTCGAGAGAGATTCGACTGGATGACCGGAATCTGTGCGCTCACCTCCTCGGCTGAACGGCCCATGAAAAAGAGGTCGTCGCCGAACCGGAGATAGGGCAACCCCGATTTTTCCATCTGCCGATCGAAATCCATGAGAAAGAGGTTCGCCAGGCATGGAGAAAGCGGGAAACCCAAGGGGAGGCCTGAGATGATTTTTTCATTGCCCATTTCATCAATCCCCCGGGCCTTCAAAAAGCTTTCGACCAACCGCATGATGGGTGCAAGTTTCGGGATTTGCCCGGCCCTTTCGAGCAGCCTTTCGATGGCAATGCTCCCGAAATAGTCGGCTATGTCCGCCCTGAGGTAGTTCGTGTAGCCCTGCTTGAGCCATGACGTAATCCTTTCCACGGCAGTCTCCACCCCTCGGCCCTTGCGGTAGGCGAGACAGGAATCCGCGAACAGCGAATCAATGTTATCCACGATATAGTCTTGAAGAACCCGTTGCACCCACTTGTCCGGGAGGTTGAGCCAGGCCAGAAGCCTAACTCGTTTGGTTTTAGGACTGGCAATCGTCACCACGCGGTAGGGGCCTGGCCGGTAGGTCCCCGTGCGTATGCTTTCCCTCAAGGAGCCCAGAATGGGCGAAAGCTGCCGCTCCATATGCTCCAGCGTCAACCCATCCGGGCCCGGCGGATTCTTGCGCCTGGACATGGCCTCGAACGCGGCCACCCAGCGGGTTGCTGAAAGCAATTCCTGCAGGGCATCACACGTCGGCACAGCCGCCTTTTCTGCATTTGGATGTTCCCGGAGATTTTCATTGACCCCCTTCTGTTCGGCAGGAGAGAGGGAGAGAGATGAATGCGATGATTCAGCTGGCGGGATACCCGACTGTGTGCCGGGCCGGGATTCCTGGGCGTCTCCGGCCCTCATGCCACCTATGTGGCTGTCTGAAAAGGGAGGAGGATGGCCTCCAAGGTTTCCGTCAGGCGGCCGGCGATGTCATCGTAGCCGATGATCTTTACACCTGCGAACCTGGCCCGCTCTATTTGCAGGTCCGTTGGCTGCTTGAAACGGTTGGAAAGCACGAAAACGGGTTTTGCCATGACCCCGCCCGAAAGCTTGACCTTTGCCTGGAAACTCTGAACAGCCTGCCCGAGTTGAGAGCCATCCACGACAGTGCTGCCGGATTTGCACTCGAAGAAGAAAAGGGTCGCGCCCCTTCTGGCCACCACGTCATACTCTGCGAGGGCCGAGGCATTGGGTTCCTTGGTCTGGAAAACGCTCAGGTTCATGCAGATTTCATCGGCCAAGTCTTTGAGAGAGAAATAGGTCAGATGCTCCAGCCAGCCGCACTGCACAAAGTATCGGTAGGCCTCCTTTTGCTTCTGCCACAGAATTTCCAGGACTTCGCCCTGGCGCAGGGAGAACCCCTTGATGATCTGCCGGTCACGGAGAAGAGCCAGAAAGCGATGCCATGCAGAACGTGGATCCAAGGCCCGAACCTTGCTGATGCGCATCGTGCCTGAGCCCTGAGCCCAGGCGGATTTTATCCTCCAGATGAGACCGCTCAAACTTTCGAAGTGCCTGCTCACAAAGGAGGATGCCTCCTCAAGCCACGGCTCAGAGATCACGTGGCTCGAATGCAACCCGTAAGCTCTCAAATAGAGCGGGATCGGAGGCGCGTAGGAAAGCGACGCCTTTGCAGCGGGACCAGGGAAGAAGAGGTATTTCAGATTGTTGCGGCTGTCTATGTACAGAGCCTCAAATCCGGGATGAGACCTCAGGCGCTCCAGGGCAACCAGGGCCATGGGTTTGGTTCCGCCCGTGGCGTTCAAAATGACCCGTTCGTCCGCCGCCATTTCAGGAAGCTGCTGATCGAGGATCCGGCCGATCTCCTCGAAATCCCAGGGAGGCACCATGATCGCCTTTTCAGGGGGCGAGATCCCCATTTCCCGGACACAGGCACAAAGGTTTTTGAATTGGCCGACCATGTCTTCAGTGGAGATGACAACCAGACGGTCCGGCTTCACCTCTCCCAGGGCGATCACATTGGCGATCACCTGCTCGCTGTTCAGACAGATTAGAGTCTTCCTTGCCATATCACCGGTCCAGCGTCGAGGCCCATTCGGCGAGAGGTATTATCTCGCCCACCTGGGGGGCGTTGGGATGATGCCTTTCGACGACCACGGCGCCTTGGAATCTTGGGTCATAGGTGGCCACAAAGGGATGAGGGTGGCAGAGATGAACAAGGTAACCGAAAAGCCACACAGGCCCCCGACCGGAAAGGACAACCCCTTTGGAGCGATCAAGCCGAGGGACGTCCAGATCTCTCAGATACTCGGGCAGCAAGAGCTCGTTGGCGGTGAAATGTAGGATTTGAAAGGCTCTGGTAGCAATAGTTTTCCAGTTGATGCTTTCGGTCCCATGGCCCATAACCAAAGTGTCCTCAATGTGGAAGTCTCGTGTAAATTCATAGGTCGAAGCAATTCATCTTACAGGTCAAGTCATTCAAATAAGCTTCGACGGCGCCGATCTCCAAGTCCGCCTTGAAAGAGGCTAAATCTAGTTGTGTGGTAGGACTTAAAGCAGTCGTCAGTCGATTCTCCAGCCATAACTTGTAGTTTCGGGATGGCGGCTTTTTCTTGTTGTTTATTAGATTCTCGATCTTCTTGGTATCATGCACTGCCTTAAACGCAACCACTGGCCTGTCTCCAGTTTCCCCTGTCACAAACTCGGCAGGCAGATAGGTAAGAATGCAATAAGATGACCTGTTGCCGTCTGCTCCGAATTGCCCGAAAGAAAGAAATAGCGGCGAAGCCCGGCGGTCCAACTTGTGAAGAGATGTTTGACCGTTCCGGGTGCGCTCAGAGGCCGGGATGGCATTGAAGCCTACGGGTTCAGGACACGGCGGCTTGCTTTGACCACCGAATCGGTACTGAATGGGCAAGCCGAATTCCGGTTTCATGACGGTAGTAGGGCCAGCCACCAATGTTGATCCATTAAGCAGGGAATCAATACGTTCGTGCATGATGCGCGCTTCCTTCCTGAAGACACTACTGCCGCCAGGTAGAGGCGCTTTGCCAAAGCCTGATTCACCATTTCTGAAATTCCTCATGTGATCAGCCAGATCGTCCATCAGCGAAAGGGGATCGCCATTTGGCTTGGTGACTATACAGATCCTGGCACGATCGGATATCCGGCTGTAACAGGGTAAGGCAGCGCCGGGATCAGTTTTTGGTCCCCATGCGTCCAGGATTCTCCTAATCGATGAAGTCAATCCGCGTCGAAGCTCGTCTTTGTCTATAAAAAAACTCTGTGGATGTGGATAAAGGTGATTGATGTCTTCCAGGATTTCCTGAGGGGCATCAACAAGTTTCACTTCTTTCACTTCAAACGATCCGGCCCCGCGTCTGGACCTGCTTCCAATGGCCCCCAGGTGTTCCAGTAGCCAAAGGCTGCGAAGGAGATCTTTGGCTTGTTCCGCTGTTTGAATAGCTCTTATGAAGATTTCGAAGTTAGGGGTTGCGGCGTCACGAGGCATCCCGAACTTTCCAGGGCGAAGGGGAAAATAGAAGTAGGACCGAGGGCTATTGGATGCAGAAAAGCCAAGGTCTTCTTTTTTTGCGGGTTTCAATTCTGTCACTCTCACCGAAATCCTGAAGGGCGCGGCGTTCTTCCTGGTGCCGGTGCTTCCGCCAAAAAGCGCCGTCTCCTGTTCTCTCAGCTCCTCTATGGTGTCGAAAACATGGAAGGCCCGCCACCAGAAGCGAAGAAGGCTTTTCACCGTATCGGCCCGAAGCTCAAACTCGCTCTGGTCGGCCCCTGATGTGATCATCGGGGTCAGGGTCTCACAGGTCACTATGATGTCAGCCATCCCATTCCTCCTTCAAGCATACTCAATTACTAACTTCGCTTGTTTCCGCAAAATCTCGGCCACGATCTCTTTGCTCTCCCCATTGATTCCTTCCTTGATGAAGTACTCCTCTTTGAGTTTCTCAAGAATTCGCTCTCTTGCTTCTTCATCATCGCTTTCAACTTTCACGGATAGCTTAAGGAATTCGCCATCCGTGGGCTCAAACTGAGGTTTGATGGCTATTCTCCGGATCTTGCTTTTTTCACAGAGTGGCAGATGCTGAAACCTTTTGAAGTGCATGCTAATAGTCGAGTAGGCGTACTCGAATGCGATGTCTTTGACCTCCTTTTTTAGGTGGCAGGCCCGATGTTCCCAAAGACGATAGGCTTCAGCAGCGAGAGGTATGTCTGATTCCGAGTTGATTTGGCCGTCAACAGCTTGCGCAAGACCTTTGAGCAGTGCTCTGTCTTCAATCAAAGCATCCAGTGCACCTCGAAGGCTATCCGAATTGCGCTTCGCTTCGGTAGCCTGAACATCAAGCAGGTTCTTCTGGAAATCCAACCCTTGGCGGCTTCCCATACGGCTTTCTTCCTCGTCGAGGCTGTCAATGATCCGGAGCAGACATACAAGAAGTTTTACCCGCATGATATCTATGGTGTTCTCCCCAATACGGATCTTATTGCAGTTAATGAAATCTTCAAGACATGGGATCTCAGGAACACAAGTCCCTTTAACGAATGGGTAGGACACCTTCTGAGCGATATGCATCTTCTTACGATGAAACAGACCTAGAACAGCCGGGGCCTTAAGGTATTGCTCCCATATATTTCCCTTGTTCTCACCCCACTTCGAGCCGACACTGGAATCATCCACAAGATGGGCATAGATAGATTCTGCTGTCTTCCCGTGCTTTCCCCATTCAGCCAGACGAAGGTACCCCAGGACGTGGTGAAAATCCCTGACCTCCGTGGGGAAGAACCGGTAATAGGGTTCATGATCAGTTTCGACATGGCCCAGGACATGCCCGCAGTCGTGAAGGTGCAGGGCGCAGAGAAGAGCGAAAAGCTCGTGAGGGGCCAGAAAAACAGTTCGCTTCATCTCATGGTGGAGGTAAATGGGTAGTAGAACGCGCTCGGCAATTGAAAAGAGATCGGCGTGATGTAGAAGAGCATGATCCACAATCTCCGGCACCCGGTCCCCCTTCCAGATGAGAGCGCCCAGGCCGGCAAGGCGGAGGAACTTCTGCTTCAAGTCCTCACTAAGGTACGTCAGAAGTGGACTGTTTCGGGTTCGGTACACAAGCTCAGGCTGGCCTCGCTCCTCTTTTGCCTTGCCTGAGAACTTCTCGGCCAGAGGCGTGCGTTTAAAAACCCCCGCGTCTTCTGTCAAAAGGCTCTCGATTTTCTGGTAGCTCTCTTTGAAGAGCTTTTTCTTATTCAAGAGGTCAATTTTTTGCCCCTCAAAGATTTCAAGAATCGACTCAACCTGGGACCACGAAGCAAGGTCTACGTTCAGGGGAACACTCAGAAGGTTGAGCACGTTGTCCGATTCCTCATACACATACCTGCAGGGTACATCGTAGAGAATCCCGAGGATCACGAAATACGGGATCACCGCCTTGTAGCCCCCTGTCGGGACAAGGATTATTTCTGTATCCTCTTTTTTCCCCTCGATCTCCGATCTGACGATATCGATCAGCTCAGGCAGGCCCTTGCTGACAAAATCTTCATCATCTGTGCCGCCGGCCCTCATATTTACGACTTCCTTGGAGGTGACAGTGTAGCTTTGGCTCTTTAAAAGGTTCGTGATTGCTTGCGTGCAAATCTCTCCTGAAAGCGTTTTTGTCCTGACGAGAAATACCGAATCTCCATTTCTGAGAGGATCTTCCCCCTTGAGCAAAGAACTCAGTTCAGCGGAGAGTTCTTTCAGATTGAAACCTAATTTTTTAGCTTCCTTATAGGAGTCGAGGTTTAAGTAAAAGCGGTCAATTGCTTCTTTTAGAGTTGGTTTTGTTGAAAGCTCTCTATAGGTGAGCTCTTCAGTGTATTTAATAGATTGAAGCTCTTTTTTTTCTCGAACAATAATCCTCTCGTTATCCGTATACTTTGATATCAGGGAGGTACCGACAGAAACAATGAAATGGCGGGGCTTCGTATCACTATCGTTTTCACTTTCTTTCATTCTCTTATCCCTCAGTATCAAAGAGGAAAATCGTCTGGTTTGCCGAAAGAACCATAATCCACTCGGGTTTTTGCGCCGGCTCCCCTTTCTTGCATGGCACTCTGGAGAAGAACCCGTGTTTCACCTGCCGACTTTTCCGGATCAAAGGAATAGGATTCAGGCGGTGGTTTGGGAACTTCCGCGCTCGGTATTCTCTTGAGGACAATCTCTTCAGGAATTGTTCGTATAGCAACTGAAAAGAGAAAGACAGTTCCTTCCTTTATGGTAGGAAACCCGATAGGGTTGGTTTTAAGGTAGTCCCCTGGGGGGTCGGCGTTTTGGTAGTAGTCCCCGTAATGGGGATTCATGAAACCTGCTTTCCCGTCAAAAGGCAGCCATTCTCCCTGCCGCGGCGGGACTGGGACCGCGTCGAAGAATATGACCCGGCCCCGGATGGCTTTTTCCTGCCATTCCGTACCGAAGCCTCTTTCATCAGAGAGTGGAGTCTGGAGACCAAAGACAGCGATGAACTCCAGAGAGTTCTTTACCTTCCAGCGTTCTTCGGGTTGAAATATAACACCCTTGTCTTCAAGGTACTGATCCTGGCAGATCCCTTTGAGAGCGCTTCCCATGAGCACGGGGAGGCCGTAAGTATGGTCCAAGGTGATGCCGTTTTCAAGGGCGCTCTCGATCCCAAGCCCGGAGGCAAGTGGTCTCTGAAGCTTCTGGGTCCATGCCCGCACTATGTAGCCTGAACTGTTGAGCATTTGGAGTTCCTTTTTTCGTTGCTCAAAGAGATACCGTGCAGACGATGCCGGACTCTGCCTGGACATTCTTTCAAGATGCTTTTTCTTGCTCTCTGAATCTTTGATGTCTCCATCAAAGAAAGAGTAGAAGAGCAGGCCGGGGTGGAGATCCTTGTGATACCTTCTGTTGTCTTCATCATCTCTTATGATGTTCCATAAATCCAAGGCGCTTTTATGTAAGTTCATGACTGCTCTCCTCTCTATGACCAGCTCTCTGTAGCCCTCTTAAGCCATACGGCGTACTCAATGGCCTCCGCCTGCATCATGCGGTAGGTCTCGATATCCTGGCTGGAGAGTTTAACCGTAATGTCACCCTCAACGGCAAGGTCCTCTCTGAAAAAGGGATGGTTTTCAAGCCAAGCGGCTACCTTTTTGCGGACCTCGGCTTTCTGGCCTTTATGATAGAAGGAAAAGGCCTGGATGAGCCCGCAACTCTGAATCGTAGAAGGCAGACTCCTGGCCCCTGTCTTAAACTCTTCTCTATGATCGGCCTCCACCTTATCGGCTTCTTTGTATGCGTAGAGTGCACGCTGTTGATCCCGCGTTTTCATCGGCTCCTCCTCATTTGAAACAGTAGGTCAAAAGGCCGCGGCCGACTGTAGTGTCGCCGCCGGCCCAGAAGTAGTTGTCGTCGGGCATGAGTTCCTTGAGTTTTTCAATGACTTCTTTGGGCGCCATGTCTTTCGTGCTGTCAAGAGATTCTGCTGCAAAGATAGGCGCGTATAGTACCGTTTCCCTGGGCAGATGTTCCTCGGTCCACAGGCCGCCTTCCTCGACTACGCCTTTTGTGTCGTCTATCCTGTTCCGGGTGATCACCTCGGTCGAATACTTGACAAAGTCCGTGAAGTCGTCATCAGAAACAAGGGCAAGGTGGTTCATGAGGTCAGTCAAGGCGGAAAAGTTGTCTTGGAGCCATTTGCCGAGGAGATAAAGGTCTTGATCGTGTTCAGCCTCCCAGGCACATTGACCCAGGACTACGAAATCCTTCTCCTGGTTATCGACCGTTTTTGTGATCAGGAGCGGGGATTTGAACGCAGGGTTCCTGCCATCGGGCTGCTTTGGGGTCTTCACTTTGTTGTAAGCAGGTTGCCCGATTCTTTGCAGCAAATCCTCAAGCTTCACCTCTTCCACAGGATCACTCAGAAGAGTATGGCTGACCGAACTAAGCGCTTCGAGGTTTTGCCTGAATCGCGCAAGGGCCATGGGGCATGTAACGAGTGCGTAGACCCCCTTGAGCGACCGAACCGGAAAGAGCAGGACCTGCGCGTCGCAAATCCCCAGAGCCCCGGCGTGGTCCGGCGATTTGTCAGGTCCGAAGAGGACCTTCACATGGGCCTTCATTGCAGCATCGTTGTTTGCCTTAATGTCGCCTGCATCTCGCATTGCCCCTTTTTGCGTTCCTGACTGGATGATCGGCCAGTCCGTGCTAGTTTCTCTCTGGATAGGCAAATCGATGGCCCCCACCCCCTCTGCCGCGCCCGGGTGAACAGGCGTACACGCCTTCATCAACATGAGTGTTCCTGATTTGTACATTTCACCAACCTCCTACTAGTGTGAATCCAAAACCTTCCTTGGACGCATTTCCATCGCCTTTTTGAATCGCGGTATTGCCGTGAAAAAGTCGAAAAACCTGGGCCACTGCGGCCTCCTGATCTATCGAAGCCCAGTCATGGAAGCAAAAGAAATACACGCTCCCTGCCGGAACGCAGGCCTGATGGGGCTTTTCCCTCCTTGAACGGATATCCCAACCGCCCAAATAGATTGGCTTGGCAACACATGCTCCGACAAGCTGGGCCGTAACCCGCTTTCCTCCCGCCTGCTCCAAATCGAGAGAGAGACTTCCAGGATCAACTGCATCAGGCAGGGCAACGCAGTGCTTATGCTCGACCCCGAAGACCCCGGGCGTGATCAGGTAGAGCTTAAAACGGCCTGATTTGAGGACTGTGTCTCGTGCGTTCCTAACCGCTGAAGGCTCCGAATACCAGGTTTTCGGATCGGGTAACATAATAGAGATCCTGGCCGGCCGGCCTTCTCCTCCAAGCCTTATGACCCCGGCCTCAGGGAGGAGACCGTTGTGCCCATCCATCTCCACCCAGAGGACATGCTCCGCATCCGACTGCTCATGAACCAGGCGATGATGGGGGGCGCGGTAGAGGAACCCCTTTTTAGCAGTCCTGGTGGCTCCCTCCCGTGCAATCCCGACGCGCAATTCTCTACGAAACACGTCTCCTTGCTCGACTGTAACATTATTGTACCTGTTTTCGGGTCCTAAGCTTCCAGCCAGATACTCCTTCAGGTAATTAGGGTTGAGAAACCGATTTTTATTAGCTTCAACAACTTCTGTACTGCCGGTCCCCACAGGGTAGAGTGAAACGGCAAGGTCCCATCCGGGCTTAGCCTCAAGATCAGGGCGAAGCAACCGCAACTCTCTGTGATTCTTCAGCTTTACAAGGTCTGCGGGCATGGGGAGAAAGGCAGCTAGAGTTACTTTACTCAACCGGCACATTACTGGTCCCTTTACGGCCAGGGTTCCGTACTGCTTGTCATTGCCCAGTGTCGTGAAAACCGGGTCACCAGACTGGGGGAGCCCATTAAAGGGTATGTTTTTATCAGAGAAAACCCAGGCGCGAATTGCTCCATAAACAGTGCGTGGACTGGGCGGAAACTGGGAAGATGCCTCCACGTCCTGTGCTGCGTCAAAAGGAAGGCCTGTCCTGTGGAATTGAGTATCAAGGGGGCGGATAAGGTACTGGGTCATCTCACACCTCCATCGGCGATGAACTGGGCCAGATCCATCAGATTCATGGTCCCGCGAAAAGGGTTGCCCTCTCCGTTTTGAAAGAGGCCCTTGCGAAGAGAGGCAATTGGCTCCGCCAGGCGTTCTGCATTCTCCTTGGCAGGAGAGTGGTCATGCCTCATCAGAAGGCGCCTGGATTCATAAGCGAAGAGCTTTTGAAGGCCTTCACCTAATAGAGCGTTTCGATCTGTAGAACTCATTTCAGTTGGCGGGTCTCCCAAGACCTTGGCCATGGACTCTGCATCCCTGTACCATTTTGTGGAAAGGCCGTCTGGGGCTTTGTGGTAGCAGTCTACGAAAGTCTTGAGCAGATCAATGGTGTCAATGGCTTTGCAAACCCAACGTGATCGAGCCGTGACGGGAGCGCCGGAGCGTCGGATGATGTTGACGGCGAAAGCGTCCTTTTCCTCGAAGTCCTTGGCTTGCTCCAGGGCAGCAAAGGCTTCCTCGATCACACGGCCAAGGCCCTGCTGGTGATGTGCGATCACGGCGCCCACGCTCAGGGTTGGGGGGTTTTCCGCATCAGGCAGTTGCTTCGTGATTTCGGTACGCACCTCCTTTTCCCATGCGGACCGAAGGCATGACATTGTTGACAGCAAGTCTCCGAGCGGCAGGAAGGCCAGACCCTCATCTCCTCCTGCATAAGCCAGAAACCCTGCATGGTCGGATTCAATAATCTTGGGAACTTGGCAGTGTGCAAAATTCGATATCAGTAAACTGAATGACCTATGCTCTTTCGGGGTTTTGATTCCTGCCAGGAAGCTCCCCATAGAGTCGCCGTCGAAGGTGAGAACCGCAAAGTATTTGGAAGGCATCTGGTCCGAGCGGAGATTGCCGACCAGGATCTCCTCTTTTGCCGGCTTGAGTACATTATTTTTCAGATGCTCGCTGAGCTCATCTATCTCTTTTATCCTATCAGGTCTGCCTTTGATCCCCTCGATGCCTTTCAGGCGTTCATAGGTGTCTTCGATGAGCCAGTCACCTTCTACTTCCGCTAGAGGATGACGACTTGTAAGGCCCGGCACTGAATGGCCGCTCCATGGCTCGCCGGCAGCTTTTGGGACAGGCGATTTTTTTGACAGGTAATCTTTGAAGGTATTCCAGTCCGCTTCTAGTGTAGACGAAAGCGGCAGGGTTGCCTTGAGAAATCCCGCAACAGCGATGGAGGACGTGGACGGAACATCCCGGGGGAATTTAAAAACCGAGGCACAGTCCGGGGCGAGCCGCTTGACCAGGCAGACTGCACAGAGCCTTTCGTTGTCGCGGAAACGGGTTGTAAAATCTTTGGTTCGGAAATTCTTCCAGTCTTCCCAGACCGTTCGACGTTGGGGAGGCGGGTTGGCGGCCGGGTCGGCATCAAGAACCGCAAGACGCTGACCACATAGGCTGCAAGGCGGTCCACCAGGCGAAAATGGTTTTTCGAACCAGCGGCTCGCCTTGCGGCTGCCCATGAGGCGCTCGAGGGCCTGATAAGTCGCGGAGTAGCTTGAATCCTGGCCATCCCATGGATGAAGCACCCACAGGAACTCGAAGGCATGATCGATCTGGTTTTTCCATTCGGCAGCAAAAGGGCCTTTCGACACATCGCATCCTGTTTTCTGCTCGAATTTTTTGGCTACATCCTCTGAGATGCCGGTCCATAGGTCTTTCGCTTTATTCGCCGCAGACTTCATGGCACACTTGGCGTCGTCCTCTGATAAATCCCCGAGGACTGCCAGAAAACGATTGGGTATCATGGATGCGCTTCCAGGGGCGGCGGCGGTAGCCCACGCAGGGAATATGACGTTATCCGTTCCCACTTCCTTGATGGCGTCTTCACACAGGCAGGACAGCAAATAACTTCCCGTCCAATAGTCTTGAGTCTTTCTGGCGGTCTGGATGAATTCCTGAACCGGCCCAATTTGAAAAAGCGCGAGCCATTTCTGCATACTTTCCTCCTTGTCAACTCGATGACCGAGGAGCATCGTCAAGAATTTTCGAAACGACACAAGCAGTTTGTACACGACTTCTACTGACCTCTGCGAATTTACGTAATTCATGAATTGAGTGTGAGGGCCGTAATCTTGGGGTCAAATACCCAAGACTCTTTTCCGAAAGAGCTTCTCGAACAGCGTGCTGTCCACCTTATAGCAGACCCACGTCACCTCTTTCATCTTGTCTTTGAATATCCTTGTGGGTCTATAATCGGCCACGGTCATACCTGAGGTGAACTCTCCTTTATCCTCAACTTCCACATGATACTGCTCTGCCTGACACAGAGAGGGGTCGATTGCATAGCCGACCGTCAGCGGATCGTGCAGGTAGCACCCGTCCAAGCCCTCGTTACGGTTGTAGAAGTCCATGTAGTACCGGGTTACATCGCGAACAAATTTCGGTCTATTGTCCTTTGCGAAGCTCAGGGCCCGCTCAAGGAGGGACCTTCGCAACCGAACCTGGTGGGTCACATCAAGCCCGACGAAGGCAAGCGGAAGGGTTTCGCGCCGCTGACCGAGGCCTGTTGAGACTGGTGCCCTACAAAATTCCACCACTTTTCTTGCGGAGGACGGATCGAAATGAATATTGAATTCAGCACATGGACTCCTGTTTCCGGCCTGGAAAAAGACCCCTCCCATGCAGATAACTTTACACAACTTCTTTACCGTTTCTGGACATTCCTGAATCCAGTGCGCCACATTCGTGAGGGGGCCTGTTGTGATCAACGTAATGGCGCCAACCGGATGGGCGTCAATGATCTCCGTGAACAGACTCAGGGCACTTTCTTTGATGAGCTGTTCCGCTCCTTGCTTCAGGTAGTTGTCACACACCCCGCCAAGTCCGTCAGGCCCGTGCACGTCAGCGGCAGAGGGCCTGCCGCTGGGGCGTTTTTCGCCGATCGCAACAAGGGGAAGCCTTGGATATCTGTCCTTTACAAACGGGTGGATGTGACTTAAGACTGCGGCTGTATTACGGGCCGTTTGATCCACATCGATATTGCCGCCGACCACGGTGACGCCCAGGACTTCCAGTTCGGGCGATTGCATGGCCAACAAAAGAGCCAGCGCGTCGTCAACCCCGGTATCCATGTCCAAAATCACTTTTCTGGGCTTATGGTCTTCTCTCTGACGGATGAGACGCGCCATGCGCCGGAGTTTCGAACGGGTGATGGGAATCATACCGAAAGCGTTGCACAAAATATCCTTCAGAACGTCCGCCTCCGGGAAGCTCTCTCGCTCCGACTTGAGCTCAATTTCGTAATCTTCAGCTATCATCTGCTCACTTCCAGGCAGCTTGACCCTTATGCGGTCTAGATTGAGATAGGCTAAGGAATCTCCGTCGATCTTGAGCTCCAATATCCTGCGGCTTACTTGAAGTGTCAGGATGTGAGTGAGGGCTGTGGATCCGGTCAGGAGGTTCAGAAGAGGACCTACACTGGAAGGGAATTCACCCTTCGAGATGCCGGAAAAATCTCCTGCGCCTAAAGGAAGCGGATCAGTCTGAGGGTAGATGATCTCCTGATTGGGACCCAGGGCCTGTCGCTTGACGGCAAGACTGCAAGGGTCGTTTTTCTTGTTCTGCCGCACTCGGCAGACGATTCCCTGGGATTCAAGAGTAAGGTCCGGGGAGTCGAAGTAATGGTCGAGATTCTCTTCTTCACCCTTTGAGGAGCAGCGATAGCCGCAGATTTCCTTTTGAGCGGCGATCAGGTCGAAAAACCCTTCTGCCATGCGATTGTCTCTGAACACGAATTTGTATTCCCAGTGTGGCATCATCAAACCTCCCATTCCGGCTTCATAGTGCCAGTCTTCTTGCAATCTGATGGGTCTTGTCGAAAACGTCTATTTGCATGACCTCCTCGGAGATCCCGTCAAGGTCGCTTCCGACGGGATGGGCGCCGTCTTTGCTACGGCTCACATCGTCATTGAAGTAGACGGCGAAAAGACGTTTTCCTGAACGGCGAAATTTGAGGCGATTTTCCAGATTCAAATGAGAGAATCCATCTGTGAAAACGACGCCGCATTCCGCATCCGATCCCATGAGGTGTTCGACCACCGGATTGAAATCCGTTGAATACGCGACAGGGTATTTTCCCTTTGCGAAGTCGCTTACGCTGAATTCCAGAACTCGGCTGCCAAAGACATAAAAGGTCGTAGGAAAAAGGTCTTTCAGTCTATCGATGAGGAAGACCTCCTTTTCACGAAACCCGATCATAGACGGTGAGACATCCACATAAATGCTAAGTCTTGGGAGCCTGTTTGATGGCATAAGATTCCAATATTGGCAAAGTCGTTGGGAGAGACCCGTAAGGATGTACACGTGCCCGAGCCTGCTGGGATACAGAGGATAGGTAAGGCGTCTTGTCTCCCTGTTGACCGCATGGATGATCCGCTCGGCTGCCCGGTCGAGAACGTCCACACTTTCAATGCGATGAAGAAACTCCTCTATGGCGCGCACATCGAATTCCTGTGCCTGAAGCGTCATCCTTTTCACCCAGCCCTCCAGACCAGAAGCCCCTTGTGATCCGCCTGCCGGCCTTCCTCGCAGGACCTTATTGCCTATCTTATCCGGCAAGAGATCTTTAAAATCTTCAACGGGGATTCTTCTCAACCATCCCGAATGATCAATCTCCTTCTCCTCTTGCCCGCCCCTTTCACTGGCCTGCTCATGACCGGCGTCAGTGCCCGCAGTTTGTTCTGCCCCCCCCTCGCACTCCGTGTCGCAGGGAGATTCTTTTCCTCCTTCTCCACTATTTTTATCCCCATCCCCACCTAAAGTGCGTCCTGAGAGGGCAGGTCCCTCTCCTCTGCCTTTGGCAGGCAGGGGGACTCCTCCGACGGAGATTTTTTCATCTTGCGAAAACTCGAGGAGCTGGTAGTAAACTTCTAGCGGAGAAGGATCCTCCTTGCTGGCCCAAAACTTGATGTAATAATTTCGGAGGGATTCGTCCTTGATAAGGTTAGGGTCCAACCCATACCACACGATTGCAAGTGGGTTCTGGATGTTCTCAGGATGACGAGAGTAAACACCTTCACAATAGGCCTGGAAAATGTCAGGAGGGTAGGATCGCGAGAGGACTCGATTCACGACCGCGTCCAAAGCGATGTTCAAGATCTGGTGGTCAAGATCTCCTCTTGAGAACCCCTTGTAAAGCGCTTTGTGAAGGATTTCGTGACGGAGAACGATTTCGCAGCCGGTCGCGTCGAGAGACTCGAGAAAGACGGGATTGAAAAGGATCTTTTCCTCCTTGTTCTTGGTATTGTAGTACCAGGCGGCAGTGTCAATTTCCTTGTTAATCTCAACGAGTTTATGGCACTCAAGGAAGGGGAGACCCAGATTCGAAATGGCATCGTAGAGTTCCTGCGAAAGCTCAAGTGTCATCGTCGAACAAGCCCTCTTAAGATGGGAAGGATTTTCCCGCCGGCAAGCAATTCGTGGAAGTCATCTTTCGTAAGCAACTCCCTGATCTTCTTGCTCTGTTCAGGCGTCCGCTCATGGAGCAATTCATCGATTCGTTTTACTAAAGCGACATCCTGCATATCCTTGATTTTCTGAGTATCCAGGCTGGCGGCCAGGGCTTTCTTGCGAAGTGCGAGCTCTTCCATTAACAAGCCTTCAGCCCTTGTTTTGACCTCCTTGTACCCTGATACCTCCTTCAGGGCATGAACAAGGTTTTGCAGGGTACTCGCTTTAGTCCTGAGTTGCCTCGCATGATCGAGCACGTAGCCCAGCATGAAGTCGCCATCTATCTCTTTCAGGTGTTTGGTTATTTCTCTTACATTTTCGAGCACAAAACGGATTCTCCTTTTGACGCTGTCCTCCGGGATTCTGGCGAACTCGTAGCGTAACAAGTCAGCTTCGCTCAAGGCGTAATTTTCGAGTATGCTCTTGCAGGCATTGTGGCATTGAAGGGCGGTTGAGAGCTCCGCTCCGGCAGGGACCGATATCGTGTATTCCAGTGCAAGTTTCGCGGCAGCGCTCAGTGGTTCCTTCTCCTTCAGGTGTGCCATGTACGCGCCGATCGCAAAAATCTCGTCCGCCATCTGGATGCTTTTTCGGTTAGAAATGTAGGCCTTCGTCTTTCCCTTGATGAGCTCCATCACCCGGCTAGTGTATTCCAGAACCGCCTCGCGAGTGGCAGGCGTTGACACGAAGGCTTCATAATGGCTCCGCACTGCGTCATAAACTCGTGAAAATTCTTTGCCGGCCTCCCATCGGCCCTTCGAAAAATTAAGATCGAGGATTTTCCTGACGGTTTCTTTCCTGACCCCTTGCGCAAAGTCCGGGACGGGGAGCACGGCATAAAAACGGTCCAGGAGAGCCTCGTCGAGCCTTAGAGAGGCAGCATACGTCTCTGGGTTCATCGTCGCAATGATGACCCTGTAGTCCAATTTCTGGCCGAAGCAAGTCTTTTCCTGAAGAATCTCAAGCAGGATATTCTGATTTTCCTTGGTCGCTCTCCCCAGTTCGTCAATAACGATAATCTGCTTGCCCCAGATGGTTCGTTCTCCTGAAGCGAACTCGAAGCGGCCCTCTTCCAGGGCCTTGGTCTTAGGGATGCCCGCAATGGATAGGATGTCGTCCTTGGTCGCGTCGTAAATAACGTAGGAGCCCCCCCCCACCCCCTGAGCGAGAATTCTCGCAAGCGTGGTCTTGCTGGTCCCGTGCCGGCCGATGAGAATGAAGTTCTTGCCGAGAGCCACGTTGGCTATGATGACCGGCTCAATACGCTCAAACCCGACCACAATATCAGACAGCATTTCGCCTACCACTGAAACGTCCCTCCTATATCGAAACAGGATTTATGCAGGCTCTGAATCTTCCCTTGTTCCTCGACGGCACATTCAGATATCTTATGAGTATCGGATTCCTTTCCTCCACCACTTCCAATGCAAGAGCATCCCTGGTCTCGTGGAAAATCGTGAGATTCATGGCTAGGGGCCAAAACTCCTCGGGCCGCAGCGAGATTCCTGGAAAGTACTGAGGTGCCTCTGTAAGTCCAGAGGCTTCCTGATCCTCGCGATCCCAGTAGAGGCATATCTTCTCTCCAAGGCGACGTTTCACCTCTCCCTTCTCACTCAGACGGGAAAAAAGCTCCATGGCGACTTGGTCCTTTTTAATGCCTTCCTTGTAGACGATTGTTTCAACCGCGTGTGCGGTGTCAGCAGAAACTCCTAGATAGGTTTGCTTGACTTTCGCCTTGTTAGAGAAATCCCAAGAAATCCAGAGTTCCTCTATGGAGCCTGAGGGTCCACGGAAGT
>JAFGDM010000087.1 GCA_016932115.1 Deltaproteobacteria bacterium | reverse complement strand
TGGCTGATGCTCTGGGCCGCCACCCCTCGGGCTTTGGGAATTTCCTTGTTGGCCTGCTCCTGGGCCTGATTAATTGTCCGTTCCCTGTCCTGGCGGGCCTCGTTGACCTCATTGAACGCGGGCTTGACCGCATCCGGAGGGGTTACATCCTGGAGTTCCACGGTCACCAGGCGGACACCGGTCTCATAATCCGTCAGGATTTTCTGAATCTCCGCCTTTGCCTCGCTGGAGACCTCCACCCGGCCGACCGTCAGCACGTCGCTGCCGAGGCGATTGCCGACCACCCGGCGCATGACCGACTCGGTGATGTCCCGGATCGTTTTCGGTGTCTCCCGCACATAGAACAGGAAGCGCACAGGGTCCTCAATGCGGTACTGGATGATCCACTGCACATCGATGACGTTGAGGTCCCCCGTAAGCATGAGGGATTCGGTCTTATAGGCCTTGTTATCCGCATACTGCGTCCGCCGACCCGGGGTAGCAACCGTCGTCGTCCGGAAACCGAATTCCTCCTTGAGAACACGGGCCGTAGGCACCGTGCGGATCGTTTCGATCCCATAAGGCAATTTGAAGTGTAGACCCGGGCCGGCTGTGCGCACGACCTTTCCAAAGCGCTGCACGATCCCCGTCTCCTCCGGCTGGACCGTGAACCACGCCGACCAGACCAAGACCAGCGCCACCAGGACGGCGATCAAGATAACGATCGGGCCCCTTTTGAAACCCCGCCATTGCTGCAGCACTTTTTCAAAAACATCCTCTAAAGACGGGGCTTGTCCCTGGGGACGAAAATCTCCTCCCACCATAAACTACCCTCCTTCCGCCACAAGAGAAGCCGTGGCCCGGCGAATCCATCCGTTCATCCGTCCCTTTCGCTCAAGTTGATCTTCATTTCGCGGAAAAGCTCACTTAATCTCACTCAATTTCGAAACCTTCCGAAAATGATAGCCGTAAATTGCAAAGGTGATGGCCAGTGTGAACAGTTGGGGACGGCAAAAAAGCGCCCAGAAAAACATCTTCCAGTACTGGAAGCGCTCTTTGCCAAGAACCCCCAGGCGGACACTCGAACGGATGACCGCCAGCAAGCGTTGAAAATCCAGAGGGGGCCTGATCTTGGGTCTCTGATACTCCCTGAGAAAGGTCATCGTCCGTTTATAGTAGTGTTTTGGCGAGTAAATCTGTTGCAAGATGTTCCTGTATCCTTGCCGCAGCGTATCAAGACCCATTTTCGGAACGATATTGGTTGTTCCATCCACGTTGTCGCCGGAAATAAGCCCGTTCAGGCGTCCCTCCTCTCGCATGCGCTCATAAAGCCTTGTGCCCGGAGGAGCGTTCAGCAAGCCGACCATGGCCGTCACGATTCCGCTTCTTTGGATAAACTCGATCTGCCGCTGGAAGATGGAAGGCGTGTCATTGTCGAATCCGACAATGAAGCCACCTTGCACTTGCAGTCCGGCTCGCTGCATGAGCTTTACACTCTCCAGCAGGTTCCGGTTTCTGTTCTGCTGTTTGTTGCATTCCGCCAGGCTTTCCTCATTGGGCGTTTCGATTCCGATGAAGACCCCGTCAAACCCAGCTTCAACCATCATCTCCATGAGTGGTTCGTCGTCGGCAAGATTTACCGAGGCTTCCGTGTTGAAAGGGATCCCTTTCTTGTCTTTCTGCCATTCGATGAGTGCGGGCAAGAGATGGGCCTTGAGATAGGCCTTGTTGCCGATGAAGTTGTCATCCACAAAAAAGACCTGGCCGCGCCAGCCCAGATCGTAAAGGGAGTCCAATTCGGCAATAATCTGTTCTGCCGCTTTCAGGCGCGAGCGGTGTCCGAACAATGCTGTTACGTTACAGAACTCGCAATTGAATGGACAACCCCGGGAGAACTGGATGCTCATCGAAGCATAATGCTTGAATTCCGCCAGCTCCCACAAAGGAGGAGGCGTTTCCCGCGTGTCGCAGAATTCCGATGTCCGGTAGACGCGCCCGGCGCGTCCCTTTTCCAGATCTGCCAGAAAAGGGGGAAGGGTCAGTTCGGCTTCATTCAGGACAAAATGGTCCACATTTTTAAAGTGTTCGTATTCGCTTGTGAAGAGGGGCCCCCCTGCAATGACTTTAAGGCCCGCCTCCTTACACCGAGCAATGATTCGCCTCGCCGAATCCCTTTGCACAGCCATGCCGCCGATAAACGCACAATCAGCCCAGGACAGGTCCTCTTCAGTGAGCTTTGTGACATTCGTATCAAGCAGCTTTTTCGGCCATTCTCCAGGCAGCATCGCGGCAATGGTCAGGAGTCCGAGGGGGGGCAAGGACGCCTTCTTGCGAATGAATTTCAGGGCATGCTTAAAACTCCAGAAGGTGTCGGGGAATTCCGGGTAGACCAAGAGAACTTTCACGAATTCGCCTCCCATCACGAAAAAGTTGAAGAAACGGTCATGCCTTCTATATTAACAATATGTTGCTTTTTTGTCCGGATTGTCTATGGGGAGATCGCTCATTTTCCCGGGAGAAATTCCCGCAAACCGGGAAAAAGGCCCAAGGCCTTTTTCCATCCAACCTGATCGGTTCCATTTTCCCTCCGACTACGCTCAGGGCTTTCGGCAGGGTTCAAAGTTCAGGGAGCGATAACGAGCGGAAATGGGGTCAGATTTTGAAATCGGGCATTTGGCTATGTTACAGGAATGCAGCGCATGACGTAAACCGTGTGATCGACACGATGATGGGCTGGCGGCATTCCGGTTTTAACGTTTATTGTGGACCAAGGATTCAACCCGATGAGAAGGATGCTACCACATAATGCGTCCACTTTACCCTTGACACACAAGGCGAAATCTCATATAGTCCGAAACCGAAAAAGGAAGTTCTTATCACCTCACCTCATCTCACCTTATCACCTGAAGGACTGACATTGCTCCATGATGACCGTGATTTTGATCTAATTGCGCCTGAATTTCCTTTGAAAGTGTCTACACCCCTGTGAGTGGAGAAGGGGACATCCTATGAATTTTCAACTGTATATCCAACGCCCACAAGATGTCATGTTACTTATTTTCTATCGACCGTCTCCATTAGCCGCAATATTTTAACACGCGAGGAGCGATTATGGGAGCTCGAAAGTCAAACGGCGTTCTCGTCTTTGTCGCGGTATTGTTGATCGCTACCGGATGTGCGGGAGTTGATTCCTCATCGCAGAATACGAGTGCAAAGGCGGCAGTAAGGCACGTGAACGAAACCGGACCGGAGGTTGGTAGGGCAATCGAGACAGCTTGCGCTGAACCGCCCATTGTGGAACGAACGAACCTGACGCCTGAAGAGAAAAGGATGCTTTTAACGCGCATCACCGCAGACCCGGAATCTGTAAAAGGGGAACTCTTCCTTCCTGTGTTTTTGGAAGCCCAGGATCTTCCCGGCGACATCAAAATGACCCAGGATACGAGATGTCACCTTCCACTCGACCCCGGGGACGATGCGTTTGCAAGGCACTGTGGGTTTTGTTCCGGGCTGGCGCTTTGGCAGGGAAGGTTCGATCAGACGATCTTTCGCCTCGTTGATATTCGCTGGGTTTTTCCCACGGAAAAAGAAGCGCAAGCCTACCATGTGGAACGGCTGCTTGCAAATTCCGAAGGGCAGCCAGAGATCCCAGGGGCGCCGCTTGCAGGAACAGATTGCCGGGTATTCGGTGGAACCATTGACGTCAGGGGAACGCCCTTGACCCACTACTATTACATTTTTCGTGTGCAGAATGTTGTCGTAAAGCTGTACGTGGCCCAGGGTCCCGATGTTATCGGCACAGAGAAGTCGCTAACGCTCGAGAAGGTTGCTGAGTTGGCTGAAACATGCATTCAGCGGATTGAAGCGTACAACCGAGACGCTCGGCTCGGAGTCAACCGCCCGGGGATCCCTGACTAAGGAGTTGCGCAAAAATAACTTCGCATTTTGCCATCTCATCCTCAGGTTATTTTCGGCAGTGAAAGCTTGATGCTCTAGTAAAAAGTCGCCTTAGTTGTCACTCCCGCCCTTCGACTTCGCTCAGGATAAACTCCGGCGGTAGTCCAGAACCCCTTGAGAATACTGGATTCACGCCTCCGCGGGAATGACAGAAAAGGCGTTTTCCGACTTTTTACGACTTCGTCAAAGCTTGCGGGACATAAGAAACTAAATTTCCGAAGGACTTTCTCCAAAGATATTGCCTCGAGCTTTCCTTGGTCATAGGCATCAATCCTGCCCTCGACCTCTCTAACCCATAATTCGTCAATTTCCTTATTGAGTTTCACCAAAAGTTTTGGACAATACGGCCTCCGCGGGATATGCTCAAACAAAAATGGTGGGTGTATGAAAAAGCATTATGCGTGGGTTATAGCATGGACCGGGGCGCTTGTCGTTCTCCTCGCCCATGGTTTCGGGAGAATGTCATATTCGGTAATTCTTCCACCCATGAAGGAAGGTTTGTCCCTGACCTACACGCAGGTGGGTCTTATCGGCACAGGTAATTTTATCGGGTATCTCTGCCTTGCAGTAATAGGAGGTTTTCTCGCTACTCGGTTTGGTGCGAGAAACGTTATATTCATATCGCTTCTGATCATGGGGATCTGTCTTTTTCTTACAGGCTTATCTGACTCATTCTCGTTCGCTTTTGTGATGAGACTCGTAACCGGGATGGGCAACGGGGGAAGCTATATTCCTGTCATGGCATTACCGGCTGCCTGGTTTGCGGTTCGAAAAAGAGGGCTTGGCACGGGTATTGCCGCCGTGGGGACCGGTATAGGCCTTTCCCTGGCAGGCATTATCCTTCCTTATTTTATTGTCGGTTACGGAAGTGAAGGATGGAGGTATGCCTGGTATGCCATGGGTATCACTGTCTTTGCGGGTTCTTTTGTCGTCTATGCGCTTGAAAGGAATAGCCCGGCTGAAAAAGGGCTCTCCATGTATGGCGTTACGGAGGATGAAAATAATTATCGGAAAAGTTCCCGGGGAGTGTCGTTTCTCTCAGCCTGGAGAGATGTGATGAAGGAGAAAGAGATCTGGAAGCTTGGGGGTGTATACTTCATGTATGGTTTCTCCTATGTAATTTATCTCACCTTTTTCATCGCATACCTCACAAAAGAGATTGGCATCTCTCCGAAAAATGCTGGAGGGATGTTCGCCATCCTCGGTCTATGCAGTATATCCAGTGGGGTACTGTGGGGTAGTGTATCTGATCTTGTTGGAAGGCGGTTCGGCTCTATGTACGCTTATATTGTCCTTGCCCTATCCTATCTTATCTTCGCATTCTGGACCGATCTGCCGGGACTGTATGTTTCCTGCATTATTTACGGCTTCAGCATTTCTTCAATACCCGTGATCCTTGCTGCTGCCGCAGGCGATGCAGTGGGCCCCAGGCTGGCTCCTGCGGGGCTCGGGTGCATAACCCTTTTCTTTGGTGTCGGACAAGCATTAGGCCCTGCTGTAGCAGGCTACATCAAGGACGTGACAGGGTCTTTTACCGGAGCATTTGTCCTCTCGACGGTAGTTTCCTTTATAGGAGCTTTGGGATCAATATTGCTTCGAAAAAAGGGTTGAAGTAAGTTCCTTCGTTAGTGCCCTTCATTTGGGTAGTCTTTATGATCAACTGCGCAAATTTTGGTTTATCTAACCTCGCCCAACGAGGTAGAATGATCCATTCAGCCCAGAATGGATGCGAAGCTGTGGCTGGAGAAGGAAGGTGAAGTCGCCGTGGTTTGGGACGATCTCCGGCGAGGATAAAAGGAGGAGGATTTTCCATGTCCAAGAAAAAACTCGGCCCCCAGACATTGCTGTATCCCATGCCGGCCGTCCTGGTGGGTGCTGTCGTCGATGGAAAGGCCAATTTCATGACCGCAGCCTGGTGCTCTATCGCCTGTTTGAACCCCCCTGCGATCTCAGTCGCCGTCAACACGGCACGGCACACGCTAAAGGGGATCAAGCAGAACGGCACCTTTTCGATCAATGTCCCATCGGCAGATACGGTCGAGAAAGTCGACTACTGCGGGATTTATTCCGGCGTTAAAAGAGACAAGTCCACTGTATTCAGGATTTTCTTTGGGGAATTGGAGACCGTCCCGCTCATCGAGGAATGCCCGCTCAATCTGGAGTGCAAGTTGATCCACTCGCTCAACATCGGCTCTCACGACCTGATTGTGGGGGAGATCCTTGAGACCCATATCACAGAGAGCTGTCTGACGGATGGAAAAGCCGACCCTGAGAAAATAAACCCACTGGTGTTCTCACCTGCGGTTCAAAAATATCATCGTTTGGGACCCGTCATAGCCCAGGCATATCTAGTGGGCAAGGAAAAGTAGGGGCGAGAAACTCATCGCAAGGCCGCGGGTAATGCGAGACATTTCTTCCCGCAAGCCTTATCCTTCATCTCCTGATGATCCCCGAACGGTGATCCGCGAAGAAAGGATTATAATGAAAGGTCTTCTTATCAGATGGCTGTTTCTCACGGTTGCCATCCTGCTCGCAGCGCATCTCATTGAAGGCATTGAGGTGAAAGGCTTCCGGAGCGCCTTTGTCGCGGCTGCGATTCTTGGGGTGTTGAACGCTTTTTTCCGTCCCATTCTGATTATTCTCACCTTGCCGATCACCATACTGAGCTTTGGACTTTTCACCTTTGTCATCAACGCGTTCCTCATGATGATGGTCTCGGGAGTGGTCGGAGGCTTCGAAGTACACGGCTTCTGGTCCGCGCTTCTTGGGTCTGTCGTTATCAGCCTCGTCAGTTGGCTCCTGAACTCTTTCATCAATGAGCAGGGAGGGGTAAGTTACATCGACCTGAAAAAAAGACGGGACGGGAAGTGGGAGTAGGGCGTTGCCGATGAACTGCGCGGCTTTTTCCAGGCGGATCGGCCCGCGCCCTATTCCCACCGTATTAATTTCTTCCGCTAACCTCTTGTCGAAAAACTCCGGAAACAAGTGCTGCCACTTACGATTTACGATACGCTATCAGACATCCCTAACATTCGCGTCGATTTGGGTAGTCGCTACCCAGGATCACCTAATAGTTCCGATTGCTTACAACTCGCAATCTGAAATTCAAGGATCACATCAGGAAAGTCGTAGCCGGTATC
>JAFGDM010000086.1 GCA_016932115.1 Deltaproteobacteria bacterium | reverse complement strand
TATTGTTAAACCGTCGTCGGAGAAAGTGGAGCCTCAAATTGCTCCATCCGATCCCCCTCCCCACACGGCGGATTTGCAGCCCAACAAAACTGAGCGGTTAGTCTCGCCACATAAGGATATGCCGGGCCATATCGAGGCCGTCCTTCAGCAACCCTCGCCCGGGACAGGCATGGCGCAGTTCAAACCGCTGATTCAAAAGACCCCGCCTGATTCTGAAGACGGAGAAAAAGCGGTTCTACGACCGGAGCCGATTCAGAAAGCGGCACTATCACCCCATCAGGTCGGGGCCAGCAAGTATCCTTTTTCAATTTACCTCGGCTCTTTTATGAGCCTTGACCGCACCAGAAAGGCTGTCTCTATCTTCAAAAAGGATCATGAAATTTCACCTTACTGGGTGAAAGTTAATCTCGGAAATAAAGGCACTTGGTACAGAGTATTTACAGGATATTTTCATAGCGCTGCTGAGGCCGATGCATTCTTCAAAAAAAAGAATTTGAAGGAGTGTGAGGTTAGGCGAACAAATTACGCGATACTGCTTGGTGAATTCGCCGGACAAGAAGAAGCGGAGGAGATGATTCATAGACTCTCACAGATCGGCTATTCATCTTACTTCATGCCCGGGCCGGAGGGTGGATTCAAACTTTACTCAGGCGTTTACAAGACACCGGAAGATGCCCGAGACCAGCAGGCGGAACTGGCATCAAAGGGGATCGAGAGCACGGTAGTAGAAAGGTAGGCCGTAAAAGCGGATTTTAACGTCGTCAGCTTACAAGAACATCCCTTAGAACAGCAATATTGTCCAGAGCCTTACCCGCACCCAGCGCTACGGTAAGCAAGGGATTTTCCGCCACAGTGATGGGAACCATCATTTCTTCCCCCAATAAAACATCCAAGCCCCTTAACAACGCCCCCCCTCCGCTTAACACAATACCCCTGTCGAGGATATCCGCTGAAAGCTCCGGAGGCATCTGCTCCAACCCGTTCTTTACGGCTTGCACGATCGCGTTGACTTCCTCAGAGATCATCTCTCGCACTTCCTTAGCTTTTATGTGGAGTATCTTCGGCACCCCGCTCAACAGGTCTCTCCCCTTCACCGCAATGATCCCCAGATCCTCGCCCCCGCATGCACTGCCTATGTTTATTTTAATCATTTCCGCCGTTCCAAGCCCAATCAGGAAATTGTACTTCCTGTTGATATATTGCACAATCGCCTCATCCATCTTGTCACCAGCGACTTTAACCGAGTTGCTGTAAACAATCCCGCTGAGGGAAATCACAGCAACCTCGGTAGTTCCTCCGCCAATATCCACCACCATGTTTCCCGTAGGCTCCGTAATCGGCAATCCGGCCCCTATTGCAGCAGCCATTGGCTCCTCAATCAAGTAAACTTCACTGGCTCCCGCCGATTTACCGCACTCCAAAATGGCCTTTTTCTCCACCGGCGTCACCCCTACCGGAATCGAGACAACAATCCTTGGTCGAACCAACATTCTCCGCTGATACACCTTTTTGATGAAGTGCCGCAACATTTCGTGGGTAACTTCAAAATTCGCAATTACCCCATCCTTAAGGGGTCTAATCACCTCAATCTTCTCAGGTGCTCTGCCCAGCATCAGTTTGGCCTCTTTGCCAACTGCAAGCACCCTTTGTGCGCCGGTCACGTCTCTTGTCATCGCCACCACGGAGGGCTCGTCCAATACAATCCCTTTGCCTTTCAAATACACAAGGGTGTTGCAGGTCCCTAGATCAATGGCCAGATCATGAGTCAGTTTCCGGAAAAGCGCATTGAGAAACGGCATGGTTGCTTACCTTTCTTGTCAAGAATCGTCAAGGCCGGAGTACGACAACGGATTCTTCCTAAATAGAACCGTACCCATACCCGAAGAAGCGACCCAATTATAAAGATTTCGCAAGATTCTCAAAGATAAAAAGTGGGAAGGCGTTTTCATCCGCTTAACTTTTGACAGCATGCAGGGTCATGCGGGAAGCCCGAGAGCTACACTCAGAGCCGCTTGCCGATACATCATTTTCGTAAATTCCGAGAAAATAACTATTTGAAACTAAGAAAATCAGGAATAAAAGTCGAGGAGCGGAAATTAGCAGGTAATTTCTGTTTGACACACTAAATGGGAGGCCATAGAATAACCGGAAAATAGGTCAAGAGAATCGGGCTTGGTTTTTAATGAAGTGCGGGGGAGCACGAATGAAAAAACGAATCAATGATAATGTCGTTTCTCTAAAAGCATGGAGAGAGGCCAGAGTGATTGAGGATAACCTCGAATCAGGATTGTTTTACCAGTCTCTTATAGGTGGGATCCCTGATAGAGAAACAGAAGAAGAGATGAGCTATTTTGCGGTTGTTTACACCGTGCCTTATGAAGATTTTGAAGACGAAGAACTCGTTTATGACCCTGACGAGGTCGAGCTCCTTACCGTGGTTAGAGAGAAGGACGTGGCGGAGTTCAAGTCCCTTGACGGCCGTGGCGTGGAGCGTTATGAGATTTATGACGTGAACACGGATGATGTTCACATTATGTACCGTATCCCCTACAAATCTTCGAGGACGAGGCCCGTAAAAGATAAACCCGGCGTTTGACGGGCATGGCTAGTAAAATCAAAGGCGGGATCTCGAAATGCTTGAGAGGGTTAAGCGCTCTTCTGCCGCAGATGCTCTGGAATCTAAGCTTGATTGCCCTCGGAAGCGCCCTTTGTGCTATGGCCGTCAACGGCATCCTGGTGCCGCGACAATTTCTGAGCGGCGGTTTTACAGGTGTGGCCCTTATTATTCACTACCTCCTCCCGGATCTTCCTCTTAGCGGCATATATTTCGTCCTCAACATCCCCAATTACGCCGTTGGCTGGAGATTTGTAGGCTCCAGATTTTTCCTGTACAGCGTGGCCGGGATGTTCATCTTTAGCGCCGCCATCCAGTTCATCCATGTTCCACTTCCTGTTTATGACCAACTGCTGAGCGCTATCCTGGCAGGCATCATCGTCGGCATCGGATCCGGCATCATTCTCAAATCACTGGGTTCTGCAGGAGGTACGGACATCCTCTCGGTGATTTTTCTGAAGATTTTCTCCATTCGACTCGGGAGCACCATTCTTGCGTTCAACAGCATCATTCTTGTGGTATCCGCTTTGCTTTTTTCATTGGAAAAAGCGCTCTATACCCTGATCTACCTTTATATCACCTCCTTCATGGTCAACCTGGTGGTGACCGGGTTAAGCCAGAGAAAAGCCGTGTACATCATCTCACCGAAATGGAAGGAAATTTCTCAGAGGATCATGGAAGAAATCCAGAGAGGTGTGACCATTATCAGAGGTCAGGGTGGATTCTCAGGCCGGGAGCAGCAGATCCTTTACACCGTGATCACTTTCCGTGAACTCAGCCGGCTCAAGCAGATGGTGAAGAAGGAAGACCCTGAAGCCTTTGTGGTGGTAACCGAAACTTTGGAGGTCATGGGCCAAAGGGTAGGCAACCAGCCGCATTGGTAAATCTTTCCGGTGCGAAACATCGCGTCAATGCCTGAATGTCGTCATCGCGAGGGACCGACCAGATCCTCCAAGGCGCCCCTTATTTCAGGAAAACTGAAATGGAAACCCGAATCCGTCAATTTCTTGGGGAGCACCCTCTGGCCCTTGAGAAGCATGGAGCCGAACTCACCTAAAACGGTGCCAAGAATAAAACCCGGCACTGCGGGCATGAAGGTCGGCTTATTGAGAACTTCTCCAAGTGTCTTCGTCATGTCCACGTTCCGGACAGGACCCGGAGCCGTGCAGTTGACGGGCCCGGAAATCTCCCGGTGCTCCAGCAGGAAAGGGAAAATATTTGCAAGATCCTGCAGGTGGACCCATGAAAACCATTGCTTTCCGTTGCCCAAAGGACTGCCAAGCCACCATTTGAAAAGGGGGATTATTTTCTGCAAGGCGCCTCCCCCTTTTCCGAGGACGACTCCGAAACGAGTCAGTACGACCCGCACCCCTAATCCCTCTGCAGCAAGAGACGCAGACTCCCACTCCCGAGTCAGGTCTGCGAGAAAACCACTGCCTGCCGGGCCTCTTTCATCAAGCTCCTGGTCTTCCTGAAATCCGTAATACCCTATTGCAGATGCACTTAGCAGATGTGTTTCATCCACCCTTCTCGCCTCAAGAGCTTTCACGATATTCTTTGTGGTAAGAATCCGGCTTTCCCGGATCAGCTTTTTTTCGGAATCAGTCCAGCGCCTGAAAATGGAGGCGCCCGCAAGGTTAATGATTCCGTCATGCTCACCAACACGTTTCTGCCAGGGCCCTTCCGTGCCGGGGTCTCCCTCCAGATAGGATGCTCCTCCAGGCAGGGGGGGAACGCGTTTGAGAGAACGGGTCAAAATCGTGATTTCATGTCCATCCTGGATGAGTCGGGTAATGAGTGAGCCTCCGACAAAACCTGTGCCGCCTGTGATGAAAAGCTTCATCGTAACCTCCTTCATGAAATCCATCAGGTCGGATTTCACACTTGTTGTTTTCCACAAATCGCCGCTAAATGGGCCTCATCCATGTCATTGCGAATGCCAAATCGGGTCAGTGCAAAATCGTAACGAACAGGGTCCTCGGGAGATAAAGACCTGAAAGCCTCAGTGATCTCGAGGGTAGTGCGCAGATCTGCTTGTTTTCGCTTTGTGAGGCCGAGCATGAGGCTGATCCTGTGCATATGCGTATCGAGGGGCACAATGAGCTTGGAAGAGGAGATCCCGTCCCAGCCGCCCGGATCCACCTCATCTTCCCGTATCAACCATCTCAGGAAAAGGTTCAGTCGCTTGCATGCGCTGCCTCTCGCAGGGGAAGGCAAAAACCCGCTCCAGGCAAAGGGCAGATCCTTGAGCAATTTTTCGACAAACAGAGAGAGGGCAGGAAGAATATTTTCATCATTGTTTCGGTACCCGCTCATAAAACATGCGTGAAGCGAGCCATAGTTGCGGATCATATTTCTTAGAGACCACAGGAGCATGGAAAAATCCTTGGCCGATGTAAAGCGGTGTTTAAAATCAGCAAAATCAGATTGTATGGTTTCAAAGGTCGAATGAGACAGGTAAAGGCGAGGCGAAACGTCCATCCGGCGGAGGGCCTCGGAGATGCTCCTCAGGATCTGCTCCACTCTGCCATAGGCAAGAGAGGAAGCAATAAGGGCTACAATCTCCCGGTCTTGAGGATCATCAAAGACATAAAGAAACTCAAGTGGATCGGGATGAACGTAGCAACGCCGGTTGTACGAAACGTAGAGATCTTCGAGTTTTTTCCTGAAATCCGACAATTTCAGCTCTGAGCGGAGCATATCAGCCGCCCTGCTCTTCAATATAAAACCGCCACTTGCAAAACATGTCCGCCGGGTGCGGATCGGGGGGAGCAAAAAGGCATTGTGTGCGAATACGCGGGTCCACATCTCTGGCAAAAAAATCGAATTCGCGCCGGTGCATCTCCTTACAATCGTATTCTCCCAGGTTGCGCTTCAGACGGGCTTCCTGGGTGATGCAGGAGGGAACGGAGATGACAACCTCATCAGAAGACTCCTCGATCTTGTAGTCGATATGTATGCACCAAGGCCAGAATCGGATGGCCTTCACAAATCCCTTCAGCCCCCTCTCCCTGATGTCGAAGCGCACAACCAGGTCTTTGGCAGCCATTCCTGCTATTCGACCCCAAACATCTTCGTTTACCCGCTCAGCCGTTGCCTGGCCGAATCTTTCGCCCACATAAATAAACCAAAAGGAATCCATCACGCGGTAGTGCCAGAGAAGAAACTCAATATACTTGCGCAGATCATCAGCGCCCATGTTCTTGAAAACGTTTAAATTCATAATCCGGTTTGCCTATCAAGATAAAGTCCGGAAGGCTGAAAAGCCACTGCCCTGAGTCCCCTCATCTTCTTTCTTCCAGAGGAACGTAGTGCCGTTCATGCTCGCCCATATATACCTGTCTGGGCCGATGAAGTTTGCCCTCCGGATCGCTGATGCTCTCCTTCCACTGGCTGATCCATCCGGGGAGACGTCCGATGGCGAACATGACCGTGAACATGTCAAGGGGAATTCCCATGGCCCTCAATACAATGCCGCTGTAAAAGTCCACATTGGGATAAAGATGGTGGTCGATAAAATAGGAATCCTTCAGAGCAATCTCTTCCAACTTCATAGCGATGTCGAGGAGAGGATCTTCGAGTTTAAGCTTGGCCAACACCTTGTCACAGATTCTCTTGATGATCCGCGCCCTGGGATCATAGGTCTTGTAGACCCGGTGGCCGAAGCCCATGAGCCGGAAAGAATCTTCCTTATTCTTCGCTCTTGCGACGAAAGGTCCGGGGTTTCCTCCGCTCTTCTGGATATCGGTGAGCATTTCAATGACGGCCTGGTTGGCGCCCCCGTGCAGGGGTCCCCAGAGAGCGCAAATGCCGGCCGAGATGGCTGCAAAAAGATTGACCCTTGAGCTGCCTACCAGGCGGACGGCGGCTGTTGAGCTGTTTTGCTCATGATCCGCATGAAGGATCCAGAAGACGTTCAGCGCCTCCACAAGATCCGGATCAATCTCATAGGGCCGCACAGGGGAATCGAACAACATGTTGAGGAAATTTGCGGCATACAGGAGATCAGGCCTTGGATAGACCACCTTGTGGCCCCTTGAGATCTTGTGCGACATGGCTGCCATGGTCCGGACTTTTGAGAGAAGCCTCGTGAACATCACATTAGTTCCATCTTCACCGGACTCCTCCGGCAGCTCGGGGTAAAAGGTGCGCAGGGCGTTGACCATGGAGGAAAGGATCCCCATGGGGTGGGCTCTTCGAGGAAAACTCTCGAAAAACTCCCGCATATCTTCATGTACGAGGGAGTGGTCGTTCAGCATAACGGAAAAGCGAGTCAATTCTTTTCGCGTGGGAAGCTCGCCGTTGATGAGCAGGTAAGCCGTTTCCACAAAAGTGGAATGCTCGGCGAGTTCCTCGACCGGGTAACCTCGGTATCGCAGAATGCCTCTTTCGCCGTCCATGAAGGTGATCCTGCTTTTGCAGCTTCCCGTATTGGCATACCCGGGGTCGTAGGTGATAAGGCCTGTCATGCGGCGCAGGGCCGTAATATCGATAGCTTTTTCCCCCTCGCTTCCTACAAGGAGAGGAAGCTCATAGGTCTTCCCGTCCACTATCAGTTTGGCTGTTTGATCCATTTTCTTTCCTTTCGACCTGGCCATGCAATCAAGCACCCTGTCAATCCACTCAATCGCCGTGGAGATGACAGCGGCGTTCCAAGTCTTCTGAAATCGATTTTTTGTAGGTTCCGCGAGAAACTTAAGATAATTTTTGTATCACAAGGCAAGGAGGAGCGCCATAGTAAAAAGGAATTCATCGAGGCTTTTAAACTCAAGTTCCTAGAAAAATAGCCCTTAAATGTGAGATAACCTATTGATAGTAATGCATATCTTCGTTTTAGAGGGTCTTATTTTGT
>JAFGDM010000085.1 GCA_016932115.1 Deltaproteobacteria bacterium | reverse complement strand
GCCTCGCCGCCCGCCTTTGCTACCCTGATGCTTTATTGCTCCATCCCGAATACTCTTCGTTTTGCAGTTTTAAGAGAGACCCCCATGCCTGATGCTTGCGATTTTTCAAACAGCTAAATTGTTACGAAAATTTTAGTCGAACTCCACGACCTCACCGGTAACCATGAAGATCACCCGCTCGCAAATATTCGCCACGCGATCAGCAGCCCGTTCCAGGTTGTGGGCCACCCAAATCAGATAACTGGCCCTATCCACCAGCCCGGGGTCTGCAATGATGTGCGCTGTCAGATCCCGGAAGATCTGATCATAAAGGGCATCCACTTCATCATCTTCCTTCGGAATCTTTCGGGCCAGTTCCACGTCCCGCTCAAAAAAAGCCTGAAGCCCTCTGTGCAGCATGTTGCGTGCTTTCTCAGCCATGCGCGGAATATCGATCAGAGGTTTCACAAAGGGTTCCGTCCCCATTTTGATGGTGATTCTGGCGATTCCCTTGGCGTAATCCCCAATCCGTTCCAGCTCGGTGGCGATCTCCAAGACGGCGGCAAGAGTCCTCAAATCCACCGCCATAGGCTGCTGTGTGGCGATGATCACGAAGATTTTCTCTTCAATGGCGTAACGCACTTCATTCACCAAACGATCGGCATCGATGATTTGCCTCGCCTTATCCGTGTCACGGCGTTTCAAGACATCCACCGCCTCCACCAGTACCTCTTCCACCGTATCGCCCAGCCCCCGGAGTCTCCTTTCCAGGTCCTCTAATTCCCGCTCAAATGCATTTCGCGGCATAGGCTGATTTATCCCTCCTTTGAGAAAAAGCTGTTCTTTCCGGTCGCTTTCCATTCAAGATCATCACGTTCTTAGCCCGCCCTCCCGGTGATATAGTCTTCCGTCAGCTTTTTTTGAGGACGAGTGAAGACTGAATCGGTCACATCGGCTTCCACCAATTTACCCATCCAGAAAAAACCGGTAAAATCCGACACGCGCGCGGCTTGCTGCATGTTGTGAGTGACAATGACGATGGTATATTTGGTTTTTAGCGATTGCATTAATTCTTCAATCTGCAGTGTGGCGATGGGATCGAGAGCCGAACAAGGCTCATCCATGAGGATCACTTCGGGCTTTACGGCGATGGTGCGTGCTATGCAAAGCCGCTGCTGTTGCCCCAGGGCCAGGCTGAGTGCATCCTCATTGAGTCTGTCCTTCACTTCATCCCAGAGGGCTGCGCCGCGAAGGCTTTCTTCAACAATGGAGGCCAAATCACGTCGGTTCATGAGTCCCAGGACTCGCGGGCCGAACGCCACGTTACTGAAGATGGATTGAGGAAAAGGGTTTGGACGCTGAAACACCATACCCACGCGTTTGCGCAGCTCGACCACTTTCGTGTTCCGATGATAAATGTCCTGCCCGTCCAAAAGCACCTTTCCATTGACTCGTGTCCCCCGGATCGTGTCATTCATCCGGTTCAGGCAGCGCAAAAAGGTGGACTTCCCGCATCCTGACGGACCGATGAGAGCGGTGATCTCGCGCTCCTCAATCGCAATCGAAACATCGCTCAGCGCCCGATAGTTGCCGTAATAGAAGTCGAGATGTTCCACCCGGATCTTTTCCATCCCTAAACCTTATCCAAAACGACCGGTGACATACTCTTCCGTTTTCTTTTTACGAGGCCGGGTGAAAAGTTCAGTTCCGGCAGCGTATTCAACCAAATTACCCATGAGGAAGAAGGCGGCCTTATCGGCTATACGGGCAGCTTGCTGTATGCTGTGCGGCACAATGATGACGGTATAGTGCTCTTTCAACGTAAACAGGGAGTCTTCCACCTTCCGTGTCGAAATCGGGTCCAGACCCGAGGTGGGTTCGTCCAGGAGCAATATATCGGGTTCCAGAGCCAAACTGCGGGCGATGCAAAGACGCTGCTGCTGCCCACCGGAAAGAGCTACGGCCAAATGGTCAAGGCGGTCCTTGACCTCATCCCAGAGCGCCGACTGGGTGAGGCTTTGTTCTAAGATCTCATCCAGTCGTGATCGATCTTTTACGCCCGCCAGCTTAAGCCCATAGAGAACATTTTCTCTAACTGTTCCGGGCAGAGGCAACGGCAGCGCAAAAACCATGCCCACGCGACGTCTTAAGGTGGGAATATGGATCTCGGAATTGTAGATGTCCTGTCCATCTACAAGAATTCGGCCCTTCATTTGCGTGCCTTCCACCAAATCGTTCAGACGGTTGATCAGGCGAAGAAGAGTGGTCTTGCCGCCCCCTGCCGGACCGAAAAACACCGTGACGCTGTTCGGAGCAATGTCCAATGTCACGTCATTTAACACCCAGTTCTCGCCGTAAGCATAGCTCACCTTATCAATATGAATCTTAGCCTCTACCACTGTCGTCTCCGCCGGAAGTAGCTGCGGATAATCGTCGCGAAAAGGTTCATGGAGAGCACGAGGGCAAGCAGCACCAGTGCGGTGCCGTGCTGAATATGGATGGGCATGCCCGGCACCTGAGTGCTGATGACATAGAGGTGATAAGGCAGGGCCATAGTCGGATCGAATGGAGATTGGGGCAATCGCGGCAGGAAAAAGGCGGCTACGGTAAAAAGAATGGGCGCCGTCTCTCCCGCAGCCCTCAGGAGACCCAGGATGATTCCGGTGATAATGCCGGGCAAGGCCTGAGGCAGGATAATGTAACGAATCCCCTGCCAGCGCGTCCCTCCCAGACTGGCGCTCACAGTCCGAAACTCGGTCGGAACGGAGCGCAATGATTCTTCCGCGGTGCTGATGATCACAGGAAGCGTCATGATGGCGAGGGTCAACGCTCCGGCCAGAATGGATGTGCCCATCCTCAAAAACAAAACGAACATACCCAACCCGAAGAGCCCATACACAATCGATGGAATCCCTGCCAGATTGACGATGGCCAGTCGAATGCAACGGGTCACTAAAGTGTCACGCGCGTATTCGGCCAGATAGATCGTTCCTCCTACCCCGATGGGAATGGCGACGACAGCGGTCCCCAGAGTGAGAAGGAGCGTGCCGACAAGCGCCGGGAAAATACCGCCCTGCTTCATTCCATCGAAAGGCATGGCCGTAATGAATTCCCAGGATATCGCACCCATACCCTCAACCAAAATAATACCGATCACCGCCAAAATGGGAGCTACCACTACAAGTGAAATAAGAGTTAATAGAGCAAAGCCGAGCCTCTGCATCCGGTATCGACTCATCAGCGAAGACCTCCGCGACGTCGTTTTTTGAAGATTGTGGCTGCGGCAGCCAGGTTGATCAGGAACGTGAGCAGAAAGAGAATGATTCCAATGCCGAAGAGAGTATGGTAATGGATGCTCCCTTGAGCGACCTCCCCCATTTCCGCGGCGATGGTGGCTGTCATTGTGCGAGCCGGCCTGAACAAAGAATCCAGGCTCAGCGGCATGCGGGCGGCGTTGCCCGTCACCATCATTACGGCCATCGTCTCACCGATGGCGCGCCCCATGCCGAGCATGACCGCTGTCGTGATTCCGGAACGGGCCGCCGGCACCACGACTTTCCAGATTGTCTGCCATTGAGTCGCCCCCATTGCCAGACCGGCGTCACGCAAGCTTTTTGGGACGGCATCCAAAGCGTCTTCGGCCACACTGATGATCGTGGGAAGCGCCATGTAAGCAAGAATCAAAGCGCCGGTGAACACGGTAAGGCCCGTGGGAATCCCAAGTGTCCCGCGGATGAGCGGCGCAACCGCATGCATGCCGAAAAATCCCAACACCACAGAGGGTATGCCGGCCAGCACTTCGATCATGGGCTTGAGGATTTCTCGAGCCCAGTTCGGCGCCACTTCGCGCACAAAGACGGCGGTGGCCGCCCCCAGGGGCAATGCAATGAGGATGGCCGTGACCGTAACGAGAACTGAACCCAATAGGAGCGGCAGGGTCCCGAAGAGATCAAAGTTCGGGTACCAGCGGGTGCCGAATAGGTTGGAGACGGGCACCTTATAGAAGCTCGGCACACCCTCTCGAAGCAAGAAGAGAAAGATGAGAAGGACAAAGCCGATCGTTGAAAAGCCCAGCACCCGGATGAGAGCTTCAATGACAAACTCCCTCCAGTCCGCGTGCGCCGCCTGTGCCTGTTTTTGCGCAAACATCTTAGAGTTCTCAATGTAAGGGCACAAAGCCCAACTTGGATACCAGCATTTGACCCGGCCCCAGGATCCAGTCCAAATAGGCCTTCACATGCCCGCCCGGTTCGCCGGCGCTGTACATGTAAAGGGGTCGCGAAATGGGATAGGATCGATCATTAACGGTAGAAATTGACGGCAGCACGTAAGGGCTATGCACATCCTCGGCCACCGCCAGCACCTTCTGATCCGGGGTCACGTAACCAAGGCCGTCATAACCGATGGCATTCGGATTCTGTCGGACCTCGGTGCTGATCCCCTCGGAAGAGGGCATCAGTAGTGTATCCGGAGAAAAAAGCAGTTTACTTTTAGGATCGCCCCTCCGGACAACGTTTTCCAAGACGTAGACATAAGTCCCGGAATTGGATTCCCTGGAAAGTAGCACAATGGGACGATCTTCTCCTCCCACTTCCCGCCAGTTGCTGATCTTGCCCGTATAGATATCCGAAATCTGCTTTATTGTGAGGGCATTCACAGGATTTGAAAGATTGGCCACAACCGCGATGGCATCACGTGCCACAATGAATTCCACGGGGGTGATTCCGTGCGCCTGTGCTTCTCGGATCTCTTCCGCTTTCATTTCACGCGAAGCGTTCGCAATATCCACCGTGTGGTTCATCAGGGAAGCGATCCCTGTGCCTGAGCCCCCTCCCGTGACGGAAATGCGCATTTCAGGATGTTCCTTCATGTATTGCTCAGCCCAAGCCAATGCCAGATTGACCAGCGTGTCCGAGCCTTTGTTTTCGATACTCTTCGTGCTTGATCCGGTCGATGTGGAGTTGCCGGCTCTTTGTTCGCGGCAAGCCGTGGACCCGCAAACCAGAAACACGAATGTTCCCGCAAAAAATATGTACCGAGTCAACCGCCATGAAACGGCGCATGCCTCCGCCATCCTCACGGATGATACCCGTAGAACAGCAAGGCACAATCGCAAGCGAATCCGGAACATTTCACCCCTTTTCCAAAGCCTTTAAACCCTATCTTCTCATACTACAAGCCGATACCAAAAATCCCCGAGCCAGTCCAGATGAATTTTTAGTAAATCTTTTTTAAAGAGGTAACGCAGACCCGGCAAGAATGTTATCTTTCAAAATCTTTTTTACAAACTGTCAACAATCTTGACAGCCGGAGCAATGACTCATATATTCGATTTGTTGCGTTTCTCTTTATTTTCGCCTATTATCTAATACTTATATGTGAAAACCCCCACTCCACTTAATCCGGTATATCATTTGCTTAGGTATGTGGTTGCACGCACGCTTAGGGCGCCCCATCAACACAAAGGGAAAAGGGGCTTGTCAAGAAAGAGACGACTGATTTCGCGAAGGAGGCAAAAATGAGCGAAGAAATAAATAAAAGGGAAAAAGGTTTAACCCGTCGTGATTTCATGAAAACCACGGGGGGAGCGGCGGCCATGGCCGGCTTGGCCGGAGGCGGTCTTCTTCTGAGCCCAAGAACCACAGGCGCTTCAGAGATGCCTGAAAAATGGGACGAAGAATCCGACGTACTGGTGATCGGCAGTGGATTCGCCGGGCTTGCGGCGGCGATTGAAGCAAAAGTTGCAGGCGCCTCAGTTACAGTAATTGAGAAAATGCCGCTCGCAGGGGGCAACTCGATCATCAACGGAGGAGATTTCGCCGCAGCGGGGAGCAAAATGCAGAAGGATGCAGGGATCGAGGATTCTCCCGAGCTTATGCTAAAGGACATGCTGAAGGCCGGGGCCTACTTGAACCATTTGGAAAAAGCCAGGTTTGTGGCCGAGCACTCCAACAATGCCCTGGAATGGTGTATCAACTATATCGGCGCGACCTTTTCAGGGGTTGGGTACCATGGCGGTCACTCAGTCAAGAGAGCTCACCACACAAGCAACGGTTCCGGCTCCGAAGTCGTCAACAAGATGCTGGCGAAAGCGCGAGATCTTGGAGTGAATCTTCAGACAAGGACCAAGTTAGAACGCCTCATCAAAGATAAAGAGAACAGAATCGTAGGCGTTGAAGTGCGCAAGGGGTACAGGTTCCCTGATGACAATACCGGCAATGCGGAATACAT
>JAFGDM010000084.1 GCA_016932115.1 Deltaproteobacteria bacterium | reverse complement strand
TCCTAATGACAAAAACAAAACCAGAATCGCGATAGCAGATATGCTTATTGTTTGGATCATTGGAATTTTTGTCATTATGTATTGTTTTTTTCGCATTTCGTGCTTCGAATTTAGAGCCTTCTCATTTCGCAAGGCAAACCCACTGAACTCTGACCTGGCCTTGAAGACCAGGTTTTTCGTGCTGGAATAAACAACGAATTTTGTAACAATTTTTATTATATCACGGAAACACGCGAATCGTAAAACAAGAAACACAGGGATGAAAGACCACTTCTTAAAAGGCCGTACACTTTCCTGTTGAGATTTCGAGGTATCTCTAATAGCATCATAGGTTAACTCTTAGGCGCCAGCAGGGAATGGAGGAATGATTGATGTGCGGCAAGCCGACCTATGACGAGTTGGAGCAAAGATTTAAACGCCTGAAGAAGAAGGCTGAAAAAGCCAGGACAGCCCGGGAGGCCCTAATAGAGAATGAGAAAATGCTCTCCCAGATCATCGAGGCAAGCCCGACTCCCACGTTCGTCATTGATAACAGCCACACCCTTACCCACTGCAACACTTCCTTTGAGAAACTCATCGGTGTGACGAGAAAAGAAATCGTTGAGAGTCGCAGGGCTTGGTTCGACGCGGACTCGCGGGACATTCCCTATATGGCCGATTTCATTGTGGACGGGGCATCGGAGGAAGAAATGGCCTGGTATTACGGAGGCAAATGCAGAAAGTCTCCCGTAGCCGACGGCGCTTACGAAGCGGAAGCCTTTTTCCCCAAGCTCGGCCCGGAGGGAAGCTGGCTCTTCCTGACGGCAGCGCCTCTGAAGGATGGGAATGGGGCTATTATCGGGGCCGTTGAGACGCTCCAGGACGTCACCGAGCGAAGACTGGCTGAAGAAGCGCTCAGGGAGAATGAGGAAAAACTGACCCAGATCGTTCAGGGCACCTCCATACCCACCTTCGTCATAAACAATCAACACATCCTGACACATTGCAACAGGGCCTATGAGAAACTCACAAAGATATCTGCAAGCACCATTCTCGGCACCAAAGCGTACTGGATGACTTTTTACGGGAGCGAGAGACCGGTGTTGGCCGACTTCATTGTGGACGGGGCGCAGGAAAAAGAGATGCGAGCCTATTACGGGGATACGCTCCAAAGGTCGGAGGTGATTGAGGGCGCCTACGAGGCCGAAAACCATTTTTCTGATTTAGGGGAGCAAGGAAAATGGGTTTTTTTCACGGCGGCCCCGATCATCGACGATGAAGGCAACATCACGGGCGCTATTGAGACCCTGCAGGATATCACAGCCCGCAAGAAATCGGAGCAAGCCGTGAGGGAGTCGGAAAAACGGTACAGGACCTTGCTGGACTTTGCACCCTACCCTATCATCGTGTTCACCATGGAAGGCAACGTTTCCTACCTCAACCCTGCCTTCACGGAGATCTTCGGCTGGACCTTAAGCGAACTGGAAGGCAAAAAACTCAATTTTATACCTTCGGGTGCGGAAGCAGAGGACGACGGTAACCCGCAGCACTCCTACCAGAGAAAGGTCATCCTAAGAAAAGAAACCAGGCGAATGACCAAAGACGGCCGGATGCTCGACGTCATTCTTCGGGCCGCCGTTTTTTCCGTTTCCGAGGAGCAACCTGAGGGCACATTGGTGATCCTAAGAGATGTGACCAAGGAAAAAAGAATTGCGCGGAACAATGAGGCCATGCTCAGGATCAGTATGGCTTTGCCGGAATACCCGGACCTTGAAGATCTTCTCTATTACGTCAACAAGGAGGTCAATCGTCTGCTCGGAACAGAGGGCGCCATCGTGGTTCTCCACGATGAGATGAAACAAGATCTTTTCATCCAGGGCGCCGCCTACGATGATATGGATACTGAGAGGAGAATCAGGGAAGTCCGCTTTTCCATGGATGAACTCATTGCAGGAGAGGTCATAAAGAGCGGAAAGCCTAAAATTGTTTCCGACACATCCCGCAACAGGGAGCTCCACAAGGAGAGAGACCGCAGGCTGGGATACCAAACCAGGAATCTCCTGCTTGTCCCTTTGAAGAGCAGCGACCGCGTGTTCGGCGCATTGTGCGCCATAAATAAAAAGGACGGGGATTTTGATCAAAGCGATGTGGAACTGCTCAGCATGATTGCTGGGACCGTTGCCCTGTCCGTTGAAAACGCCAGATTCGCCGAGGAGGTCAAGCAGGCCTACAGGGAAGTGACCAGCCTTAACAGGGCCAAAGACAAGGTGATCAATCACCTTTCCCACGAACTGAGAACACCGGTTTCGATCCTTTCCGGATCCCTCAGCATTCTTGCAAGAAGGCTTTCCTCCCTTCCAGAGAACACATGGAAGCCGACAATGGAGAGGCTTGAAAGAAACCTTGAGCGCATCGTGGACATTCAATATCAGGTGCACGACATCATGGACAAGAAACACTACAAAGCTCAAAACGTCCTGACCTCAATGATCGACATCTGCGCGGATGAGCTTGAGACCCTCCTCGCTGAAGTAGCGGGAGAAAAGCCTGTGGTCAAGCGCATCAGGCAACGTGTGGACGAGATTTTTGGAACAAAGCAGGCGGTCTCACAGATGATGAGCCTGGACAGGACCGTAAAAGAGCGCCTGGAATTTCTTAAACCCCTTTTCGCCCACAGGGAGATCACCATCATCCCGTCGATTGAACCGACGCCGCCGGTGTTTCTTCCTCCCGACGTCCTGGAGAAGGTGATCGACGGACTGGTGAGAAACGCCATAGAAAATACGCCGGATGAGGGGAAAATCGAGGTGCGTGTCCGTAAGAAAGGAACAGGAGCCGAATTGGTCGTTCGGGATTTCGGGGTTGGAATTACCAAAGAGTCACAAAGGAGAATTTTCGAAGGATTTTTCACCACCAGGGACACCATGGCCTATTCATCGAAAAGACCCTTTGAGTTTAACGCCGGCGGGAAGGGAGCGGATCTGCTCAGGATGAAAATCTTTTCCGAGCGATACAATTTCAAACTTGATATGGTATCCGAACGGTGTCCGTTCATCCCCGATGAGACGGACCTCTGCCCGGGCCGCATCAGCAAATGCCCTTTCTGCGCAAAAGAGGAAGGCTGCCATCGTTCGGCGGCGACGACCTTCACCGTGTCTTTTTCCCCGGCGCCCGAGAAGAAATAAGTAGTCCTGTAAAGGCGGGATAAATGGACTTGAGTATCCAGTGGACAGGAAGCGGGAAAAAGCCGCGATATAGAAAACAGATACGGGATGAACAATGTCCGAAGAAGCAAAGAATAAAACCCCTGATTTAAAAGAAGAGCTTACCCGGTGCAGGCGAGAGTACGCCGCGCTGAAAAAAAGTGAGAACATTCTCTCCTTGATTGTCCAGGGAAGTTCCATCCCCACGCTGGTTATTGACAAAAACCATATCATCACCCACTGCAACAAGGCTTACGAGAGATTCAAGAACATTCCCGCCCGCAAGATGATCGGCACGAAAAACCAGTGGATGACCTTCTATTCCAGGCCCAGGCCGGTCATGGTGGATTTCATCGTAGACGAGGTACCCGAAGAAGACATTCTGGAACATTTCGGGAACCGGGCGAGACGATCTTCCGTGGTGGAAGGGGCCTTTGAAGGGGAACTCCTTTTCCCCGAGCTCGGTGAGAACGGACAGTGGCTCTTTTTCACGGCAGCGCCTCTCAAGGCCGAAAACGGGAGCATCGTAGGCGCCGTAGAGACCTTTCAGGACGTTACCTCGCGCAGGCGCGCCGAGGAAGCGCTGCGCAACTCCGAGCGTCGATTCAGGACCCTTCTTGATTTCGTCCCTTACCCCATAGGCGTCTTTACGATGGAAGGAGTCCCGACCTATCTCAACCCCGGTTTCACACAAGTGTTCGGCTGGACCCTCCGGGAACTGAAAGGGAAGAAGATTCCCTTTGTTCCGGAAGAAGCGAAACGAGAAACCATTGAAAACCTCAAGCGTCTGTACAAGGAAAAGATCCTCATACGCCATGAATCCAGGCGGTTGACAAAAGACGGCCGGGTGCTGGACATGTCTATTCGCGCCGCCGTCTACTCGGAGTCCGGCGTGGGACCTTCGGGCGTTATATCCATTTTTCGAGACATCACTCAGGAAAAGCGCGTCGCCCGCATCAACGAGGCAATGCTCAATATCAGTCTTGCTCTCCCCAGATACCCCGACCTTGAGGCACTTCTCGACTACGTAAACGGCGAAGTCAAAAAGCTTACCGACTCCGAAGGCTCTGTGGTCATCTTCCTTGACAAGGAAAAGGAAGAATTCTACATCATCGGCGCCTCTTACGACGCCGCCGATACGCAGAAAAGAGTCAAGGAAGTGCGTTTTTCCATGGATCAACTTGTTTCGGGGAAAGTGGTGAGGACCGGGAAACCCATCATTGTTTCTGACACCTCCGAGGACAGGGAGATCCATGAAGAAAGGGACAGGAAGCTCGGCTACAAGACGCAAAATCTCGCAGTCGTGCCCCTCAAAGGCCGTGAAGGCATTGGAGGGGTTCTCTGCGCCATCAACAAAAAAGCCGCCGTTTTTGATCAAAAGGACATTGAAATACTTGAGATGATTTCCGGCGCAGTGGCCCTTTCCATTGAAAACGCAAGAGTTTCCAAGGAGATTAAAAAGGCCTACGAGGAAGTTTCCAGCATGAACCGGGCCAAGGACAAGATGATCAATCACCTTTCCCATGAGCTTAGAACCCCCCTGGCCGTTCTTTCCGGGGCCCTGATCCTGATTGAAAGAAAGCTCGACACCCTTACGGACGAGACCTGGAAACCGACCGTAACCATGATCAAGAGGAACCTAGACCGCATCAAGGACATTCAGATCGAAGTGGAGGACATCATGGAGGAAAGGGAATTCAGGGCCTATGCCGTTCTTTCCCTCCTCCTCGATCAGTGCGAAGACGTCCTCTCCGTCCTTGCGGCCGAACAATGCGGAGACGCGCCCGTGGCGGAAAGGCTTAGGGACCGTATTGAAGAGCTCTTCGGCCCGAGAGTCTCGGTTCCCGAGAAAATCAGTCTTGATGAAAGTGTGCGCGACAGGCTGGAGCACCTGATGCCTTTGTTCTCTCACAGGGATTTGAGAATCATCTCACAGCTCGCCCCCACCCCCGCCATCTTCATTCCCCCGGAAGTGCTGCATAAGGTGATTGACGGTCTTATCAAGAACGCGGTGGAGAATACCCCTGATGAGGGGAAGATCGAGGTCGTGGTTCATAAGAAAGGAGAAGGCGCTCTTCTTATCGTTCGCGACTACGGGGTGGGCATCCGGGAGGATGCAAGGAAAAGGATCTTTGAGGGCTTCTTTTCCACGCGCGACACAATGGCCTATTCTACCAAAAGGCCTTTTGATTTCAATGCGGGCGGAAAGGGGGCGGATCTGCTCAGGATGAAAATTTTTTCAGAGCGTTACCATTTCCAGATCGACATGGCCTCAACAAGGTGCAGGCATATACCTGAAGAAACGGATGTCTGCCCCGGGAAAATCAGCGCGTGTCCTCATTGCGCAAGGCTCGAAGACTGTCACGACGCAAGCGGAACCATTTTTTCGATATACTTTCCGCCGGCGCCCGGGCAAGGAGGAAGCACAAAAGAGTAAGCGGGAAGAACAGGGAATCCTGCGGAAAACAGGAAACGGCATGAGAAAGATGGGTAAGACGTTTGTCACCCTTTGTTTAGTTCCTTGATCTTGCGGTCCGCAATAGCAACAAAAGCGCTGTTCACTTTAGCGAGTAAAGCCTTATCCTTGCCTTCAATATAAAAACGGAGCACCGCATCCGTTCCTGATGCCCTCAGTTCAAACCAAAAATACCCGAAATCGATATAGGTGCCGTCCCCGGCCCAGAAGATCCTGCTGATTTCAGGAATCTTCACTTCATCCCCCACAAGCTCTTGGAGAGCTTCTCTGACTGAATGAGGATAGCTTTCGTTGGTGAAAGCCTTGAAGGTTTTCACCATATAGTCTTTGGCACGATTACCGATGTCTTTCGCCCTTGCTCCGGCTTCGCCGGTCAGGGACTCTTCGAAGAGTTTCTTGTCGATTCGGCTATAGTACCGGAAGCGGATATCGTATTCTTCGATTTTTTCTATGTACTCCTGCGCATAAGGCTTTCCTTCAAGGAAAAGCTTGCTCATGATCCCGAGATTCATCATGGCAACCTGCATGCCGTCCTTTTCTTTCATGGCAATGCTTTTTCTCTTGCCGCTTTTGCTGAGCCGCCAGTTCGAGCTTCCCATAGCCGCACCCCCCGATTCCTCGGCCATGATGAGAATGCGCGGACTGCGGCCCAAGTTCACCTCCAAGCCTGTGGTATCTTTTAGAATCACCTCCCGCCCTTGGTCGATCCGCTTTTCTATCTCTCCCACCATCTCTCCGAAGTACTTAAACCCCACGGGTGTGTTGAAAACCCGTATCGCGGTTCCCCTCTCGGCAAATTCTCCAGCGTATTTTTCGTTGAATACACGGGCCAGTTCCCCGATCGACTTCGACGTGGGATAGGTTGTGCCGATCACCTGATCATATTCAAAGAGGTCGCCTGTTTTCGCCATCATCTCAAGCTTCAGGGCGGCGTTAAGAAAGTAGATCTGGTTCGGGTTGAAGTAGACGATGCACGCATTGCTTCCCTTGAAGGTTTCGACCTCCAAACCGCTCTCTTCCGCCTTTTCTTTGATCGATCCGCCGGCAATCGTGACGATGTTATACCGATCGCCGTCCGGGTCCCATATGAAACCGAAATGGATTTCCCCTGCAAGGAGTTTCTCCTTGAGGCCTATGTTGCGGTAGATGATCCGTTTCGTCGGATCACAACCGTAGTTTTCACCGTCGATTTCCCCGACCTTGTGAAAATCATCCCTTTTTTCCCAGTGCATGTACCGGATCATCCCTCCCGGCGCCCTCTTGATGCCGAAGCGTTCGAAGACGGCAAGGGAGTTCTCGTACATGCTTCCACCCACGGTGGAAACACCAGCCTTCATCCCTTTGGCCTGAGCCTCAAGAATCAGCCTAAACGCTTCCGCCGGGACAATGTCTTTGAGGTAGTCACTGTAAGACTCGATGTAATGGAAGTCCTTCATCACCATCGGCGAATCGAGAGGACTCAAAGTCAGGGTCAAAGAGCCCTCTGCAGCCTGTTTGCCGATTTTTTCAACCTCATCCCGGATCGTGTCAGCCATCTCCAGAAGCTGCATCCCTGTATCGTCCACGGGTTTGAACCCCTGCTTGAAGTTTTGAGAATGGCTGGCGGTGATGTTGGCGCCGCCGTCCAGTTCATTGTAAAAAACCCCGAAAGAGGTTGCCCAGATCGGGGTCGTGGTCGCGTCGGCGTTGAGGTGGACTGTGACACCATGGGAGACGAAGATCCTGCTTACGAGCTCAATGATCTGATCGGTGTACCTGCGAACCTCTCCCCCCACGTGGATGGACCCATAGCCTCGCCCTTCATAAATTCTCGCCATCGCTTCGGCCAGGATCATGATCGTGTGGCCGTTATAGGGGGCATCCGTTGAAAAAAAGTTCTCCATATTGATCCTGTCCCTGTATCCCGCGGTGCCCAGCTTGAAGTCTTTGATCCATGAGTAGAGTCCGTTCTCCTTGAAAAACTCATGCGTATAGGTGATTCTGACTTCCCTGTCGGCAGGAATTTTTACATAAGGGTCTCGCTTCAAAATGATTTCGAAGGGCTTTTCGCTCATAGCACGATAATCTCCTTGGATTTTCTACTGTTTCTTATTTTACCGAACGCCGCACGGTTTGGACCTTGCACCGTCCGCTTACCATAGCAGAGCATACCGAAAGCTCAATCTTTTTTTGTGCCCCTTGACCCATAAAGGCCGGCCGCGGTAGAGTCCGACATGAACCCCGCCGTTTTCCACGGATTACCAAAGTTCTCAAAAAGGCCGACATGTAGGAGAGATCATGACCAATGAGATCCAAAGATTCATGTTCCGTAAAATTCATCCCATGGTTTTTCTGGGAACGGCCAGTGACCGGTACGCCGGCTGGATCGGACAGATTTACCCCGAGGAACGTTACAGAAGCAAAATCACCCGGAGGACCAAGACTGTCGGCAAGCAAACAGTGACTGAAGAGGTGCTCCCCGTAGAGAGCGTCACGGAGTACTTTCGGCATTTTGCGGTTCTGGAGCTTGATTTCACCTTTTACAGCCTTCTACTGGACAAAGACCTGGAGCCCACACAAACCTATCGCGTTCTCGAAACCTACCAAAAGCACCTGCGGGAGAACGACGGTTTAATCCTCAAAGTGCCTCAAGTCCTTTTTGCCAAAAAAATTTGGAGAGGCGGGAGTTTTACCGACAACCCCGGGTACCTGAATGCCGAAACGTTTGTCAGCCGATTCTACGAACCGGCGATGAAACTCCTGGGAGACTCCATCAAAGCCTTCCTGTTCGAACAGGAATATCAAGCCAAGAAAGAAAGAGTGGAACCAGGCCGATTCGCCGAATCTCTTGATGCTTTTTTCCGTCTCATTCCCCGAGACGAAAGGTATCACACCGAGGTGAGGACCGAATCGCTTCTTTCCAAATCCTATTTTGAGGTTCTGGAGGAGCACGGCGTGGGCCAGGTTTTGTCACACTGGACATGGCTTCCTCCCCTGCAGAAGCAATTTCAAAAAGGAGGTGAGAGTTTTTTCAGTAAAAGCGCCCAATGCGTGGTCCGTCTGATGACCCCAAGAAATGTGCGTTACGAAGAGGCCTTTATCAAGGCCTTTCCCTTTGACAGGTTGATTGATGGTATGATGAGTCCGGGAATGGTGGAAGACACGGTGGCGATCATGAAGGCCGCTATCGATCAAGGCGTTCATGCCAACGTGATCATCAACAACCGTGCCGGCGGAAATGCACCCCTTATTGCGCAAAGGGTGGCGGAGAATTTCTTGCAGCACAAAGCGCTGTAGTCGTGTTCAGTGTTCACTCATTCTTACTCCCCTGTGGGAAACAGCCAATGTTTGAAACGCTCGTCCCTGCCTGCCACAATTTGCTCCATGCCGCCGCTTAATTTCCTGCACAAAGGGCCGGGAACGCCTTCAAGAACCCGCTCATCGATCCTGCGGATAGGCAGGGCCTTAGCCGGTGTGCCTGAGAAAAAGATCTCTTCAGCCTCGAAAAGCAAATCCGGTTTAAGCCTCCCTTCTATTGCACAAAGACCTAAAATAGGCGCCAGTTCTAGAAGGGATTTCCGCGAGATGCTTTGTAGAATCGTCCCGAGGCCTGGCGTCATCAGGATTCCATCCTTGACAAGGAACACGGACTCGGTACCCCCTTCCGCGATGAACCCTTGGGTGTCCAGCATAATCACGTGATCAAACCCTCGCTTTTTCGCCTCAGCTCTGGCCATCATCCCGTTCAGATAATTCGCGGCTGCTTTGGCCTCCACAGGAACAGTCTCGGGATCCAGCTTTCTCCATTTCGATACGCAAGCCGTGGTGCCTTTCTCGGAAGGAAAGGCAAGCCCCCCCAGGTCTTCCACCGGATCGACCACAAAGATTGAGACGTCGAGTTTTCGCTGCGGCGGTAAAATCTCGAAGGAAATCTGCGGATAGAAACAAATGATCTTGACAAAACCCTCCCTTACCCCGTTCCGCCTCACCGACTCCAACACTGCTTGATGAATGTCTTTTTTGTCGATCGGCAGTTCCGCATCCAAGAGAGCGGCGCTCCGATACAGCCGATGGAGATGTTCGTCCAGCCGAAAGACAGCCGCTCCCGAGAGGGTTTCGTGCAGGCTGAGCACCTCGAATATCGCAGAACCACGGCCAAAACTATGGCACATGATATGGACCCTTGCTTTGCCCCAGGCAACAAATTCCCCGTTGAGATAAACGATCCGATCTTCAACCATTTATAAGCCTCCTTCTGCCGACTGGAAAAGCACGCTGTCGAATTGAAGCCCAGACTATAGAAAAAAGAGGGCCGCCCGTCAACACCCGCTTTTTGCTTGATAAGGAAGCCCTCCTCATGCTACTAAGGGATTATTCCCGAGATAAATCGGATCAGGCGAATGCGGCTGAATGAGGATGCGGTTTTCCAAGGGCGGTGTAGCTTAATCCTTTAGCCGATGAAAGGAGGAAAAAAGATGAAAAGGATCAAGTTGGTTTTGGTGTTTTTGGTGGTTGGATTCTTGGCTTCCACTCATATGGCTCTGGCCGGAGAAACCCTTGATGCGGTCAAGGCAAAAGGGTTTGTCACGGTCGGCGTGAACGGCGCTCTCTTTGGATTCGGTCAACCTGATGACAAAGGGGTTTGGCGAGGCCTTGACGTCGACACGGGACGGGCCATTGCAGCGGCCGTGTTCGGCGATGCGGAAAAAGTGAAGTGGGTCCCCTTAACCGCGGTGCAAAGGTTCACGGCTCTTCAGTCCGCCGAAATAGATGTCTTGTGCCGCAACGCTACAAGGATTCTGACCCGCGACACGGCTTTAGGTCTCGACTTTGTCCAGGTCAACTATTACGACGGTCAGGGATTCCTGGTTCCGAAAAAACTGGGAGTCAAAAGCGCCAAAGAACTGGATGGGGCCACGATTTGCGTGCTTCCCGGAACAACCACGGAAATGAATGCAGCCGATTTTTTCCGTACTCGGAACATGAAATGGAAACCGGTTGTCATCGAACAGACCGCCGAGCTCGCCAAAGCATACTTCGCCGGTCGATGCGACGCTCTCACTTCCGATGCCTCGCAGTTGGCCGGGACCCGCGCAGTTGCGCCAAACCCGGACGATCACATCATTCTTCCTGAGATTATTTCAAAAGAACCTCTTGCCCCTGCAGTCCGTCACGGTGATTCTCAATGGCGGGATATTGTGGACTATGCGGTCCTCGCCATGATTCAAGCCGAGGAGATGGGCATCACATCCAAGAACGTTGAGGATATGCTCAAGAGCGCCGATCCATTGATTCAAAGGTTTCTGGGCGTGACTCCCGGTAATGGGAAAGCCCTTGGCCTTGACGAAAAGTGGGCCTACAACATTGTTAAACAGGTGGGCAATTACGGCGAAATCTTTGAGCGCAACGTAGGAAAAGACACACCGCTCAAGCTGGAGAGAGGATTAAACGCTCTCTGGACAAAGGGCGGTCTTATGTACACCCCTCCCTTCAAGTGAATTTCCCCGGGGGCGCCCCTTTTAGCGGGCGCCCTTTTCTTGGCATGGCTGAAATTTAGAGGAGACATCCATTCTCTTGATGAAGAGCCAAGACGCCAGAGCCACCCCTGCGGCGGTACCTTTTTGGAACGATCCCAAGAAGAGATCCCTCTTCTACCAGTTCGCCACCCTCTGTCTGGTCGGACTCCTTGGATATTACCTTTTCACGAATACGGTCACGAACCTTCGGAGGCAGAACATCGCCTCCGGTTTTTCCTTCCTACAAAAAGAATCGGCCTTTGAGATAGGTGAATCCGTGATCCCCTATTCCGCCGCGGATTCTTACGGCCGGGCCTTGCTTGTAGGGGCATTGAACACCTTGAAGGTGGCTTTCGTCGGCATTCTTATTACCACAATACTGGGCACGGTCATCGGGATTGCGCGCTTGTCATCAAACTGGCTTCTAGCCAAACTGGCATCCGTCTACATTGAAGCAATGCAGGATATCCCGATTCTGCTGCATCTTTTCTTCTGGTATGCTTTCTTCTATGAAAGCCTTCCATCTCCAAGGCAGGCGATCTGCCCCGGCGCCGGCATTTACCTATGCAACCGGGGGGTGGCTTTCACGATTCCCGAGGCCCATCCGGCCCATAAGTACATGCTTCTGGGCTTTCTCATCGCCTGTGTAATTGTTTACTTCCTTCGTCGTTGGGCCAAGAAGCGGCAGGCACTGACAGGGAACTACTTTCCTGTTTTCCGCGTATCCCTTGCCCTACTCTTGGGTCTCCCCTTCCTGTCGTGGCTCTCCTTCGGCGCACCTACGGCTCTAAATTCTCCCAAGCTGGTAGGGTTTAATTTCGTAGGGGGCCTGACGGTCAGCCCGGAGTTTATCGCTCTTCAACTCGGCCTCGTTCTTTACACAGCCGCCTTTGTGGCTGAGGTCGTTCGGGCCGGCATCCGCTCCGTCGGCAAAGGGCAAACCGAGGCGGCCCTCTCTCTTGGCTTAAGGCCGATTCCAATCTTGAACCTGGTCGTCCTGCCACAGGCTCTCCGGGTGATTATCCCGCCCTTGACCAGCCAGATGCTCAATTTAACGAAAAACAGTTCTCTGGCTGTGGCGATCGGTTTCCCGGATTTTGTCTCAGTCGCCAACACAACAATGAATCAAACGGGCCAGGCCATCGAAGGAGTGGCCCTTATCATGGCTGTTTACCTGCTGTTCAGCCTTTCCACTTCCGCCTTTATGAATTGGTACAACAAACGGGTCGCTCTGGTGGAAAGATAAAAGACCCGGCGCAACATGCACGGGGAAAAAGGCAATATGGAAACTTTTTCGAACGCCCCTAATTCGGTAACTCTCAAGCCTCCCGTAGCGAGCATCGGTCCGATAGGATGGGCAAGGAAGAACCTTTTTAACAGCCTCTTCAATTCAATTCTCACCATCCTGACCCTTTATTTGATCTGGAAAGTCTTGCCGCCTTTTATTCGATGGGCTTTTGTCGACAGTCTCTGGTATGCCGCGAGCGAACAGTGTAAGGCCGGTGACGGCGCATGTTGGTCCATCATTACCAGAAACATCCGCTTCATCCTTTTCGGTTTCTATCCCTATGATCTGCATTGGCGCCCCCTGTGCGCCATGCTGATTCTTTTTACGCTCCTAGGGTTCAGCAGAAACCGCAAAAACTGGAACAAGCACTTGGCCTATGCCTGGATCGCAGGTCTTTTAGCTATGGGTCTTCTTATGAAAGGCGGGGTTTTCGGCCTGAAATCGGTTGAGAGCACACAGTGGGGTGGGCTTCCTCTGACACTTCTTCTGGCTGTTTTCGGCTTGACTGCAGCTTATCCTTTAGGGATCGTCCTCGCACTCGGACGGCAGTCCAAAATGCCCATTGTTAGGGTCTTTTGCGTACTCTACATAGAACTGATCAGGGGAGTGCCTCTCATCAGCCTACTCTTTATGTCGTCGGTCATCTTTCCACTGTTCCTGCCTGAAGGAGTCACTCTCAACAAGATCCTCCGGGCCCAGGCTGCGATCATTCTGTTTACCGCAGCCTACATTGCGGAGGTGGTCCGCGGAGGATTACAAGCAATTTCTAGAGGGCAATACGAAGCGGCCGAATCTCTGGGATTGGGCTACTTTCTCACGATGCGGCTTATCATTTTGCCCCAGGCGTTAAAAATCGTCATTCCCCCCTCCGTGAGCATTCTGATCTCCGCTTTCAAGGATACGTCCCTGGTTGTTATCATCGCCCTTTATGATATTCTGAAGACCACCCAATCCATGCTTTCGAATCCTCTTTGGATGGGCTTCAGCAAAGAGGCCTACCTTTTCTTGGCTGTTCTGTATTTTCTGGGCTGTTTCTCCATGTCCAGTTACAGCCGGAAGCTGGAAAAAGATCTTTCAGCAGGAACGTAAAAGGGTAACAATTTAGCTGTTTGTAACAATTTAGCTGTTTGAAAAATCGCAAGCATCAGGCATGGGGGTCCCTCTTAAAACTGCAAAACGAAGAGTATTCGGGGCG
>JAFGDM010000083.1 GCA_016932115.1 Deltaproteobacteria bacterium | reverse complement strand
GCGCGCCAAGCGCAGCTTGGTGCATCTTTCAGGGTGAAAGTCCCTGTCGGGTAAGGCTTAGCCAGCCACCCGTATCGAGTGTTGCGCCTGTGGCGGAGACACTTATTGAGTGTTGAACAAGATAGGTGAAGCGTACACAGAGAATCATGCAGGCCATAGGGGAGACCGTGCTCCCTGAAGTGCTGGTATCGCTTCGAGATAAGCTTGTATCCGGTCGCCGAGGGTTGTAACGTGCACCGAAGGCAATACAAGATCATCCGTTAGAGGTGAGGATGTGAAGGACCGGCGGAGTTCTCAAGCCGTGGCATGTATGAAGAGATGCATACAAGAACTTGGGAGGCCCACTCGACTCCTGAGGAAGAATAAGGGATGACGATATTGAGGCACGAATGGGAAACCCGGAAACGGGACTATGCGTAACCCTAAGTTTGACCTGGATCAGGAAGGGGAACTGAAGCGGAAGTGGAAGAACCCTGGTTGGGAGGGAGTCGTATCAGGCATAGTACTCTGAGCGTGGGAAAGCCACGTACACGCCTACGCCAAGGTTTTGTCAGCGCAGGCATGGGGAAGGACCTGACGGAAGTACGCAGCCCGCAAAGGAAACATATGCCGGACACAGCAGGATCGGACAAAGATGTGCAAACCTCCCTGCGGGGAATAGTGAGAACAGCGAGGTTCAACAAGCAACATCGCTTTTGGGATCTCTATGGAATGTTAAATGCGGATATGTTGCATCTGGCTTGGGAGGGTGTGAAAAAGAGCTCGGCTATTGCAGATGACGACATAACCGTAAGGGAGTATGAAGCCGATCTTGAAAGAAACCTTGAAGGGTTGGCCGAAAGACTTCGGCAAAAGAGGTACCGGGCGAAACTGATCAAAAGGCGTTACATCAAGAAGGAGAACGGTAAACAGCGCCCACTCGGCATTCCGTCGCTTGAGGACAAAATAGTCCAAAAGGCAGTTGCCATGATATTGGAAGCGATCTATGAACAGGATTTTCTTCCCTGCTCATACGGATATAGGCCAGAAAGGGGTGCAAAGGATGCGGTCAGCGATCTGGTATTTCAGTTCCAGTTTGGTGTGTTTGGGTATATTGTAGAAGCTGATATCAAAGGATTTTTTGATAATATCGATCATGAACAGCTTTTAGCCATTCTGGAAGAAAGGGTCAATGATCGATCCTTTTTGCGGTTGATTAGGAACATCTACCTTCATACAGTATTAGACGAATGGTTTCAAGCGGTAGTGAAGCCGAGAATGAAGGGACGTGCGATCATGTGCAGATATGCAGATGATTGGGTGTGTGCCTTCCAGTACAGGGATGATGCCAGACGGTTTTATGATGTACTTCCAAAGAGACTTGGCCGGTATAATTTGGAAGTGGAACCGACCAAGACGAAGATCATAAGATTCAGCAGATTTCACCCTAGTAAGAAGCGAGGTAGAACCTTTTCATTTCTAGGGTTTGAGTTCTACTGGTACAGAGACCGCAACGGTATTATCCGTGCGCAACGCCGGACGGCCCCATCTAAACCATGGGCAGCCCTTCGATGAATGAAGGCATGGCTCAAGGCAGCAAGGCATCTGCCGAAGAAGCAATTCTTCAAAACCCTTAAAAGCAAGCTGGTCGGCCACTACAATTATTTCTATGTGCGGGGAAATGCCCGTTCAGTGTGGTCTTTTTATTATCAAACGATCAAGTTTGCAAAGAAGTGGTTGAATCGCAGGAGCCAAAGAAAAAGCTACACTTGGGAGAAGTTCAAACGAGTGCTTGAGTACATGGGGATACCAAGACCGAAGCCTACAGAGAAGAGACGCTTACATCAGGTTGCGTTGGGCTAAGCTGACGCGGAAACGAGTACAACCGAGGAATCGGATGCGGGAAAACCGCATGTCCGGGACTGAGTGGGGGTGCCGGGTAACCGGCATTCCTACCACAACGGGCTAGAAGATGACTTAATAATGATATCTCAGTTGGGCAATATGAATTGCATCTTCTGAAACTTTGTAGACGAATCTGTTCTCGTCATCTATTCGTCTGGACCAATATCCGGAAAGCGCGTGTTTCAAAGGCTCAGGTTTCCCAATACCCTCAAAAGGGCTGCGTTTTGTTTCCTTGATGAGAGTGCTGATACGGCGAAGAGACTTTTTATCAGTTTTTTGCCAATAGATGTAATCGTCCCAGGCATGATCTGAGAAAATCAGCTTCACTCTATAAGCTCCTTTTCATTTCCTTTTTCATTCTCGAGTTGAGCGATGGACTCAATCAGCCTTCTTGTGTTTTTGGGTGACCGTAATAGGTAGGCTGTCTCTTCAAGGGCTTCAAAATCCTCAAGAGACATTATAACCACAGATTCCGAGGATTTTCTTGTTACGATCATCGGAGCACGGTCTTTGCAGACTTTTTCCATTGTTTTCGCAAGGTTCTGTCTTGCAGCTGTATAGGTTATGGCTTCCATTTTGGTTCCTCCTGTACAGCATATTGTACATATTTAAGGTAGATTGTCAATCTTTTTATGCCCTAACCTGCCGCTTGTGGAGACGGTAAGGGCTATGCCGCGGCACAGTTCAGCCGTTGGGGCCGACGTATTGAAATGATTTTATGGACTATACAAACAGAAAGAGCTTGGTTAGAACTTCAAAACAGAGGAATTCTCCGGACAAGGCGGGAAAACATCACTGAAGAATCCTGGCTCCAACCTTATCAGTGGATGGTCGAACAGATGGAGATCAATATTGGTCCTCCTCCGAGATCATGGTGTTTTCCTTTGTGGGCATGGTTCCAATGGGAGGGTGAAAAGCGACGCAGACCAGACCTTCGGGCCGGAGGCCATCTTGGCAAAGGGGAAACTGGTATCAGGATTGAATTTGAGTGCTTTGAGGGATCAGCGCTTTTGTCAGATTTCGATCTGTGGCATTATGTGCTCAATTATTGGCATTTGCCCAAGACGGAACAAGATGCTGAACAATTCGAAGCGGAATTATCGGAACAAGGGCTTAACTTCTTCATCAGAAACCTATTCCGAATAATGAGTACCACCGGAAGATTGTTGAAAGCTGGAAACGCATATTCGATTTGAAATGGAGTGAGCCTGATTTGGCAGCGCCTTTTCATCATAAATCGATACAAGCCGCAGTGTGGGAATTGCCCAATAATCAAATCAGAAATTACAAACATTTTAAATCACGGTAATGTGGGAACCCCAACCAAGAAGTTGCACTGAAACGCTAAAAAGCGCGTCCTGTGATCCGCGCCGTTCTGCTGAAATTTAGCTTGACATTCCGTACGGTTTAACGTACGTTAGTGGAAAAGGAATTGAGGTGCTTTATGCCAACATTATCAGCAACCGAGGCACGATCTAAGTTATACCGTCTAATCGACCAAGCGTCTTTATCGCATGAACCTATTGTAATTACGAGTAAAAGAGGCAATGCAGTTCTCTTGTCAGAGGATGACTGGCGGTCAATTCAAGAAACAATATTTCTTTTGAATATTCCAGGAATGCGTGAGTCTATTCGCGAAGGTCTGGCAACGCCTATTGAGGACTGCAAAGAGGAAATCGATTGGTAAACTATAAGGCTGTATTCACAAGGCAAGCTCAAAAAGATGCCGAGAAATTATCTGCCTCTGGTCTCAAAGCTAAAATTGAGCAATTAATCGAGATTCTGCGTGAGAACCCTTATCAAAAACCACCTTTTTATGAAAAGCTTGTCGGCGATTTAGCTGGAGCCTATTCACGTCGTATCAATATTCAACATCGATTGGTCTATCAAGTGATAGAGGATAAAAAGATCGTGAAGGTCATCCGATTGTGGACTCACTATGAATAGTTCAGCAGAACATCTGCTTTCGCGAGGACGCTTGTATCCTCGCGCCTGTGAACCAACCGTTGGCCTCTAGGAGAGAAACCGCATGAGAGAGGTTTGGATTGCGTTCGGATTGACACTCTTCGCGGGAATGGCGACTGCGATTGGGAGCGTCATCGCGTTTACGGCAAGAAGAACGGACTAT
>JAFGDM010000019.1 GCA_016932115.1 Deltaproteobacteria bacterium | reverse complement strand
TTATCCCGTTTCTCTTTATCATCTATCCGGGGATGTTGGCACAGGCCGGCTTTCCGGGCTTCCTGCACGCTGTTGTCTCTGGTGTGGTTTTTGTCCTCGCCTTTGCGAATTTCTTTGGCGGACGGACGGTTTTCCGATACCACTTCGTTGACATGATCCTCTGGTTGATTGTGGCCGCTCTCGCCGTTATGCCCGGGCTGGGACCGACCGTTACAGGCGCTGTTGCGCTTGTTGGCCTGCATCTTGTCAGAAGAAAATTGCGCCCCGTTCCCGGAGGTGCTACGCAAGAGATTAGCAAAACAAATCGTAACGATGTGGGTCACCGGGAGCCGGATTGAACGGCAATCCGTTGAACGCACCCGCTATGCGCTTTCATAGTTCAATACCTCAATAAGATTTCCATCCGGATCGCGGAAATACACTGCCAGAACGGCACCTACTGCACCTGTTCGCTGAACAGGTCCTTCCAGTAACTCAACACAGTTGAGCTTCAGATGTTCGATTACGTCCGAAAGAGGCACAGCAGTGACAAAACAAAGGTCAGCCGACCCCGGGGTAGGTTTTGAAGCTTTTGGTTCAGATTCTTGCCCGTGCTGATGCAGATTGATCTTTTGCGTTCCGAAAGACAGGGCCTTTCTGCTCTTGTCAAAGGTTGTCACATGCATTCCGAGCACCTGGGCATAGAACGCACAAGTTGAGTCGATATTCTTAACCGTAAGGACGATGTGGTCGATCGCTTTAATATTCATCGACATGCTCGGATTCTTGCCCATAATGACCCTCTAGATTACCTCAAGCGCAATGATCTTTTCTTGACTCCATATCCCCGCCAAAGGCAAATTCCCAGCAAGTTTTCGTATATATACCCCTGAAGTGAAGCGGCGGGGTCGTTTGCTAAGGTGAGTCCAGAGCATCACTCAAGCGAATGAAATCGTCGATTCCAAGAGCTTCAGCTCTTTGTTTCGGTTCGATGCCGCTTTTCTCCATAGCTTTGAGGATCTTCTCCTGAGGCCATTCCGGGAAAGATCCCTTTAGGGAATTGATTAGGGTTTTTCTCCTGTGGGCAAACGCTCCTTTTACCGCTATCCTCAGAGTAGTTTCGTGTGCCGCCCTTACGGGGTGAGGCCTTGTAAAATCGATTTCCACCACCATAGATCCTACTTTTGGTGGCGGGGAAAAAGCTTCTTTAGGAATTTCGAAAAGGGGCAAAATGCGAGCATCGTATTGGACCAGCACGGTTATGGCACCATACCGTTTATTTCCCGGTTCAGCGGTCAGCCTTCGGCCCACTTCAGCCTGGAAGGTAAGAACGGCACGGCTAATGATATCCTTGTTCCTGATGAGTTTCCACAAGAAGGGGGAAGAGATATTGAATGGGAGGTTGCCGATCATCTGAAGGTTTTTTCCAAGGGATCGAGCTATTTCCCTTAAATCAGTCTTGAGAATATCTTTTTTGATAAGGGTGACATTTCTAATTCCCTTTCGGAGAAGACGATCTTCGAGAATTTCGACAAGACGAACATCTTTTTCTATCCCGATCACATAACAGACGGACTGAGCGAGCGGCAGGGTCAAGGCTCCTAATCCAGTCCCGATTTCAATCACTCTCAGATCCGGGTTTAATCTTGCTTGACGGATTATTTGTTCGATGACGTCGGGGTCGCGGAGAAAATGCTGTCCGAGTCTTTTTTTTGCCCGCAAGGGCGGCAATTTTGCTACAGATTGTTTGTCCGGCAAGATCCGACCTTTCCCGCATTAGTACGATATGTTTGAAAATAGCGAATCATGCGGAGCGAGACGAAGTAGGAGGGAATGGAGAAAACCGCTCCAAGGACCAATCCGCCCAACAAAAAGGCGGCCATGAACCCACCGCCGGCAGCCATTGCTTGTCTAAAAATGAGCCAGATGCTTTCCCCATCATGAATAGACGTCAGGATGGCGTGAGAAACTTTGTGCGTGCTGCGAAGTCCCAGAATCCAAGCCCCTATTTTATAACTGTAAAAGTAAAAAAAATACCAGGTTAACGGATTGCTGATCCAGGTGCCCAGCGCAGCAGTTATTTTACTCCCCTTGAAAATGAGAGCAAGAAAGACGGCTAAAGCCGTTTGGAATGGAACAATCGGGATACTACCTGCAAAAATGCCAAAGGCTATGCCCAGAGCGATATCATGTGGTTGGCCTCTGAGCCGGATGAAACGCAGATAAAGGTATTTAAGAATCCTCCTGATCCTGTTTCCTTTCCGGTTGTTTCGTACCCCGTTGCCCTTTGCGCTTTTCATGGATTCCGCAGTCTCACCTGTCGAACAAAATGGGCTCAAGATCGTCGATCGGGAATCTGGATCGTACGTCTACCGAAAGATCCGATCGTTCACCGCGAAAGAGCCGATGATACCCTGCAACTGCAATCATGGCGCCGTTGTCGGTGCAATAGGCTGGTCGGGGGAAAAAAACCGCCACAGCTTGGGATGCGGCTTGTTCGATGAGCCTGTCTCTTAGTGTCTTGTTGCAGGCTACGCCGCCGGCGATCACAACGGATGAAACCCCGGATTTCTCGACGGCCTCCATGACTTTTTGGACCAAGACATCGATGACCGACTCCTGGAAAGATGCCGCCACATCCGCCGCAGAGATTCCAAGAGGTTCACCGGTTTCCCGCCATTTCCTCACAAAAAGAGCGACAGCCGTTTTCAGCCCGCTGAAGCTGAAGTCAAGGGAGCCTCGGGTGAGATACGCTCTGGGGAATCGAATCTTCTCGTGGTTCCCTTCCACGGCCAGCTTTTCGATGACGGGACCTCCAGGGTAGCCGAGACCAAGAAGCTTGGCTACTTTGTCGAAGGCTTCTCCGGCCGCATCGTCGAGTGTCTGACCCAGTGAAGTATAGCGGCCAAACCCAGCAACATGGTAAAGTGACGTGTGACCTCCGGAGACTGTGAGGGCGACAAAAGGAAAGTCCGGCACTGATTCCTCCAGGAATACCGAAAGAATATGACCTTCCAGATGGTTCACTCCGATAAAAGGCACCCCGAGGACAAAAGACAGACCCTTTGCATAGTACAGGCCCACTAGGAGGGATCCGATCAAACCCGGGCCGATAGTGACGGCAATTCCGTCAAGGTCCTGTTGATCAATTGCGGCCTTGGCGAAAGCCTGATCCACCACTTCCACGATATTCCGGAGATGTTCCCTGGAGGCAAGCTCGGGAACGACTCCTCCGTAAGGATGATGCAGGCAGATCTGGGAATAAACCACATTGGACAGGGGGACGTTACCGTCAACCACAATGGCGGCGGAGGTGTCGTCACAAGAGGTGTCGATGCCTAGTACATTCATATGATTGATATGACCCGTTTTCTTCAGCCGGCACCGGCCCTACAGAGAGAGATAGGGCTTTATTTTTCTGAATAGAGCCTTTTTTATTCCGGGGACGCCTGAAATTTCATCCACGGTTTTGAATCCTCCACGGCGCTCTCTCTCCCGCACGATTGCCCCAGCCAGTTTGACGCCGATACCCGGAATTGCTGTAAATCCCTCTTGGCACTCACTGTTCACAGACAGGGAAATGCCGAGCGAGACCTTGTAATGGGCGCCCATTTCCGACAGGAGAATCTTACACGTTTGCCCATCATAAAGAACGAGAATTTTGGATCCTGAGGGCAGCGCCGACCACTGAGAAAGATCCACTTCTTTACATTTCCTTTTCAGAACGATTGCTCTTAAAAGCGCCTCTCCTGCCGAGGGTTCCCGAGAGAAAGCATAAACACCCGGGTGCTTGACCTCCCCGTCTACTTGAACGTAAATATGCGCGTGGCCCGGAAGGGTGGGGGAGGAAGGCGAGCTTGGAGAAGGCTTCAGGTAATGAAGCGTCAAAAGGATGAGAAGAAGGACCGAAATGGCCGATATTTTGTCAGCAATCTTCAGTGGGACCATTTTCGAGTCCAAAGGCTTCATGTAGCACCCGGACCGCAAGTTCCGTGTATTTGTCTTCGATAACGCAGGATATCTTAATTTCGGAGGTGCTTATCATGGTGATGTTGATGTTTTCATTCGCCAGGACCTTGAACATTTTCTGTGCTACCCCGGCGTGGTTCCGCATGCCCACACCGACAATGGATACCTTGGCGATGTTTTCATCTCCAAGCACTTTTTCAGCCTTGATCTCCCTGGCTACCTCGCTGACCAGCTTTAGACTTTTCTCAAAATCGGCTTTCGGAACTGTGAAGGTCAGATCCGTTGTGCCGTCTTCACTAGTGTTTTGAACGATCATGTCCACTACGATGCCCGCGGCAAACATGGGTTCAAAAATAAGAGCTGCGGTGCCGGGCCGATCGGGCACCTTCCTAACGGTGATCCTGGCTTCGTTCTTGTTGTAGGCGACTCCGGAGACGAGCACCTTCTCCATATCCTTTGTTTCAGCAACGACCATAGTTCCCCTTTCCCTGGAAAAGGTTGATCTGACATGAATGGGTACATTGTATTTCTTGGCGAACTCTACAGACCGAATTTCTAAAACCTTGGCTCCAAGGCTTGCGAGCTCAAGCATTTCATCGTATGAGATATAGTCCATTTTTCTTGCTTTGGGGCAGATGTTAGGGTCTGTGGTGAACACGCCCTGAACGTCTGTGTAGATTTCGCAAACATCGGCGTTGAGCGCGGCGGCGAGTGCCACGGCGGTGGTATCCGATCCTCCTCGGCCAAGGGTTGTGATGTTTCCCTCATCATCCAGGCCCTGAAAACCGGCGACGGCGAGAATTCTGCCTTTCTTCAGCTCGTTGGTAATTCTTGTGGTATCGATCTCATGAATTCGCGCCTTTCCATAAAGATGGTCCGTATGAATAGCGACCTGAAATCCTAGAAGTGAACGGGCATCGTAGCCCATGGATTTGACGGCCATGGCGAAAAGAGCTACGGAGGCTTGTTCGCCTGTAGCCATGAGAACATCAAGCTCTCTGGGGTCCGGGTCATTGCAAATCTGTCCGGCAAGCTTGATCAGTGCGTCGGTCTGGCCTGCCATTGCCGAAAGGACAACGACGAGTTGGTTACCTTCCCTGTAGTATTCCAGAACGCGCTCGACAACGTTCCGCAGCTTTTCGACAGTACCGACGGATGTGCCGCCGTATTTCTGAACAACAAGCGCCATAAAATATCCTTTACCTGCTTCCTGTAGACTTCCATAAAACGATTTTGGACTGGTTTATCGGCTGCAATTAACTGTGTGGCCTACCGGCGGCGCGCCTCCACGGCTTCGTCCCTCCGGCCTTGCCAGAATGATTTTATGAAAGTCTATATAACACGGAGATGGGAATTTCGATATTTGAATTTTCTTAACATTTTGAGCTTTCAAAATCAACAATCAATGAAAGAGGTTACGGAATGGGGCATTAGATTCACACGATATCAGAATGAAGGAATGCAAACAAGAGGGTAAACTGCAAACCTCATGTTTTCCAAGATATTTTTAGGGCTTCTAGAACGGACGCGCCTCTCCCGGGCCGGACTGAAAAGGTTATGCTTCTTGAGTGTTCGTCAAGGATAACAAGTTTGACCTTGAGAGCGTCTTCCGGGAGAATATGAGGCCAACGATCGGCCCACTCGACAACGGCGACACCGCCGACGTGAAAGTATTCATCGACCCCGGCGTTAAACAATTGGGGGAGTGTTTCCAAACGGTAAACATCGATGTGGTAAAGGGTTATTCTGCCCGGGTATTCATTGACTAGGGCGAAGGAAGGGCTGGTGACGATAATATTTCGGCTGATGCCGAGACCTCGTGCGATGCCCTTGGTGAACCACGTCTTGCCGCTGCCAAGTTCACCCGCCAGAGCCACCACATCACCGTGCTTCAGGCATTTGCCGAAGGTGGAGCCCAATTCAACCGTATCCTCGTCCGATTCCGTGAAAACCGTGTAATCAGATATCTCGTTCATTGGGAAAAGGGTTTCTGCAAGGCCGTTTTCACTAAAGAGGATAGTAAAGATCTTTTTCCGGAGGCGGTGCTCCTAGGGGCCATTGCCCTGCTGAAAGAGCTGCCATTAGGCGAGGAATCGCCTCGAGGAGGTCTCCGGCCAGCATGCCCACTTGCCCCATTTTTTCGGCAACGTAATCGGCTGATAGACCATGGAGATAAACACCGCACACGGCGGCTTTCTCCGGAGGTAAGCCCCGGGCGAGAAGCCCCCCCAGGAGCCCCGTCAAAACATCGCCGGACCCGCCGCTTGCAAGGGACCGGTTGCCGGTGGGGTTCACGTGAATGCGTCCGTCGGGTCCTGCAATGACGGTCCGGGCGCCTTTCAAAACAAGGTGGCAACCATGGTCACGGGCGAAGCTGGAAGCCAGGCCTATGCGGTCGGCCTGCACTTCAGAGTTGCTAAGACCCGTAAGCCTTGCCATTTCGCCGGGATGGGGCGTGAGGATCACCTCTTCACAGCCGAAATGCAGGGAAGTGCGGTCACCGGCAAGGGCATTCAACCCGTCTGCATCAATAACGATCGGAAGGGGACAATGGGAGACGATCCGTCTGATCAGCACAACCGTCTCTTCGTGGGTTGATAGACCAGGTCCAAGGGCGAGTGCGTTTTTCCCTTGAAGGAGCTTCAAAATTTCTTGCTCAGCCCCGAGGGAAAGCGTCCCTGCCTCTGTTTCCGGTAAAGGGTGGGTCATGGGCTCGGTCAATTTATTTTCGAGAATGGGATTCAAACTGCGGGGAATGCCTAAGGTGACGAGGCCTGCTCCTGCCCTCAGAGCGGCCAGGGAGGCTAGGACAGCAGCACCTGTTTTTCCGGTGGACCCTGCAAGAAGCAGCAGGTGCCCTCTTGCCCCTTTGTGAATATCCGGCCCTTCAACAGGGAGAGCCTCTCTGATGTCTTGTATTTCCGTTAATCGGCATTGGTTTGAAACCCGGTCGGCCGATGCCCCCGGAATCCCGATGTCAACCCTGATAAGTCGTCCTACCAGCCCGGCGCCGGGAAAAAGCAGTTGACCGAGCTTGGGAAAGCCGAATGTTGCGGTTACGTCAGCCCGGATAGCCGCTCCCATAACGGCGCCCGTGTCCGCGTTAAGTCCTGAAGGGATATCAATCGCCATTACCGGCTTTAACGAAGCGTTAACATCTCCGATAACCTGTCGATAAAAGCCCCTAACCGAAGACTTCAAACCTGTGCCGAGAATCCCGTCTACAATGAAATCCGCATTTTCCAGGAGACTGAGACAAGAGGCCCAGGGCTCCGGGCCCGGCACGTCCTGTACATCGAGACCCATTCGCTCAAGGACATTTAGATTAGTCAGGGCGTCCCCGGTGATTTTTTGCCGTTCGCACAGGACAAGGACTGAGACTTGTAAACCCTTTTGTTGGAGACAGCGCGCCATTACGTATCCGTCCCCACCATTGTTGCCTCCGCCGCAGAGGAAAAGAACGCGAGCATTTCGAGGAGGCTCGAAATGCTCCAAAAAAATGTGGGTCGCTCCTCTGGCCGCATTCTCCATCAAAACGATGCCGGCGATTCCCATTTCCTGGATGGTGAAGCGATCCATTTCCTGCATTTCAAAGGCTTTGACGAGTCTCATCCTTTTCCTCCAGGATTACCACCGCCGCCCCATATTGGCTTTCGTCGGAAAGGCTAAGGTGAATCCGGGCAATCCCTTTTTCACGACAGGCTTTAGAGGATTTACCTTTCAATTTAATAATGGGCTTTCCTCCGGGCAGGTGCAAGACCTCAATGTCGCGCCATCTGATTCCGCTTCTCATTCCCAGACCGATAGCTTTTGAAAAAGCCTCTTTGGCGGCGAATCGAAGAGCAAAGGATGCAGCGGGATAAGCCCTTTGATAGCAGACCAGAGCTTCCCCGTCTGTAAAAGCTCTTTTAACAAATCGTTCTCCCCACCTCTGCAGCACCGCTTCCATTCTGGGGATATTTACAAGATCGATACCTACGCCGAAGATCATAGACGTCAGAATTCCCTCAATAGAGTTATCATTTCCCTTACGGCTTGTTCTAATCCAACATAAACAGCTCTGCATACGATGCTGTGCCCGATGCTGTACTCTTCGATTTTTGTCAGCCCTTTGAATCGATGGATGTTCACGTAGTTCAGGCCATGCCCGACGCTGAGACCAAGTTCAAGTTCGTGTGCCTTATCCGAGGCTTTTGCAATACGGTCGAACTGTTTCAGTATTTCGGCCTCCGTACTCGCCTCCGCGTAATGGCCCGTGTGAATTTCAACAACGTCGGCGCCGATTCGGTGCGCGATTTCAATCTGCTTCGGATCAGGATCGATAAAGAGGCTGACATGGATACCCTTTTCCTTTAGCTGCCTGACAACCTTCCTATAATGCTCGTGTTTTGATTTTACGTCCAGCCCCCCTTCGGTCGTCAGTTCCTCCCTTTTCTCAGGAACCAGGGTGACAAGGTCAGGTTTGGTTGCTTTAGCGATGCGGACCATTTCCGGCACGGCAGCCATTTCCAGGTTGAGCTTTGTTTTCACTGTCTCACGAAGAAGGCGAAGATCCCGGTCATGAATGTGACGCCGGTCCTCGCGGAGATGGCATATAATCCCTTCGGCCCCGGCCAATTCAGCGATTCCTGCAGCAATAACGGGGTCGGGCTCGCGAATGCCTCTTGCTTGCCTAAGGGTAGCGACATGATCAACGTTCACGGCAAGACGGGCCATACATTGAACCTCCTATTACAAGATTAAGGCCAGCAGCCTTTCTTCTTCTTTCCGCATGCGCCGTGCTTCTGTCAATGATTTTTCATGATTATGACCCAGAAGGTGTAAAACCCCATGAATAAGAAGCCTGAAGATGGTATGCTCAGGGGGCTCCCCGGTCTGATTGGATTCCTTCAGAGCCGTATCCGTTGAAACAACAACATCGCCGAGCATCAGTGTCCCTCCGCACCGCCGTCCTTCGTCCATGGGGAAAGCGAGTACATTCGTAGGCCCTTCTTTGCCGAGATAGCGCAGGTTCAAATCCGAAATAGTTGCGTCGTCCGTAAGGAGAATGCTCAGTTCGGCGTCAGGTAAGTCCAAGTCTTCTAAGACCTTTTTGAGTTTCTTCCTTATCTTCTGATTTCTTAGCTGTGGAATCTTCCGTTGGGATCTGATCTGAACTTCCATTTTTCACCTTTTTTGTGCCTTTGGCTATGATCTCAGGGTATTCGATACGCTGATGAAAAATTCCGCTCAGGGTTTTGTTAAAGCCTTTGGCAATCTCGTGGAGATCCTTCAAGGTGAGTTCGCATTCGTCAAGCTGACCGTCGGAAAAGACCTTGTTTATGATTTTCTGTACCATTCCCTGAATGCGGGCAGGGGTGGGGTCGATGAGGGACCTTGACGCCGCCTCTACCATATCCGCCAGCATTACCAGTCCAGCCTCTTTGGTTTGAGGCTTGGGTCCGGGGTAGCGGAAGTCTTCTTCCTTGACGTCCGCGACCTTACCGCTCTTTGTTAGTACCCGCTCTTGGGCTTTATGGTAGAAATAAGAGATGAGGTTTGTGCCGTGGTGCTGCTGAATAATGTTAATGATTTCCCTTCCCAGCTTGTATTCTCTTGCCAGCTCCACACCGTCCTTAACGTGAGAGATAAGAATGAGACTGCTCATTGACGGAGCCAGCTTTTCATGTTTGTTTTCAACGCCCATTTGGTTTTCGATGAAATAGAGAGGCTTCTTGATTTTGCCGATATCGTGGTAGTAGGCGCTCACCTTCGCAAGAAGGGGATTGGCGTGGATCGCTTTTGCCGTGGCTTCTACCATGTTGCTGAGAATAACACTGTGATGATAGGTTCCGGGCGCCTGCACCATGAGCTCTCGCAGGAGAGGTTGATCAAGGTTGCCCAGTTCCAAAAGCTTAATATCGGTGGTAAAGCCGAAGGAAACCTCGATGAGAGGTAGAATCCCCGTTGCTATGATCCCGGCAAGGAGCCCTCCGATAAAGCCTGCAGTCACGGCGATCAGGGTGTCGACGCTGTAAAATGAGCCGTAGAGGGTCTGTACCGCAACACTCAACGGGATATTGATCAGGCCTACCATGAGCCCTGTTTTTATAAGGACCACTCTCTCATTGCAGTTTTTTACCCCATAGGCGGCGGCAAGACTGCTGATAAAAAAATAGACAAAAATTTCCGATCGACCCTCAGTGAGAAGAGATGCCAATACTGAGACGATTAAAGAGGCCGCTAGAGCCACGTTCATTCCTTGGAATATGGAAATCAGCATTGTTCCGAAGGCGACGGGCATCGCAAAAAGCAGAACGGTTGAAGAAAAGACAGGAAAGCCTCTTGCCACCTCTTCGGCAACGAAGTTGTAGACCCACATGAAAATGAATAGAAAAAAAATGGTGACACCGGAAAAAAGGATATGCCGGCTGTCCTTTTTAAGGGACTGAGCTCCGACGATATAGAGCACAGAGAGAAGGATACCGATCAGGACGGCCATCGCGGGCACACGACCGATAAGATTCATCCCTCGCAGAGGCTTATTTCCCTCAGTGAGTTTGAGAAGATGTGCAGGATCGATTCTTTCTCCCTCCCGCACGAGCATTTCACCTTTCTTCACCTTGTAATACACAGGCTTCACCGACTCCCTGGCCAGTTCCCTTCTCGACTCCGTTTCTCTCTGGTTGTAGGTTAGATTGGGCCTGATCAAGAGTTGCGTGAGCTTTAGAACCGATTCCGCCAGCGCGGGAGAACCGATCTTTTCCTGAAGCATTTTGCTCTGGCCTCGGATGTAATTCCTCGCGCCGGCAACATCAAAAAAGCGCTCGCCGTCCGCAACCCTGGTTTCCTTTTTAGAGTAGAGTTCGTGAAGGACAATGCCGCCTCTTTCCATCTGGTTTCGCATCATAGTTTTGTTTGTAAGGATTCCTTTTTCTGAAACTTCTGTAAGAAGTCCGATAATCGCCTCTTCCAGAATCACCGGAAAACCGGCCTCTGCAAACTGAGCAAAAAGCTCTTCGTCCGGTGTCAACTCAAGGATTCCGAAGAAACGTTCCTTGGCGAGATTGTATGTTTCCGATCCCCTTAGAAACGTCTTTTCAGGTTGATCCTGGCCGTTGGGATCAAAGGGTTGACCGGATTGCTGACGGCTTTGAGAGAAGGCTTCTCTGATAGAGGGCACCAGGTTGAGAGCGGCGCTGTCGAAATCATAGACGGCAAGCACTTCTCTTGTTGCCTTTTCACGGTCTTTTTCCGTAAGTTCCTTGTTCTCGATGAGGAAATCATGGGACGCTTTGATATCTCTGGCGGCTACGTCTCCTATGCGGTAATCGGCGGACTTGATGAGGATGGTTGGAAAAAGCAGAAGAGAAGTCGTCATGCTCAATATGACCAGGAGAATCCATTCCAATTGACGAGGAGTGAACCATTCTTGTCCAAGCCCGGAAAACCATCGTTTAAAAGTAGATTCCCTCTCCGGCTTTTTAGCCGGTTTGCGGCTGATCAGAGTTTTTAGTTTCGCTTTATCAGACATACCAAAATTCCGATACTCTAAGAAGGATTGTCGTTTGTTTTTGGTCGGACTTCTTTCTGCCTTTCCCTTCGCTCGTAGGCGTCGATGATTTCTTGAACCAAAGGATGGCGCACTACGTCCTCTCTGGAAAAGTAAATGAACCTTATTCCTTTGATCCCTTCCAAAATGTTCCGGGCCTCAATGAGGCCTGAGACTTTTCCCTCCGGGAGATCGGTCTGAGTGACATCACCCGTGATCACCGCTTTTGAACTGAAACCAAGCCTTGTTAAAAACATCTTCATCTGTTCCGTCGTGGCGTTTTGGGCTTCGTCAAGAATCACAAAGGAGTCGTTTAGCGTCCTTCCCCGCATGAAAGCAAGAGGCGCAACCTCAATAACGCCTCTTTGGATCAGGCGCGAGGCGTTCTCGAAATCCATCATATCGTGGAGAGCATCATATAAAGGCCTGAGGTATGGATTGACTTTTTCGTAAAGATCACCCGGCAGAAAGCCTAGATGTTCCCCCGCCTCCACAGCGGGTCTGGCAAGGACAATCCTTTTTACCTCCTTCTTGACGAGGTAAGAAACAGCCATTGCCATGGCAAGGTATGTTTTACCCGTCCCTGCCGGACCGATTCCAAAAACAATATCAAACCTTCGTATACTGTCGATATAAGCTTTCTGGTTGATGCTCTTTGGCGTAATTGTGGTTTTGTCGGAAGCAACATAGACTTTATCCATGAAAATCCGTTTAAGGTCTGCCGACCGGTCACCGCTAAGAATTCGGACTGCAAATTCCACGTCGTTTGCGTATATTGGATAATCTGCATCCACCAGTTCGTAAAGCTGATTGAGCACCTTTTCCGCCAGTTCGATTTCCCAATCTCCCCCGCAAAGGCTGACTTCATTGCCTCTAACATTTACGGCCAAACCGATTTTTTTCCCCACCATGCGGAGGTGTGAATTGTGCTCGCCGCAAAGCATTGCCATCAATCCAGGATTAGGAAACGTAAGTTTCCTGCTCGCCCTGCCTGTTTCGATGAGCGAATTACTTTCCAATCATTGCCCCCAAGATCCGAATCATGGCGCACCCAATGGCTGCCGTTGCCGAAATCCTAAAATAAGACACGTTAGGAAACATCTTTAACACACGGATCCGGCCTATTCAAGCAAAAGCAAGGTCCCCTCCTTTTAGGGTTCTTAAAAAAATAAACTTCAGCTTAATTTTGCTAAATAAAGCAACAAATAGGATGAATACACACAATTGTAGTTCTTTATACCTTAAAGGAGAGGGCGCAAATGCTTTTCAATTTCCACCTTGGGTTGGGCTCCGACAAGTTTATCGATTTGCTTTCCGTTCTTGAAAAAGAGCATAGTGGGAATGCTCTGGATGAGGTAACGGGACGCAATCATCGGGTTTTCGTCGACGTTCAATTTCGCAACTTTAATTCTACCGGTATATTCTGCCGCCAATTGATCAAGGACAGGGGCAACCGTTCGACAAGGAGCACACCAAGGTGCCCAGCAATCCATGAGCACGGGCCCGACAAAAGAAAGCACTTCTTCTTCAAAAGATTGGTCGGTTACGTCTATAGGATACGCAGGAGAAGAGATCCCGGGCAATGGTGCGCCACACTTTCCGCAAAGGGGATGATCGTTAAGCCTTCCCGCAGGAACCCGGTTTTTTGTAAGGCATCGGGTGCACTGAATGATAATGATTTCCTCTTTGTGTTTAGTTTTCAAAAATGGCTCTCCCTATTTTAGGTCTGATCAACAAGAGCTTTATTTCAGGACTCCATTTTTGCTTTTAATGCATTCCAAATCTTAGATATCGCCCCTGCGGCCTCTGACCTTTGGTCGTACTCGAAAACAGTCTGAGCTGCCACCATGGCTTTTGTGAAAACCGGGTCAAAGGGAATCGTACCCAGGAAGGCATAACTTTTTTCCTCAGAGAATCTTCGGATATCGGAAGCGGCTTCCGGGTTGATGTCGGCCTTGTTGACGCAGACCATGACCGGCACTCTGAAGAAATCAGCCAGTTGAGCTGCCCGCTCCATGTCATGTCTTCCGGAAACGGTAGGTTCGGTGACAATGAGCGCGGCATTCGCCCCACCCAAAGAAGCGATGACCGGACAGCCCACCCCGGGCGGCCCGTCGGTGAGTATCAGCTCAATTCCCTTTGCCTCGGCAAGTTTTTTGGCTTCCTGCCTCACCTGGCTCACCAGTTTACCCGAATTTTCCTCCGCAATGCCCAGGCGGGCATGAACCATGGGTCCGAAACGTGTTTCGGAAATATACCATTCGCCGCAGGTTTTAATGGGAAAGTCGATGGCTTTTTCCGGGCAGAAATACACACAAACCCCACAGCCCTCGCAGTCGAGGGAATCGATTGTGAAATCTTCGCGGACCGCGTTCCACCGGCAAAGATCGCGACACACACCGCACTGAGTGCACTTGTCTGCGTTGATGATTGCTTCATGGCCGCTTTGGAAGTCGTGGCGCTCCTTTGTGGTGGGATTCATGATAAGGTGCAGGTCCGCCGCGTCAACGTCGGCGTCGCACAAAACCTTGTCTTCAGCAAGGGATGAAAAAGCGGCAATAAGGCTTGTCTTGCCGGTGCCCCCCTTGCCGCTTATGATCACGAGTTCTTTCATTACAGCTCCCTATACCTGCCTGTTCCTTGATTCCTGGTAAACACCGTTCAACGGTTCGCAGCTTTCACAAGCTCAACCATTCCATCGTACAATTGAAGGAATTTTTCTCTCCACTCCGGCATCATGTCAACGATCATTTGCCCTCTTGAGTATGCCTCGGCAATGCTCCGGTCGAAGGGAATTTCCATCAGGATGGGCAAGGCCTCGTCTTCGGCGTACTCCCTGACGCGATCATCTCCCATGTCCGAACGGTTGATGACAAGACCGCATGGGATACCCAGGATGCGAACTGCTCCCACCGCTAGTTTAAGATCATGCAGCCCGAAAGGAGTCGGCTCTGTGACCAGGAGAACGAAGTCGGCGCCTTTGATGGATGCGATGACCGGGCAGGAGGTGCCGGGCGGAGCATCGATTATAGTGATGGCGCCGGGCTTCGCGAAGGAGCGGACCTTCCTGATAAGGGGAGGGGACATGGCTTCTCCGACCCGCAGCCTGCCGTGCACGAACTCCAGATCGCCACTATGACCGGCTTCGGTGATTCCAAGAACCCTTTCCCCTTCTCGAATAGCTTTTTCCGGACAGACCGCCATGCACCCGCCGCAGCTATGGCAAAGTTCAGGGAAAGGCAGGACTGTGTTACCGATGACCACGATGGCTTTAAACTGGCATATTTCACCGCATTTACCGCACAGGTTGCACTTCTCCTCATCCACTTCGGGAACGGCAGCAGTAAAGACCTCCGTCTTCTCGAAAACAGGGTTTACAAATAGATGGGCGTTAGGTTCCTCAACATCGCAGTCCAGCAATTGCACGCCCTTGCCCAATGAAACGGCGAGATTGGTAGCCACCGTTGTTTTCCCTGTTCCGCCTTTCCCGCTTGCAATACTGATGATCATATGTCATATCCCTGTCGTAGTTGTTTCGGTCCAAATAACATGGGTGTCGGTTTTCTCATTCACAAGCGACCTCCTTGCAGAAGATAAACACACCCTCGCGGTGGATTTCTATTCTCATGCCTTGGTGTCTTTGTCGGAGTGTCTCTTGCTTTGTTTGAGCATGTAGTTGTGAAGCGCTTCCTGCAATGTCTCTGCAGCCAAAAAGGCACAATGCTCCTCTCCTTTGGGAAAATCACCAAGAAGCTCAAGGATGGTTTGAGCAGTAATCCCTACAGCCTCGTCGGGAGTCTTTCCCTGCGCCATTTGCGCAGCCAGGGCGGCGCAGACTTTGCTGGAGATGCACCCGTTGGTCAGATAGGCCGCTTCTTTTATGCATTCACCGTTAAACTTCAAAAAAATCTCCATGGTATCACCGCACTTGCCCGTCAAACAAGCATGGCCGTCGGGGATCTCCGAGTTTTTCCATTGAAGGGAATGAAGCCACCTGTAAAAGGCCACTTCCATGGGAGTCACCTCTTGCTCCCCTGAACTGTCATTTTTTAAATTCTTATCCTTAACATTATCCATAAACGCTACTCCCGAAGCTTATTCTCTTCTCATAGGTGTTCCGCACTTAGGGCATTTCATCTCCATGCAGGGCTTTCCCCTTTCGTGGGGAGCTTTTTGGCCGCATTTGGGACACACGCAGTCGCCTCCGGGGCCTAAGCCGCGGCCGCCCTGTCCGCCTCGTCCCATATTCCCTCCTTGCCCTTGTCCTCCTGGTGTCATTACGACCTCCTTGAAGTGTGGAGTGTTACAGTCATAAAAATCGGTCCAGGTGCAAGACTAATGATTTAAGGCTGAAACCACAGGCAAACCGTGGTATCGTATTTCCCGTGTATCGTGCTTCGTGCACCTTGGGCCGCTCTTTTTTCAATGATCGCAAATGTTCCCGCCGGTCACCAGGCTGTCTTTGAGATACTGGTTCACAAGAGATTCAGGACTGTCCTGGGGAGCGCCGGTTATGACCCTGATGCCGTTCTCATTAAAGAGTCCTTGTGCTCTTGAGCCCATACCCCCCGCGATAATAATATGAGCGCCCATTTCGTGCAGCCAAGCGGGCAGAACTCCTGGTTCATGGGCAGGGGGCGTATGCATTGTCTTGCCCTTTATTTCTCCCTTTTCCGTTTCAACAAGTGCAAATTGCTCGCAGTGTCCGAAATGAGCGCAGAGCTTGCCTCCGGCAACAGGAACAGCGAAAATAACTTTATCCATATTTGATTCCTCCTCAAGGGGTTCGATGCTTCGGGGGCTCGGCTCCGCTTGGGCTTGTTCGGCCGTTTGAGGCGGGTGCATAACAAATGGCGTCTTGCGGGAATCACCAGCTCTTTTGACCACTTCGTCAACCATCGCGCTGAAGGCCCGCCCATAGGGTGTATCCTTTTCCAAAACAGCCGCAGCGCGCCCTGCATCGCCCTGTCGAACAACTTCCGGGTCAAGAGGGAGCTTACCGATAAGAGGTAGATTTTCCTTTTTTGCCAGGAGTTCTCCTCCCCGCGCGCCGAAAAGATCGATTTCTTTTTGGCAGTGGGGGCAAATGAGCCCGCTCATATTTTCCACGATGCCGATGATTTCCATCTTTACGATGCGGCAGAAGTTGATGGATTTTCGTACATCGGCCAACGAAATCTCTTGAGGGGTGGTGACGATCAGCGCCTTGGCGTCGGGAATCGTCTGTGCCACGGTCAAAGGTTCATCGCCCGTGCCCGGGGGAGAATCAATTACCAGGAAGTCTAGATCGTCCCACTCAATATCGGAAATGAACTGTCGAATCACGCCGATTTTGAGAGGACCTCTCCAGATGGTGGCCACATCCTTATTTTCTCCCATCAAGGTTTCAATAGAAATAACCTCCAGGTTCGGCATGAAATAAACGGGGGTTGCTTTTCCCTCTTTTGAGGACGGCTGGATCGTTCCTTGCAATCCCAAAAGCCTTGGAATACTCGGGCCGTGAAGATCCACATCCATAAGGCCCACCTTAAAGCCTTTTTTGGCAAGGGAGACGGCAAGATATGCTGCTACACTGCTCTTTCCTACCCCTCCCTTGCCGCTCATCACCAGAATTTTGTTTTTGATGTGAAAAAGTTTCTGCTGAATCTCGAAATCCTGCAAGGCATGCTTATCATCTTGAGAAGCATGTCCCGCACCATGTTCTTTGCTTGCCATCGTAAGATGAACCTCCCTTAATAATCATTTGTTGCGAAGCTCGTTAAACCTTCTTAAATCGATCTCTTTTAGCGCCTCCTCCAGCCCCTCCCGGCTCCATCCGGGCATCAAGTATTTATCGTGGGCCAGTCTTCCCTCGAAGCAGGCGCTGAGCACTTCATCCGGCTGGCCGGAAATTCCGGGTATAATGTCGATCCCCGAAGCCTTGAGCATGTCTGAGAAATGGCGGGTCACCGCCCCGCAAATCAGAGTATCTACACCGATTCCTTTAATCCTCAAGCATCGTCTTGAGAGGTCTCTCTCATCAAGAAAGATCTCAAAACGGGACAGATCCCCGTCTTCTTTCACCTCCACCACCAGTAGTCTCGACGCCGTATCAAGAACGGGTGAAACCTTGTTTTCCCAAACAGGGATCGCTAATTTCATTAGGTACCGCCAATCCTTCAGGTAGTACGCTTAAGTGAAAAATAACAACCTAATTATTTTCTTCAAGACTCGCTATGCGTTTTTGGATTTCCTGCATTTCCCCCATGAGATCCTGTGTCTGCTTTTTGAGAGCACGAATCTCATCGGCCTTAGAGGGTAATGGAGATGAGGAGGAACCTGTAAATTCGGGCTGATCTGCTTGCGTCATACTTCCCATGCCCCGTCCCATACCTCCGCCCATGCCACGCCCCATGCCGCGCCCCATGCCGCGCCCCATGCCGCGTCCTCCTCCGCCTCCTAATCCGGCGCCGCGGCCCATGCCCGAGTTCGATCCCGTGCTTGATCCGTAATGGGCGTCTACATTGGCTTCAGGAGAAGTGTTAAGCTCTCCTCTTTTAAATTTTTCCGCAGCCTCACGGACTGTTCCTGTTTGGCCTATCACGACGTTGACACCGGCGGCCGAAAGGGTGCGCATGGCATTCGGCCCGCAATTGCCGGTGATGACGGCGCCCGCTCCTTTTGAAGCGATGAACTGTGCCGACTGTATCCCGGCGCCACCGCCAAGAGAGACATTCTGATTGTCGAAAACCTCGAAACTCATATCGTCTGTTTCTACGATAACAAAATAAGCACACCGACCGAAACGAGGATCAATAACCGAATCAAGAGTCTTACCGGTAGAACTTACCGCTATTTTCATATTTATTCTCCTTTGCCTTGTCTTTTGCCGCTTCTGTTACTTACACCCAGTGGCCCTCAACGTTTGCTTCTTCGGCCTCGCTGTATTTTCCATTCAGATAATCTTTGATTGCATCCGTGATTTTTCCTTTAACGCCTACGGCTACCTTGACGCCTGCCGCTTGAAGGACTCGAAAGGCTTTGGGTCCACAGTTTCCTGTTAATACGGCATCGGGTTTGCAAACCAGAACATTCTGCGCCGATTGAATCCCCGCGCCCTGAGGAAGGTCAAGACTCTGGGAGTTTTGGATCACCTCAAAATGGTTGGTCTCCGTCTCCACAACAATAAAATACGGTGCTCTACCGAACCTGGAATCAACCTGCCCTTCGAGATCCTTAGCTTGGGTTGAGACAGCGATACGCATAAAAAAAACCTCCTTTTATATAGAGAAAAGAGCATTTTCTATGCCACATGCGGTAGAGATAGGGAAGTGTTGATAACCATCTGATATCAATAACAAAATAAATATGGCTGGCCTTAAAACTTATTGGGGGGCTTCATAATTGCAATGGCATGAGGCAAATAAATTTGCAGATTTGCAAAGTGCGTTTTACTTTTTTGTTATTGTCTGAGGCTGTTTTGCTTAACGGGCTGTTTCAGCCTTATCTTCGGAGTGTGGCAAGGAGACGGCGCGGAAAAAGGAGCAGATCAAGGGCAGGCCGGATATGAGGAATAATCAGATCAGCGGCAGCGAGGCATTCCTTTGCCAGCCCTTCATCTCCTAACACAGCGATCCCCAGTGCAGCTCGGCGGAGCATCGCAGCATCATTGCTGCCGTTGCCGATGGCGACAACCCGGGCCGGATCGAGCTCCTCGACCAGTGCAGATTTTTGCGCGGCTTCATCCCCCGGGTTCAGACGCTTTGCTTTGACACCCAAGGATGCGGCGAGATCCGCCAGGGTCCCCTGCGTGTCCGCGCTGACGAGCCAGGGCTCCAGAAAGGCGCGCAGTTTGTGAACCCGTTCGCTAACGCCGGGTAGGAGCTTGCCGTCAAGCGCAATGGTGCCGTTGAGGTCGAGAACAAGATACTGCAAACGAAGTTCGCCACGGGAGGGGACATTCAGTTCAAACATCTTCTAAGTTCCTCTTGGACTTCAATCCGGCTTTTCTCTTACCGGCCTTCATTGCTTCTGCATCATTGAACGGCGCAAGGCGCTTGTCAAGGGGTTTGGAGCAAGGCCGCCCGCGGCCCAAAAAGCTAGCCAAACATATTTGAAATTTTGTAACACTTCGGCTTTTTGAAAACACCTTAAGCACCAAGCATGGGGGTCCCTCTCAAAACTGCAAAACGAAGACGCCACACCACACT
>JAFGDM010000082.1 GCA_016932115.1 Deltaproteobacteria bacterium | reverse complement strand
GGGCATGCCCAGAACCGCCCGATTAGATACCCCCGGCCTCCTGCATCATGTCATGATCAGAGGAATAGAACGTCGGAAAATCTTCACGGATGATGTGGACCGCGAAGATTTCATTGAACGGCTTTCTGATCTGCTGCCCGAGACCGGGACCCAATGCTATGCATGGTCATTCTTATCGAACCATACCCATTTTCTGTTTCGAAGTGGGTCCCAGGGTATTGCCGCTCTGATGAGAAGACTGCTCACGGGTTATACCATATTTTTCAACAGGAGGCACAGGCGAGACGGGCAACTGTTCCAAAACAGATACAAATCGGTCATATGTCAGGAGGAGCGCTATTTCCAGGAGTTGGTGAGGTATATACACCTGAACCCGTTGAGGGCCGGTATCCTATCGGATGTTGAGGAACTGGACCGGTATTCCTATTGCGGGCACAGCGCCGTGATGGGAAGGAAGAAAAGACAATGGCAGGAAACCCAATATGTCTTGGGGTTTTTTGGGAAGAGGATCGCTGAAGCTCGAAGGGAATATGGGCTGTATGTTAAAAAGGGTATCCCCATGGGAAGACGTCCTGAGTTGGTCGGCGGTGGTTTGATCAGAAGCCTCGGGGGATGGGATGAAGTCAAAAAGATGAGATATTCCGGGCAGGATCGAATAAAGAGTGATCAACGGATATTGGGTGATGGTGATTTCGTAATGGAGGTTTTCTCGGAGTCAGAGGAGAATTTTTCCCGGAAATATCGACTAAAAAGCCGTGGTCTAAATTTTGAAAAGGTCGTTCAAAAGGTGGCTTCACTGTTTCATGTGGAAGAAGCGTACATGATCGGAAAAGGAAGGCAAAGGGACAGGGTTGGAGCCAGAGACCTGCTCTGTTATTGGTGTGCCGTTGAGCTTGAAATACCCATGGCGGATCTTGCAAGAAGGCTAAACCTGACGCTTGCTGCGGTGAGTGTTGCTGTAAAAAGAGGAGAGAAGGAGGCAAGAGAAGGGTATCGGCGTCTTGATGAATGACTTATTTGATTATTTAAGGACGTCCCCAATGTGACACGCTTTCGCTTAAAAAAAGCCTCATTTTCAGAGGCAAGAAAAGCTATTGTGAAGCTTGGAAAAGTGGGAAGATACAGCCCTGATATCATTGCGGAGGCCATGTTTTTTCTTACGGAGGTTAGAGATGGCAAAACCAACAACCGTAAGAGTTCCGGAAGAACTCTTGAACGAAATCGATCAGCTCGTGAAAGAAAATGATTTGGATCGCTCAACATACTTGAGAGAGGTTTTGCAAAAAGGCTTCCTCCTCGACAAGCAGGAGCGCGCGCTGAAAGGGTACACCACTGGGAAACTAACCCTGATGGAGCTATCTCGTAACCTGAACTGTGACCCATGGGAGATCCTATCCCTCCTCCAGTACAAGAACGAACACTTGAACGTTCTGCTTGAAGATTGGCTCGACTCAGCGGACCTCGGATTTGCATTCGACTAAGTCTCACTGGTTGTGCTTGGTGTCCCTCATCCAGACTACTGATGCCTTGCCCGATACTCCATTGCCTCATTCAAACGAGTGTGATAAAATCAATTCAAAAAGGGATGAAACACCATGTCACACTTACTGACTGTAAGTGAAATTATAGATGACTTGCGCGTGGCAGATGAAGCGCTGAGGCGTTTTGAGCGCCTGTATTGGCTATCATCTGAGCATTTTTTTGAACTTTATAACCAAGGTTTGCTTGACGACGGCGAACATTTGCATGATTTCAGCCAATGGGCCGGATTTTGTAAACTGCGCCGGCGTCGACTGGAGGCTTTTAATCGCCTGAGCGAAGAACAAGTTGCGCGGTGGCGCAAAAGTGGAAAACCCATCCATCTTGAACGCCGAGAGCCTATGGTCGAACCTCTTTAATGACGAAGTTACTCTCCCGCCCTGATTATGAACGGTGGCTCTATGCCATTCCTGCCATTTTTGCGTCGGTTCGCTCCTCCACGCTGCGTTTTTTCACCACCAGTGCTGCTACCGGCCTCATTCAAGGAAGTGTCTTTTTCCATAATGGGTATGAACTGCGAGTGTCGGAATTGGCAGATTTCGCCACGGGGGACATTTTGGATTATGGCTATGAGGTGTGGCAGACCAGCGAAAAGCTATACTGGTACGACCCACAACCTCATCCTGACGACCCAACGCTTGCCGGCACTTTTCCTCATCACAAACACATTCCCCCGGATATCAAACACCACCGGGTCCCAGCGCCGGAGCTTTCGTTCACGAAACCCAATCTGCCGTTCCTGATTCGAGAAGTCGAACAACTTCCAAGATAACTCGCCCTGCCAGGTTGCCGATAACGAGGCGGACCTGATCTTAGAGAAACAATCAATAAAGGGAAACTCCGATAAATCGTCCAGGGTGGCCTTCTACTACCGACATCCCGTTCTTGTGAGCAATGAACACCGGCTCCTGAAACTGCCATGGTGGGGTGAGAGCGTCTTCCGGACATCGAAAAGAAAGCCCAGTTGCGCGCCTTTACGCCTCAAATCAGGAAGGCGAGGAAAGGCACTGTCCGGCGAAGAGAAAAGCCTGACGAGATCAAAACGATTCAAGCCGTTCACATACTCCAAAAAGATCCTTTGGATGTCCTGGTCATCGAGCGTTCCGCTGCAGAGGATTCTTTTCACAATCTCTATGTTCTGAAGCAGGGCTCCCTGCGCCTTTAGCAAGCTCACGTAACGTCTGTATGCCAAACCCGGAACGCTCCTGCCCGTTAGAATGGAAAAGTGAAACAGGGACTCGACTACTTCCTCCGGCGTGAAATGGTCGAACAGGAACCGGACGGCATTGTTGCGGGTGATCGGGTCCGTTTCACAAAGCGCCGGCGCCAGGTCCGCAGCCTTTGCAACCTCCTCCAAACCAATCCTTTTCCGGAGAAGAACAGCCCAGAGGATCTCTCTTACCTTCTCTGCTTTTTCTCGCTTTACCCACTCTAGCAAATCCCTGATCATTCCCGCCGGCAGGAGAGAAGCGTTCCCGGGTTTCGGCAGTCTCCTCTCGTAGAGAAGGTGGCACACCCTTCCCACCCACTCTTTGTGGCCCTGCCTGATCAGGTTCAGGACGTTTTCCAGCAGCCCTTTTTTCTGAAGCAGGATCAGGTTCGGAATTGATTTCGCCCTCAAATCCTCTACAAGCCATATGAGCTGCAGCGCAGCATGGGGAGACGTTTCTTTTCCCGCTACAGTTTCGATTAGGAGCTTCCCGGGCCCTTCCTCAAGGTGGAGAGCGCCTATGACCGTGCGCAGTTCCGGGTGAATGTCTTTCACGACGAGCCTTTGTTCAAGCGGATTTCAGGATAGTCCTAGTTTTGTTCGTGAGCGCAATCCGGCCTTGTTTGTAAAAATCATTGGTCCTCCGCCGTTCAACAACCTTCCCCATCTCCTGCTCAAGAGCCTCGGTCACTTGAAGGCATTGCGGCCCGCCCTTGCCGCTCACTTCCAGAAACAAGGTACCGTTTTTCTCAATCACGACTCGTATCTCTTCAGCCATTTTCACCCTCCTTAAAAAACACATGGACTCGGTGCCACGGACAAGCCCGGCTTGTCCCTGCTCAGCCCAACTTCCGGAGCACCATCTCTATTTGCCCTTTTTCGTTCACCCTGTTTTTCATGACGGCGTATCCCTTCACTCTCGCCAGATCCAGGATTTTCTCCTGCGAGTAGACCTGATGGATCTCGCTAAAAACCGTTTCC
>JAFGDM010000081.1 GCA_016932115.1 Deltaproteobacteria bacterium | reverse complement strand
TGAGAAGGTTTCGCCCCCTCTCCTTTTGATGACAACCTCTTCACTTCTTGCGATATTGAGCACATCGGCAAGACGTTGTCTGGCTTCGGAATATGTATACACTTTCATGATATCTTACTCCAAAATTGTAATGCCCATCTCCAACGCGATCTTTTGCATTCCTACGTCAAGCGTAAGAAGCGGGCTTCGAAAGTTTTCAGCACATTCTAAAAAATAAGCATCGTATGCATACAGGTTATATTTAATCGCGATGCCTAATGCCGATTTGATGTCGGTATGTCGCAGATCGACTGGTATCTTTTGAACGATCTCCCACGCCGATTCAACTTCCTCCTTTTTCAAGGCGTTTTTTTTCATCATTGCTGTTAATGCATTCCCAATTTCAAACGGCAAAACATCAGGAGCGATTAAATCATGACCTTCAGTAAGTCGTATGATTATATCCTTTTCAGGCTCATTCAAGGCAACGGCTATGAATGTATTGGTGTCGGCAATAATTTTCATGGGTACAATTGTACATATTGTGTTTTAATTTGTCAAGCCAACATTTATCAAGAGCCGAACGGGCAAATCAGAAGCGCGGCTTTTGTGCGTCGGCTGATTCAATCGCCGCCTCAACTGTGAAACCCTTATCCCGATACGCCTTGACCTTTTTGATCAGTTCAATGTCTCTGTCCGTAAATCGTCTATGCTGCATGTTCCCGATGTCGATTTTCTCGATCTCCGGCAGGTACAGGTGTTTGAGAACGAGCCCTGGAAATTGAATTAAACTTCTCATTAGCGTTTGAAATCATTAGAAATATTGAAGTTCAGCACCCCTCCATTAGGGCTTTCTTTCAGGATAAGGTCACGACGAGCGCATCAATTTGGGAAGTCATAAGCGGCGCTTTGCTCGTCTACGCAATAGGCTGCATTTACTAATCGATACAGGCAACTCCCCACCCTCGCCCCAGTGTTTTATCTGAATCCTTCAATTGGAAAGATCGCCTTCTCAGAAAGTTCTCTCTTGACCAGTTCTTGACAGATAGGCAGGGACCTGCACATGATGAGGATGTTTTTTAATAGATGGCGTCATTGGAATTCGCTTTCCTTATCAAATGATCGATAATAATCCGTCAAGCGTGGACTCCAAAAGGAACTGATAGGAAGTGAAACCATATTCATCAGGAAAGCGATTCAAAGTACAGGTGACCTCTCCTGTCTTTCCTGCCACGCTGGGCTTATTCATTTGCAGCTTTGGAGCATAGGGAGGGTGGAAACGGAACATATGGTCGAGAAACTTCGTATCCATTTGACATGGATGTTCGCCATTTTACTAATATGCCTAATTCTGTTCTCCAGCAGCATTTGGGAAGACAGAGTCCCAATGGTCAGTTCGTTGCTCTTCTTTGCAGGGATCTTTCTTGTAGCAATCGCTTCATTGGGGCGGTTGTGGTGTTCTCTGTATATCGGAGGTTATAAGACAGAAAGATTAATTACAGTGGGTCCGTATTCCATGTGCAGAAATCCTTTGTATTTTTTCAATTTGCTTGGAGGAATTGGAGTAGGGTTAGCTTCGGAAAACATTACAATCCCGTTCATCATCCTTTGTGGTTTCTGTCTCTATTATCCCTTTGTCATTTTGAGTGAACAGAAGCATCTCCTAAATATTCATGGGCAGGAATACGATACTTATCTGCGCAAAACCCCTTCATTCTTTCCGAAGCTTTCTCTTTTGAGAGAGCCGACAGAGTATGTGGTTAAGCCACATGTATTCAAAAGACGCATGTTGGGTGCTCTGTATTTTATTTGGCTGGTAGGTGTCCTGGAAGTGATAGAAGAAGTTCATGAACTGAAGTTGCTTCCCGTTTTTTTCCAACTTTATTGAGAGGGATTGCGGACCATCGATTTTGAGGATGTGGGGTACCTTATCACGGCATACCTTGGTTTAAGATACGATTATTGCTAATCGCGTCGCCTCAGTACCGGCCTAAAATTTAAGACTACGGCTTCGATCGCCCTCAGTGGAGGTCTGCAAAACTGGGGACGGATCTCCCTGATCCCTTTCGATGGGAAAATCGAAACAAGCCGACCCGGTATCCCAAATGTGAACTTTAGAGATTGTAATTCTTAATGATGTTGTGAGCCGGAGATGGCAACGCAGCGGCTAAGTACATCCTGAATTACGGGAGTTCCCTTATGATTCCCCTTTCAGAATTTTCTTTACCTATTTTCAATAAGGGATAGAATTAGGCCCGGTGTTTTTTTGCGAGGATTTAGATGGTTGGGTTGAGTCCTGTGGTTAATCGCGACCTTGAAACTCTGGATGCCCTTAAGAGGACTTCTTCGGATGGCGTTGCAAGCCCCTACCCGCAGAGGAACTTATGGAAAGCTAAAATACGGCAAGAGAATGGATTGATTGAGAAAGATTATCGAGATGCACCCTTGCCGTTTCGGCTATATGGAGAGATCTCCCTTCACTGGGAGGCGGAGGCGCTAAAGAGGCTCAAAGGGATCGAAGGTATTCCGGTTTATCTTGGGAGGCCGAAGAGTCATTTACTTAGGATGACGAGGGTTCCCGGTGTCCCTCTTGACAAACTGAGGACAACGGAAGTGAGTAAATTGTGTTTTAGTCGACTCCGGGGTCTCCTTCACCAGATCCACAGCAGGGGAGTAGCGCACGGAGATCTGCACATGAGAAACATTCTTATTGACGCGGAAAATCCTTATATCGTCGACTTTTCGACGGCCTATGTCCGGGGTCGGCTGCCCCTCCTGGATAAGAATTTCTTTAGATTTTTTGAGCTTCTTGATCTTGAACGATTGTATAAGACTGAATTGAAGTTCTTCGGGTCAGGGAAGCCTCCACGGATGTTTTATCTTTACCGCCTTGTAAAGGGAATCAAATGAGCAGCAGGCTATTAAAATCCGCTCCGATCGTTTTGGCCTTAGCTGCAGTGCTTATCCTTGCACGACCCAACAAGCTATCCCTTATCATTGGTGGCATCATTGTTCTTGCCGGGGAAGGGATTCGTGTCTGGGCAAGCGGGCATCTCATTAGAAATGAAGAAGTCACGACATCAGGGCCTTATGCTTACATGCGTGACCCTCTCTATCTGGGAAGGGTTCTTCTCTTGATTGGATTCTGCATCATGGCCTGGGGTTACAATTGGATCATTCTTCTCATTGGATTGGGAGTGTTCTTTTTCAACTATATGCCGCGAAAGTATCGAAAAGAGATGATGAGGCTGGAAAATCTCTTTGGAGAGGAGTATAAGGCTTACGCATCTTATACCCACAGCCTTCTCCCGCGTTTGAGACCTTACCCCAAGGCTAAAAAGAGACCGTGGAAATTTGATCTTTTCTGGAGGGAGAACAGAGAACAGTTCTTCCTCCTAGGGACTGTCGCCTTTTTCATTCTGGTGGTTGGACGGTACATATACTCATGACATGTTAGAATAAAGTCTCCTTTTTGATTTCCTGATTTAATCTGATCTTTTAAGAATTGTGTTGGTACGCAGAAACGATATTCTCTGGCTTCCCATTTAGCAATGCGATACTTACTACATGGACTGCGTCTGTCAAGGAAATAGTCCGAAGAAAATTTCTGCCATTTTTCTGCCATGCAGGCCGCCAAATATGGCGAAAACCGGCCAACAATGCCTAAAATGCCAGCAGATGGAAAAGGGCCTTAGCAAAGCTAAGACCCCTTGGTATTTCCGTTTCTTAAGGTGGTGCGGAAGGGGGGACTTGAACCCCCATGTGCCTGCGCACACTAGACCCTGAACCTAGCGCGTCTACCAGTTCCGCCACTTCCGCACACGAAGGAATTGATATTTCGGAGTAACTATTTATATTATATACTTAAGAGTGTCAATAGGCTAAATCTTCATAAAAGTTTGAAGAGATATTTTCGGCTTTTTATGGGAGGCATAAAGTTTCCATGCAAATCATCACCGATCTCAAGGCGATTGAAGAGCCTCTCATCAACCCTGTCCTGACCATAGGAAATTTCGACGGAGTTCACAGGGGTCACCTGGCCCTATTCGAAAAGGTCAGGCAAAGAGCCCAAGCAATCCAGGGACGTTCTGCGGTCATGACCTTTGAACCTCATCCATTCAGAGTCATGAAGCCGGGCAACGGTCCGCCCCTGATCACCCCCACTAAACAAAAAATTGAACTCATACAGCAGGCGGGAATCGATCTGCTTTTCTGCATTCCATTTACCCGAGAGTTTGCGGACATCTCGGCCGAGGATTTTGTCGGAAATATTCTTGTCGCCGGCATCGGAATCAAAGAACTTGTTGTGGGATACGACTATGCATTCGGCAGAGACAGAGAGGGGAACATCCCTCTTCTTAAAAAGATGGGGGAGAAATTCGGCTTCCTTGTCCATCTTGTCCAACCGATCCATGTTGATGAAATGCTGGTTTCAAGCACTTCGATCCGTCGCCTCATTCAGGAAGGAAGGCTGGCCGAAGCGAAAACCCTTCTTGGTAGGAATTTTCAGTTGGAGGGTTCTGTGGTGCGGGGCCACAATCGCGGGGCTGCCCTGCTAGGATTCCCGACGGCCAACCTGAGCCCGCAAGACGAGCTATTGCCCAAGACAGGTGTATATGCGGTCACTGTCCTGATTGACGGCAAGCCTTACAGTGGGGTCACCAACGTCGGTTACAACCCCACCTTCCGGGACAAGTTTCTGAGCGTTGAAACCCACCTCTTGAATTTTTCAAGAGATATTCTAGGAAAGAAAATAAAACTGACCTTCCTTCACCGCCTGAGGGATGAAAAAACTTTCAAAAGCGTTCAAGAACTCATTGATCAGATTTCGCGAGATATCCATGAAGCCAGAGAATGGTTTGAAGGACGAGCCTTTGAACCGCTCAAGTGTTGTGTTTCTGCCGCATCTTCCGGATGAGAGGATTGAGGCGGCTACCACTGAGGCGAGAGTTCATCTTCCTTGTAGGTGGTCATAGGTAGAGGCTCTTCCAGGGATCTTCCCGGAACGTAATCAAACACCGCTTGTGTTCTTCGCGCTACGGTTCGGAAAATATCCGATACGCGGATCCCCATAGGGCATGCGCTCGTACACTGGCCGCATCCTACGCAGGATGTGCTCATGTGAAGCATGCGGGTAAGGTGAAAAAACAGGCTCTCTGTGGGCATTTTGACGACGCCCTTTTTTTTGGCCCATTTCAGATATTGAGAGGCGGGGTGTTCGAAGGTATTGCTCTCAAAAACACAGCTTTTGCAGTAACAGGCAGGGCAGACTTCCCTGCAGTTGTAACATGTGATACAGGAGGAGAGTTCACCGAGTAAACGATCCAGGGGTAGAATCTCCGATTCAACCTCCTTGAATAGCTCATCCCGGGATTTGATGCGTCCTTTAATCCATGTCTCGACCGCTTTCGCCCGTTTCGCCGGCTCTTCCACGTTTTTCAAATTCATGGCCTTCACTGCCGTTTCTCCGGCTTCAGTGCCTGCAAAAAGACACGGGCCTCCATCCGTTCCCACAAAAAGCAACTGAACATCTGCGCCCTCCCCGGTTGGAAACTCGCAAGCTCGGCAACAACGTCGAAGCGGAGGAGCCCCTTGTGGGGGTTCGCCCGAACTGAGCATAGCTTCCAGGAAGCGGCCGCTTGCCTCCGGATTGGCCTTGGCCCATTCCCGGTACTGCGGGGGTTCAAAAGTTCCCATGCAATCCATCCCGATCAGAAAGATCCGCTCACGGTCACCTTGATGGAGTTTAACCAGCTCGAAAAAGGCCCGGATCTCGCAAGGCCTCAGTATGGCTCCCACCTTTCCGCCGGGGTCCTGGCGGGTCAAACGCGCCGCGAGCACGCCACCGTTCACGGGGAGCACCGGCGCCACAGGATCAACGGCAAGCATCTTGTCCGGCGATTGAACCAGCGTGTGCTGAACCATGGAGCTATCAGGGATATGCTGGGCCACAAGCAATGCGTCCAGTATCCCTTCATCGAGCAACCTCCGGCAGAATTCGCCCAGCGGTCCTGCCGGGTCTTTCCTGCTATCTTCGTCCAGGGCGAAGTATCCTGACATGTACCTCTCCTTCTCAGGTTCTTTTTAAAGGATCATCCGGCCTTGCACCAGAGTCGGTCCCATGGCTTTGATGGCCTTTGTCATTTGTTGGATGGTCTCGGAAAACAAACCGCTTTCACTGGCGCTGATCCAGCGCAGCCATAATCGATCCTTTTCAATGCCCACCGCATCGAGAACCTCCCGCAAAACGGCTACCTTGCGGCGAGCCTTATAATTTCCGCTCGTGTAATGGCAATCCCCGAGGGCGCACCCTCCCACGAGCACTCCGTCGGCCCCTTCCAGGAAAGCTTTAACCACGTACATGGGATCAAGCGACCCGGAGCACATAATCCGCACGGTTCGAACGTTCGGCGGATAGATCAGGCGGCCGGTACCGGCCAGGTCTGCAGCCGCGTAGGTGCACCAGTTACACAGAAAGGCGACAATCTTGAAGTTCTCCGAGTCTTCCATGCAAATCTTCCTCCTCCACTACACATTGACGAGCTGTTGCTCCGCGCTCTGAAGTCTATGAACCCCTCTCAGGCTTCCATCAGGGCCTCGATAACCGACAATATCTGCCTGTCCGTGCCGCCGACCAACTGGGCAGCATCGTTGGGGCATATGGCTGCGCAGGCGCCGCACGCCTGGCACAGTTCGGCATATACAACTGCGTGGCCCAGATCCTCGTCCAGCTCCCTGGCGTGGAAAGGGCAAACTTCTACACAAAGGCCGCACGCCGAGCATCGGGAAGCTTGAACCGTCGCCGTATGAAGCACCGCCGGTCTTTGCATCCTGCGCAGGAATCCTGACGCCCGCACGGCGGCCCCCCGCCCTTGGGCCATGGCCTCGGGAAGAAACGCAGGTCCCAGGGCCGTTCCGCACCCGTAAACCCCGTCGCATAGGTCGAGAGGCCTAAACTTGGGATTTGCTTCCTTGAGAAAACCTTCAGGATCGGCAGCCAAGCCCAGGCGATCGAGCAAGGCCGAAGGGGCATCCGGGATAAAGCCTGTGCTCAGCACAATGCGATCGGGGTGAAAGCAAATGGTCAACCCCGCAATGGGATCATAGGCCGTAACAGTGGGCCCGTCTTCTCCGATTTCCACCACAGGGGGGGCCTCGGGTTCAAAAGGCACGAAAATGGCCCCTTTCTCACGAGCCTTCCGGTAGTCCCGCTCCATGAGCCCGAAAGCCCGGAGGTCTCTGTAAAAAATAACGACGCGAAGGCCCGGGTTCCCGTCAAGAAGCTTGAGAGCATTTTTGAGGGCTGATGCGCAACAGATCCGGCTGCAGTAGGGATGCTCTTTGTCCCTGGAGCCCACGCACTGAATCATCACTACTTCCAGCAGGCTCTTCGGGTCCAGGCTGTTTTCAGAAAGAGATGTCTCCACATCCCTCTGCGTTAGGATCCGGGTATCCTTACCGTAATGGAAAAGTTCGGGCCGGTTGACAACCGCACCGGTCGCCACCACGACGGCGCCGAATTCTTTGTCTGTTTCTTGCCCCTCAGATCCTTTTAAAACGGCCCGGTAAGCGCCCGGCCGCCCCCTGAGGTCGGCTACCGTGGTTTCGGTCAACACCTTGACTCCGGGGGTTTCCTGGACCGCGTGCAAAAGATCGCCGAGGATCTTCTCGGGTTCAAAATTATCGCCGAGACCGTAGTGGATCCATTGGAGGTTGCCGCCCAGTTTGCTTTCCCGCTCCACCAGCGTCACCGCATGACCCAGTTCTGAGAGGGAAAGAGCTGCCGACATCCCTGCAGGGCCGCCTCCTACGACCAGCACTTGGGCTTCACGGTCTCTCCCCTCCACAGGGCGGGGCAAGATCCTGTATTCCCGACACCTGGCCAGGGCGGCACGAAGTTGCGCCTCCGCCGCGGCGGCTCCCTCTGCAGAGGCTTCACCTTGAGACCATGCCCCTTGCTCCCTCAGGTTCACCACCTGAACCAAGTTGGGGTCCAGACCGGTTTCCTCAGAGACCTGCCGCAGACGCTGATTAAGCCACCGCGGGGTACACGCCCCAACGACAAGAGCATTAGCCTCTGTTTCGTGGATAGCCTTTGCTAGGGTCTCAAGACCTTCCTTGTGGCAAAGACGAGAATGAAGACCCACCGTGACAACCCCGGGCTCCTTCTCAATAGAAGTTCGAAGGATTTCTCCTCCCAGGCGTTCGGTCAAGGTACCGGAGCAATCGCATAGAAAGACCATGGCACGGAGGTCCTGGTCCAGAAGATCCGTCAAAGGAACAGTAGGGCCTTCGCCATGCTGCTTGGTAGCGGGCGCGATCGAGGCCGCCAGGGCTGCAGCTTCATGGGCCTGTATCACGGACTCGGGTATATCCCGCGGTTCGGACGCAGCTCCGGCCATATAGACGCCCTCTTTCTCCGTGCGGCTCAGAAAGCCCGGATGAGCAGACAAGAAACCGTCCGAGTCCAGGGAGATCCCCAGCATTTGCGCCAGCCTGAGCGTCTCCGGGTGGGCCTCGAAACCAATGGAAAGGATAATAAGATCAAAGGGCTGTTCACGCCAGCCGCCGTCCTGATCCTCTACCTGGAGCAGGAGTTCCCCGTCTCGGTTGAGGACCTCTCCGGGCCTTTCGCGGGTGAAGCGAATGCCCATATCCTTTGCCTCATTCAAATATGACTCGTAGCCCTTGCCGCAGGTCCGAAGATCCATGTAAAAGATCTCCAGATGGGCGTCGGGCAGCAATTGCCGGCATCTCCTCGCCTCCTTGAGGGAGATCATACAGCAGACGGACGAGCAGTAATTGCGCTTTTCTTCCCTGGAGCCCACGCATTGAATCCAGGCAATGCGCGAGGGCGGGGCCCCGTCCGAGGGTCTCACGATTGCTTCATGGCCTTCCAGAAGGCTTTTTCCGATGAGGCGCTCAAGTTCCAGGGTGGTCACCACATCCCGGAAACGGCCGTAGCCATATTCCAGTTTAGAGGACGGGTCGTAGAGACGAAACCCTGTGGCGACAATGATCGCACCTACCTTTCGGGTTTCTGCTACATCTTCGGCATCAAGACGGATGGCGCCTTCCGGACAGGCATCAACGCAGGCCTTGCACCTGGTGCAGTGTTCCCAATCGATCTCGATATTCGAGGGAGAGGAAACAGGCGCACGGCTCCCAATCGCCTTTCGGCCGGCCATCCCTGCCTGAAGCGGGTCGGGGTAAACCTCGGGGCACACTTCGATGCAGCGGCCGCAATGTGTGCAGAGCTCGGCATCCACTCCTGTCGCGTGCCGTTTCAGCTTGACACTGAACGCCCCGACTTTGCCTTCCACGCCTTCCACCGTGGTGGAGGGGAAAAAATCGATCATGGGATGATACATCATGGACTTCAGGCAAAATTCCGCCCCTCCGGGGGTTCGGGGAAGGATCTGGCAAAACCCGCAACTGTCCGTGCTGAACTGGCGGTCGAGCAGTGTGAGGTATCCGCCGTGGGCCGCAGCGCTCTCGACGAGAAGCACGGTGCGCCCGTTTTCAACCAGATCAAAGGCTGCGGTCAAACCGGAAAGACCGGCCCCGATCACGAGGACGTCTGAATCCAGGGTTGACATTTCTTGAGGGTCTTGAGCCCGGTCTTCACTGTTCACGTCTTACGCTCCCATCAGGGCATCGACTTCGGCCAGAACCTCGTCGGCCGTGAAATGCTTGAGGCTGGCCGCACCGCTCGGGCAGGTGGCTGCACAGGAGCCACAACCAAGACATACGGCCTCGTTGACCGAGGAAATTCCCCGGCGTTCATTATAGGTGATTGCGTTCGCGGGGCACACTGAGATGCAGGTCTGGCACCCTACGCAAACCTCGGGATTGATCCAAGAGATCATGGACTCTGTCTCAACCACACCCTTGCTGGCTAAGGCGAGGCTCTTGGATGCAGCGGCCGCAGCATGAGCCACCGTGTCGACCACATCTTTGGGCCCCTGGCATGTCCCTGCCAAAAAGATCCCCGAAACGGCCGTGTTAACCGGAGCCAGCTTGGGGTGTTGCTCCAGGAAAAAGCCGTCTTTGCTCCGGTTGATGTTAAAGATGCGCGCTGTTTGCTGTGCGTCCACCCGGGGTTCCATGGCCGCGGACAGAATGACCATGTCCACCGGCACGTAGACCTTTTCACCCGTGGCCGTGTCTTCAGCCGTAACAATGAGGCGCCCCTCGTCTTCCGGCAGAACGGCTTGATCCGTCACCTGCGCCGCCTTGCCGCGAATCAGGATTACGCCCTCGTTTTGCACACGATTGTAAAATTCTTCATATCCTTTGCCGAAACAGCGCATGTCAATATAGAACATGTATACGTTGGCGCCGATCTTTTCCCGGATCTGATGGGCATGTTTCAAGCCGTACATGCAGCAGACGCGCGAGCAGTATTCGTGGTAGCGCAAGTCCCGGCTGCCCACGCAGTGCAAAATAGCCACATCCTTGGGCACAGATCCGTCCTTAAGCTGGATTTTACCCAGCGTAGGGCCTGCGCCTACCACCATACGCTCGAATTCCAGACCGGTGATCACGTTCGGATAACGACCGTAGCCATAGGGCTCGATGATGCTGGGGTCCATCTGGTCGAAACCGGTGGCCACTATGATAGACCCCACCTCGATCTCCTCCACCCTGTCTTGCTGCGCAAAATCGATCGCTTTCATCTCGCAGAACTTCTCACAGGCCCGGCACTTTCCGTTCTGAAAATAGATGCAATTGTCGCGGTCGATAACCGGCTTGTTGGGAACAGCCTGTGGGAAGAGTGTATAGATGGCCTTGCGCTTCCCCAACTTCATATCGTATTCGGAAGGTACCTTTTTCGGGCACTTTTCTTGGCAGATCCCGCAACCCGTGCACACCTCGTGATTGACATATGCCGCCTTATGGCGAACCTTGACCTTGAATTGACCGACAAACCCCGAAACCTCTTCCACCTCGCTGTAAGTATGAAGCTGGATGCGTTCGTGCATTCCCACAGCAACCATTTTCGGGGTGCCGATACAGGCCGCACAATCCAGAGTGGGAAACACCTTGTCATACTGAGACATGTGGCCCCCCACGGAAGGCAGGCGCTCCACAAGATGAACCTTATACCCCCCATCGGCAATATCCAGGGCTGCCTGAATCCCGCCGATGCCTGCCCCCACCACCATGACCTCCTTGTTTACCGCCACTTCGTGGGTGGGCAGAGGACCGTGCAAAGGTACCCTTGCGACCGCGGCCCTTACCATATCCATGGCTTTTTTCGTTGCTGTCTCCGGGTCTTCGGTGGTCCAGGACACGTGTTCTCGAATATTTGCGACTTGAAGGTAATAGCGGTTGATGCCTGCCTTTTCGAGGGTTTTTTGGAATGTTTTTTCGTGCATCCTAGGGGAACAGGCCGCTACGACCACCCGGTTCAGACGGTGCTTTGCGATATCCTCCCGGATTTGCTCCTGCCCCGGGTCCGAGCACATGAAGCGGTACTCCCTTGAAATAACCACACCGGGCAAGCTTCCGGCATATTCGGCAACCTTTTCGACCTCGACCTTTCCCGCAATGTTCGTGCCGCAGTGGCAGACGTAGACGCCTATCCTGTTTTCCATTTTCCCTACAATTCCGTGTCTAAAAAATTCTTTTCCATAATAAAGCGATATTCAACGATAATTTTCACGAATTGACCAATTTACTAAAAACACGGAGATTCGAAATAAGGAATTTTACTTTCCGCATCATTTTAGATTTCCAAGAATCAAATCGTCGTGACGCATCATACAATTTATCGGACAGGATATGATCAGCATTCTCCCTCTCAGCTTTGAGCTTGAGAGGTTGTCCCCTATTTACCGCCGCGATTTCCACGCCTAGGTCAAGCGGAGGATGGAATGTCGCTAGGCCGGCCCACAGCCAAGGGCACACGCGCCTCATAACCCCGGGCACGCCTTCGCAAGTGGAGCGCATGAAGGTAGAGTGCAACCGGCCTGTAGATCACATGACTGAACTTCGTGAAGGGCAGGATCAAAATAAGCTCAATTGCCAGAATCACATGGATGAGAAAGATCCCGTACCCCAAAATAGAACCTCGCGGCAAATAGACGGCGACTTCCGTAATATATCCCGTAATCGTCGTAACCCAAAGCAACCACAGAAAAAACCAGTCTGAAAGCATGGTTCTTTCAAAGGAGGCCCCTCCGCGGTGATTCTTGCGCAACCACAATGAAACACTCGTTCCGTAGAGGACGGGGATTCCTGCGACCGTGCCCAGAAGCCTTCCCGGGTAATACAGCGGTACATACGAGCCCGGTTCTTTAAAAATGAAATCAAAGGTGGTAGCTCCCAGCAAACCAAGAAAGCCCCACATAATGCACAAATGGATCACGCGGCGGCTCAGGTACCATGGCAGGGAAGCTTCCGATTCATTGCCCCGGCACTTTGAGAAACGACTCTGAATCGTCATATCATCCAGGATATCCTTGCAAGCCAGCAAGGCATCTCTGATCCAAAGAATCGGCCCTGTAGCGGGTGTTTTCGGAAGCACCCTCATCACATGGAAGGCCATGTTGCCCGCATTGATCATCATCAAAAGAGCCACCAAGGCAATAACGGCGATGCCGAGGTAATGAAGAAAATCGTAGCTCATGAATTCGAAAAGGGCGAGGCGTTTTGATACTACATCACCGCCCGTGGCGAGAAACAGAAAGCCCAGGATCACGGCCATAACCGTCGTGGACACCCACATGAACCTGGGGGAGGTGTAGAAACGACGGCTCAAGGTCGTAATATCCCAGTGGACGATAAAATATCTGCGAGCCGCCTCCATCAGTTGACCGGGAGTGGCTTGCCTGGGACACGAAAGAGTGCAATCTCCGCAGTAGTAACATGACCAGACCGCTTTGGTGGCAGCAAGCTGGTCGCGCAAACCCAGTTGTGCGTACCGGATGACACGCCTCGGAAAAGATTCTCCGGGCTGCACAAGGTTGCACACAGCCGTGCAATGGCCGCAGGAGAAGCAATTTTGGACATTAAATTCCCCGTACTGCCGAAGTTCTTCTATAAGCTTCAGGTTTATTCTGGCGCCTAAATCATCCATTGAACGAAACGAAAATAGCCATCTTTATAGGTGAAGTGGAAATAATAGGGTCATGCATCCGTGTTGTCAACGAAAAATCCCCTTTTCTATTGCCATTGACGCAGGACAATGGTAAACAGGGAACTAATATTCGGCTATTTACGATAGTTCGAAAAATTTGCAATAACATATTCATCGGAGGCGCAGTATGAAAGATATGGATCTCATGTTCCACCGGTTGGACCGGAGATCGTTTCTCAAGCTTTCGGGCCTGCTCGGAATGAGCGCAGCCGCAACAACTCTGATACCTTCTGCAGCGGAAGCCGTCAGGTTCAACAAGCAGACGATGATGGTATCCGAAAGGCGGTTGATCATGGGCACTTATGTTTCCATGACCCTTTTTCACCCTGTAAAGGATCAGGCGGAAGAGGCAATGGAACAGGCTTTTCAGGAAATCGACCGTCTCGCCGGGATTCTGACTCGCTATGACCGATCTTCAGCCGTAGCTTTTCTCAACAAAGAAGGCTACGCCCGGGATCTGCCTCCCGAAGTGATCCGGGTCGTGTCGAGGGCTCTACACTACCACAAGCTGACTTATGGCGCCTTTGATATCACCGTGAAACCTGTTGTAGACCTTTTCCGGCAAAAGCTGGGGGGCGACAAAAAGGACCGGCCCACGGAACAGGAGTTGAAAGCTCTGCTAAAACTGGTGGATGCAGGTAAGGTGGGACTTCATGACCGTTCCATCCGCTTCGTGGAATCAGGCATGGGAATTACCCTCGACGGTATCGCAAAAGGCTTCATCGTGGATCAAGCATCAGAGCTTCTTGCCTCCAGGGGGGTCGAAAATCATCTGATCGACGCCGGCGGGGATATTCGAACCCGAGGAAAAAAAGAAGGCGAAAAGCCCTGGACCGTGGCTGTCCAGGATCCCCTGAAACGAAGTCAATACCCTGATATGGTTCAGATGAAGGACGGAGCAATCGCCACCTCCGGTAATTATGAGATCTACTTCGACCGGGAAAAAATGTTTCACCACATCGTGAATCCAAAGACAGGGCTCTCTCCACACCTTGCAAGCAGCGTTTCCGTAACGGCCCGAACGGCTATGGAGGCGGACGCTCTTTCCACCGGCGTCTTTGTGATGGGACCGGGAGAAGGGACAGAGTTTATCAACGGCCTTCCCTCATGCGAGTGCCTGGTCATTTCAAGGAATGGTTCTCAGTCGAAATCGCGGGGGTGGAAGAGCGCGGCCATATAATGCGCTCCATTTCTTGGAGCAAGCCTGAAAAAGTTCGGCGGTTCAGGGCTGAGACGGCAACAGCCTCGAACCTTCTTGACAGGGCGACCGCCTGGTAAGGATCCAGGCGGTCGATTTTGTTGAGCACCAGGAGTCTTCGGATCTGTTCCAAATCAAGTTTTTTGAGGATCTCGTCTACGGCCTTTATCTGATCCTCCATGCGCGGGCTGCTCGCGTCCACAACGTGAAGTAAGAGATCCGCATCATGGAGTTCCTCAAGGGTGGCGGCGAAGGCATCCATGAGATCCGCCGGCAAGTCGCGAATGAATCCAACCGTGTCCGTGATGATCACATCCCTATCCCGCGGAAACCTGAGGCGCCTGCTGCTTGGATCCAGGGTTTCGAACAGACGGTCTTCAACCGACACTCGGCTTTGTGTCAGGCTGTTGAGAAGGGTGGATTTGCCTGCATTCGTGTATCCCACAATGGAAACCACCGGAAGCCTCCGCACGTTCCGCAATTTCCTGCGGTCTTCTCTCTGCCGCTTGATTTGCTCCAACTCATGTTTGAGCCCGGCAATACGCTCGCGGGCGCGGCGCCGGTTGATCTCGAGCTTGGTTTCACCCGGCCCTCTGCCGCCGATTCCTCCTGTTAGCCGGGACATGGCCGTGTTTTTGGTGGCTAGTCTCGGCAGGAGGTACCTGAGCTGCGCCAGCTCCACCTGAATACTCCCTTCCCTGGTCACCGCTCTCTTGGCAAATATATCAAGGATGAGCTGACTCCGATCGATGATCTTCAGCTCCGTGGCGTCCGTCAGGCTCCGCACCTGGGCCGGCGTGAGCTCGTGGTCGAAAATGAGCAGATTGGCTCCCGTCTGAACGCATCGGAGCACAAGTTCGCTCAACTTGCCCTTGCCGATCAAGAATCGAGGGTCCCTTTTCTTTATGTGCTGGATGACCGTGTCCGTCGCCTCAAGGTTGTCGGACAGGGCAAGATCCCGGAGTTCGTCCAGGGATTCCTGAGCCTTCCACGATGGACCTGACGTAACACCTACCAGAACCGCCTTTTCTTTCTCCCCAGTGGTCTTGACCGGCGCGGCCCTGGCAAGTTCATCCTCCAGAGACTGGATCATCTTCTGGAAATCCACCTGAAGTCGCCCGAGATCCGGAACGGTTTCAACCCGCCACTTCTTCCCTAGGCCGTTTTCAGGAAGAATGTGGGCATAGGAAATAGGGCCGGAGATTCCATCATCCGTGACTTGAATGCAGATCATGAGATCAAGCCCTAGAAGAACCATGTCTGTGAGGTCTTCGGTGGATAGGGGTTCGTCGTGAAGATGGGTGTGAACGCACCGAATTCCTTTAAGCCTTCCTGCGCCGAGTCTGAACCGACCCGGATCCGTGAGCAGAACGCGCCTGTCGTCTCCCACAACGACGGACGCGACCTCCCCCTTCCTGGTAATAAGCAAGGCCAATTGTCTTTGGATCTCGAAGGAGAGCTCGGAGATTTGTCGAGCGATCTCAGGCGTAAGCATCTCGAGGCCGGATACTCTGCGCCGGTACAACCTCTGAAGGCGTTGGAGTTGGCCGGCCTTCAAGCCCCCTGTTTTACCGTAGATCTTGTCTATAGCTCGAGCCCCGCGTTAAGCATCGTATCTGTCCTCTTCCACATAATCCCTGAAACGAGTGAGCTCCTTTTGAAAGGTCAGTTTAAATACACCGGTGGGGCCGTTCCGTTGCTTGGCCACAATGACTTCTGCAAGGTTGCGGTTGTCTTCGGAGTCAGGATGGTAAAGCTCGTCTCTGTAAATGAAAGCAATCACATCCGCATCCTGTTCTATGGCGCCGCTTTCCCTCAGGTCGGCGAGCTGCGGTCTTTTGTTGGGTCGATCCTCCACTTTGCGGTTAAGCTGCGAAAGGGCCATAACCGGAATGTTTAAATCCTTGGCCAGGGCTTTCAGGGACCGGGAAATCTCCGAGATCTCCATCTGCCTGGATTCCGCGCTCCGCCTTCCCTGCACAAGCTGAAGGTAGTCGATGATCACCAGGCAAAGCTCCTTCTTCTTCACCAATCTTCGACACTTGGCCTTCATATCAAGAACGCTCAGGTAGGACGCATCATCAATGAACATGGACACCTCGGAGAGATGATTGGCGGAATCCGTCAGCTTCCGCCAATCCGTATCCCTCAGAAATCCGGTCCTCAGCTTTGTGGCGTCAATCCCCGCATGAAAACCCAGAAGCCTGAGCCCGAGTTGCATCCGCGACATCTCCAGAGAAAAGACCGCCACCCCTTTTCCCGTCTCCAAGGCGGCGTTGTACCCTATACCCAGGGCAAGAGCGGTCTTTCCCATACTGGGCCTTCCTGCAAGGATAATGAGATCCGAAGGCTGAAGGCCTGAGGTATAGCGATCAAAATCCTTAAAACCGGTGGGAACTCCGGTAATGAACCCCTCTCGCTCAGCAACGCTCTCCAGCTTCTTGAAACTCTCTTTTATCACCTCCTCGAGAGGAGTGAAGCCTTCTCCGATTTTGTCCTCGGCGATGTCGAAGATGCTTTGCTCGGCCATATCCAGGAGTTCGTCCGTAGGCTGCCAGTTTTGAAAACAGGCCTCCGAGATAAGGGAACACTGGCTGATGAGCTTCCTTCTAACCGAAAGGTCTCTGACGATTTGAGCATGATAGAGGATACCGGCGGACGTGGAAACGGCATCCACAAGGGAGGTCAGATACTCAGCTCCTCCTGCTTTGTCCAGAGCGGCTTTCTCTTTGAGTTGATGTGAGAGGGTGATTAGGTCAATAGGCTCATTGCTGTTATAAAGCTCCGTCATCCCCTCGTAGAGATGCATGTGAGCCTCGCGGTAGAAGTCGTCCGGCGAGAGAACATCCGCAATCTGATTGATGGCGTCATTGTTAATCAGAATTCCCGCCAAAACGGCCTGCTCCGCCTCGATGTTTTGAGGAGGGACCTTCAGCGCGACGGGTAGGGCCTTCTCCTTTACCTGGGCCATGACGGAATTTTCTCCCTTTCAAAAGCTTACTGTTCAGCTACGACAATCACCTTGATCGGAGCGCTCACTTGAGGATGCAATTTAACAGGAACTGAAAACTCTCCAAGGCTTTTTATCGGTTTGTCCAGGTGGATTTTCCTCCGATCAATGGTGACTCCCTGCTTTTCCAGTTGCTCGGCGATGTCCATGCTGGTAACCGAGCCGTAAAGTTTTTCCTCTTCCCCGGCTTTTTGGGCAATCGTGACCACCACATCCGCGAGCCGTTCCTTAATCTTGAGGGCATCTTCCTTGAGCTTGATACGCTTTACCTCAATGGTTTTTCTCTGAGCCTCCGTCCGTTTGATGTTGTTCTGCGTCGCCTCGAGGGCGACCTTGGTCGGGATCAGGTAATTTCTGGCATAACCCCTCGCCACCTCGACAATCTCTCCCGCCAGGCCGAGAGAATCCGTATCCTGCATGAGAATCACTTTCATGAACATTTCCTCCTTTTAATCCACCTTCCTAGAGTGAATTCTTCTAAAATCGATCCATTGGTCAAAGAGGCCGGCCACGGCCAATGCAATCATGAAGATCTGTTGAAAGAGGATCAGAAAATAGACGCCGAATCTGATCCAAGGGGGTATACGGTACTTGTTTAGAAAAAACAACAGGATGGAGAGGCCTTGAAAAACGTATACGGCCATCATCACGATCAAAGCATTGGTTGCCAACCATCTTATAGAAGAGGCCGGCAAAAAGAAAGAGAAACCTGCACCGATCAACCCCCACACCATGAACTCGTGAGATCGCCAACGGTCCAGGGCGCCGTAAGGGGGATAGGGTAGGTTTCTCATCTGAAAAATGGGACGACTCACAATGATGTTGAACCACACCACAAAACCTGTGCCGATGATCAATAGAGAAGGATATATTTTCGAAATCACGTTGGTAACCATTCTCAGGTACTCGCCCAGTTCGTGAGCATTGTCGGGACTTGCCCCAATGTTTTCATAAACTTGAACGCTTTGCTGCAGGCTGCTTTCCACGTAAGCATAGACCATTTCCAAAGGACCCATGTTTTCTCTCAGCCCTGCGACCGTCAGGATGATCAGGCCTATGATAAGCACGAAAGAAGTCCCCAGCAGAACGGATAAGCCGATCTTCAACTTCCTTCTGTAGATTTCAGCCAAGACGAGCCCCAGAAGACTGAACTCCAGGCACAAAAAGATCAGATAGGGGTATTGCAGAAGAGCCGATAGCAGGGCGGCGAAGAGGACCGTTATGGAGGCGAGTTTCACCCCCTGATTGACACCCAGCTTCGTTGAGTAGTAGAGAAAGGGCAAAGGGATGACAAGGCTGAAAAAAGGGCCGATTAACGGAACGAGCGCCGAGGCTAGAAGCAGGATCGTCGCTACCCCTACGCAGCCCAGAAGGTCATGCAGTTTCATAGATCTTACGGAAGGCTTTGCTCCTCTTTTTTCTTGGGAGGAAGACCTGTCTGGAGCTCCCCTCCGCCATCCTATCGCAGTGTTGAGGTCGTATAGGGCAAGAGGGCAATGTTTCTCGCCCTACGAATGGCGACAGTAAGGACTCGTTGGTGTTTGGCACAGTTTCCGGATATTCTTCTAGGGATAATCTTTCCGCGTTCCGTAGTGAACAATCGCAAGGTTTTTGAGTCTTTATAATCAATAACTGCGTGGCTGTCTGCGCAGAAACGGCAGACCTTTCTCCTATGGAAGGCCATCTTGCGTCGATTTCTGTCAAGCATCGCCCCTCTCCTCTTCCACATGTTCTTCTGATGGTTGCATGGCTGCCGGCTCGACGCTTTCCACGGTTTGCTCCTGCAGCCCGGTCGTCTGCCCGGTTAGATCTTTTTGCTTTTCCAGCAGGTCCTTGGGGTCCGCCTCATGGGCAAGTTTGATGGTTTGAAACTTGAGGACCCTGTCGTCCAAATTGAGATCCCTTTCCAGCTCTGCACTAAGGCCGGGCTTTGCGCAGTAGTTCAGGAGCACGTAGGCGCCTTTGTCGAACTTCTTCACATCATAGGCCAGCCGCTGAGTCCCCCATTCCTCGGTTTTAACTATTGCACCATTGTTTTTTTCGATGAGAGTAGTGTACTTGTCCAGCACATCCCGGTACTCATCTTGACTCAAATTGGGATTCACGATGTATATCGTCTCGTAATGCCGCATTCCTGTCTCTCTCCCTTCGGGCATCTTCCCTGTTCGGAAAAGTTTGGTCCCGCCTTATATGTGAGCTGTCAAATCAAACGGAACAAGGAGAAATAATAAATAGAATTGATTTGTTTATCAATTGCCGTAAAGCTTGTCAAGAGAATTCAAGCGTGCCACAAATTTTTCTTGCTAGTCCTTTTCGTTAAACGCCTCCATCGCTTCTCTCTCAAGTTCCTGCCCCATCCCTGCATAGCGGGGTGAAAAATGGAAGACGGTGAGACGCTTCACTCCTGCTTTTTTCGCGAGAGTTCCCGCCTGTTTTGCCGTCAGATGGCATTTTTTCTCCGCAATCGCCCTATCCCGGTCCATAAATGGGGCTTCAATGAAAAGGTGGTCCGAATGCTTGATAAGGCTTTCGGCTTTCTCAAGATTCTCAGGCCGCCCTACCACATCCGAAATGTAAGCGATCTTTTGCCCGGGAGAAATGCGGGCGATCTTTTCCGCCAGTTCGTCAAGGACAAAGCGCTCCTCTTTCACTGTTCTGCCCCTATCCTCCCAAGTAACGACGAACCCGTCACCGTGCTTTGCACCACCATAAAGGGCCCTTTTAAAGCGAGTCAACCATGGACCTACGGGCAAATCCATGTTCCGCAAGCTTTCCGTGTCGATATTGATCGAAAAGTTCTCAATTAAAGCAAGTCCCAGGCAAGGAACGCGATGATCCAGGAGCGAGGCTTCCAATCGAAAGGAGGGTTCCTTCAGAAGAACCCCCTGAAACCAGGCATTTTCGTGCGAATCTACCGGTCTAAACTGATCCCTACAAAAGAATCTCTTTGTCTTGAGTTTTTCCGGCCACACCTCCGTGACCGTAAGACAAACAGAGTGTTCATACTCCTCTACAAGGTTCCATGTGTACCCCGCCAGTTTTCCTTCAACACGGTTCAAGAATTCCGGAGGACCAAAGAGGTGGATCTCCTTGTCCCGGCCGAGCAGGGTTCTCAAAAGCAAATCGAATCCGATAAAATGATCCATGTGAGCATGGGTCACAAAAACATGTGAAACCTTCATAAGGTCCCGTGGCGTCAGAGCGTGCAGATCGCCGAGATCAAAGAGGAGTGCTCTGCGCTGGTGCAAAAAAGAAATAAACAAACCTGGATCACAAAAAGGATCGTTTATCAACATTGGATGGAATGATGTTGTCACAGGCCGCTCGGATCATGCTAATTCATTGACATGCTCTAGCAGATATGCCATTGTTAGCCAATAACTATTTAGAATAAATCAGCCTTTTAAATTGCAAAGGGTGATGTAACGGTGACAAAAACCGATCTGGTAAAAACGTTGATGGAGAAGGTCCGGTTCAAGAGCCGCAAAAAGAACCGGCAGCGGTATCTTTTTCCTGAATTCGACTCCGAGCCTCTTACCAAGCAACGGGCATCCAAGCTGGTCGATGCCGCCTTTGAGATCATCAAAATAGAATTGGAAAAGGGGGAGCATGTGCTCATCTCGGGGTTCGGTAAGTTTAAAGTGAAATTCAAATGGGCCAGAAAAGGCAGGAACCCAAAAACCGGAAAGGAGATCATTGTTGATTCACGCAGGATCGTAAAATTTCAGGCGTCACAGAAGCTAAAAAAGAAGTTGAACCCCGGGTAAAATCTGCAGAAAAAAGTTTCATGCAGCGCGATTTCGCAGGGCATCCTAAAAGAATGTCCATCAAAGCATCTGGTAGGGATCAATGTCCACAATAAGATCTACACCCTTTCCCCTGAGCAACTTCTCACTTCTTGCCCTCACGTGATACAAAAAGCGATGAAGAAGGGCGGAGTTTCCGCTTTTGACAAAAATCTGCCACCGGTATTTTCCCCTCAGCCTGGCGAGAGGTGCCTCAACCGGCCCGAGTACGTGGATTTCTCTGCCCCTCTTGGGCCAGTTTAAAATCACTCGCGCCATTTCCTCCGCAAGTTGTTTGCTCATTTCCGATGTTGCGCCTTCATGGTTCCCTTGCAGCCTGAGACAGGCAAGAAAGGAAAAGGGAGGATAGTTCAACTGCTGTCGCAATTCGGTTTCCTGATCAAAAAAGCTCTGGTAATCGTGGTTTTTTGCCGCTGCTATGGCATAGTGTTCGGGGTAGAAAGTCTGAACAATCACCCGCCCCTTTTGTTCTCCCCTGCCGGCTCTGCCCGCAACCTGGGAAAGTATTTGGAATGTCTTTTCCGCCGCCCTGAAGTCGGGGAAGCCTAAAGAAAAATCGGCTGCCAGAACGCCGACGAGGGTGACACGGGGAAAATCGTACCCCTTGGTGATCATTTGTGTGCCGATCAGCACATCGGTTTCATGGAGGCTGAATTTTTTTAAAAGTCTAAAAATCTGACCCTTGCGGCGAACGCTGTCCCGATCCATTCTCTCTATACGCAGGCCGGGATAGATTTCCGCCAGTGCCTTTTCCACCTTCTCAGTCCCGAATCCATAGGGCTTCAAAGCGTCACGGCCGCAAATGGGGCATGTTAAGGCGGCTTTTCTCCGAAATCCACAGTAATGACAAACCACGTGGTTTTCTCTCAGGTGAAAGGTGAGAGGTACATCGCAATTGGCACAGCGCAAAGATTGACCGCAAGACCGACAAAGCAAGACCCTTGTAAAGCCCCGACGGTTTAGGAAAAGCATAGCCTGGTTCTTCTCGGTTAGCGCATGATCAAGTGCCGATTTCAAAACCGGGCTGATCATTTCTTCTTCTGCAGGGCCCCGGGAAAAGCTCCTCATATCAACCACCTCCACCTCGGGCGGCGGTCTGTTCTCGATTCTTTCCGGCATGCGCAAAAGCCCATATCGGCCTTTATGGGCATTGTAAAAGGACTGAATAGAAGGCGTCCCGGAGCCCAAAAGTACAAGAGCTTTTTCGATTTTTCCCCTCACCACTGCCGCGTCCCTTGCCTGGTAGCGCGGGGCCTCTTCTTGTTTGTAGGATGTGTCGTGCTCCTCATCCACGATAATCAGCCCCAAATTAGGCAAAGGCGCGAACAGGGCGGATCGGGCACCAATGACCAGATCAACTTCCCCTCTTGCCATTTTCATCCATTGATCATATCGTTCCCCATCACTCAGTCCGCTGTGATACAAGGCCACCCTCTGCCCGAGGCGGGAGCGAAAGAGGCCCTCAATGTAAACGGTAAGTGCGATTTCAGGTGTCATCAGAATCGCCTGTCTTCCAAGACTGATGACCTCTTTAACGGCTTGGTAATAGACTTCTGTTTTGCCGCTCCCGGTAACACCATGGAGAAGAAAGGAGGAAAAGGTTTTCCTGCCGAGTCCCTCCCGAATGACGGCCGCCGCCACTTTCTGTTGTGGATAGAGTCGTAGAGGCGGCGGGTTGGATGCTAGGATATTCCCTGCAGGGTCACGCACGACCTTTACCACGTAAGGTTCCAGGATGTTTCTGCGCACCCACTTCTTCACAAGATAAGCGCCGTTGGAATACCGGGCACACAACTCGGTCACCGAGATACCACCGGAGCTGAAAACCTGTTCTAGAAACGTCCTTTCGTTTTTTGCCGAAAGGGAATCGCCATACTCCTGGAAAAAATCCTCGACAAAAACCCCCTCCCCTGCCCTGACGAACCTCCGCAGGAGGGGCCCTGCACTCAACCTTCTCCTTCTGTATTCAAGCAGCAGAAGGCCCTGTTTCTGCAAGCGATAAAGGACCTGTAAAGGTATGGGGGCTTTTTTTTGGGGATGCTCTTTGACCCACAATAGACGTTCCTTGTCCTCCGGGGCCAGCAGGTCCAGCGCTTTTTCTCCCTTCTCCGTGAGCCGAGGAGCTGCAAACATCCGTATGTTGAGCCCGCCGGGCAAAGCGGACCCGATGAGACGACCCAGGGGATGCATGTAGTACTCCGCCATCCACTGGAAAAAGGGCGTCATGGATTCTTGGAAAAGAGGGTCCTCGTCCAGGACATCCAAAATATCCCGGAGGTCCCTCTCACAAGAAAGCGGAATTCTCTCAATGATATAACCGGTCACTTTTTTCCTGCCGAATGGAGCCAGAACCCTGCAACCTATCTTGGCCTTGGTGATAAGCTCGGGAGGTGCCGTGTAATCAAAAGTGCTCCATACCGGGAGAGCGACTGCCACTCGAAGCATCATTTTGTCTTTAGCGTTCAATGAAGCACCTTTTGGTGGAAGCGAATCAAGAGGGTTTTATTTCTGTTCAAAGGCCCTGATGATTGCATGGACTTTTTCACCTGTGTGACGGCTTTCAGCAAGGAAGGATTCTGTCTGAGACCGACATTGCTTTTTTCACCTCATCCATGACCTCTCTCATATTTTTCCTCGATCGGCCCTTGAGGGGGATCGCTTCACCCACATTTATGTGAATAGCTCCCCTCCTGATGCTCCAGCTTCCTTTGGGCGCAATCCGATGACTGCCCGTTATCGTGATGGGGACAATGTCACACCCCGACTTTAAGGCAAGATGAAACCCCCCCGGCTTAAAAGGCTGCAGCTTTCCCTCATCGCTGCGGGTCCCTTCCGGGAAAATGAGCACAGAAGCTCCTTTTCTGATCCTTTCCGCGGCTTTTTGCATGCTTTTCATCGCCTTTCGGGGATCTTGCCTCTCAATCCCGATGTATCCCGCTCTCTTCATGGCATGCCCGAAAACCGGAATCTCCATCAACTCCTGTTTGACGATAAATTTGAAATCCACAGGAAGGGCTGAAAGAAGGGCAAAAATATCAAAATAACTGCAATGGTTAGCCATGTAAATGCGGGGGAGCTTGCCCAGGGCAGGTTGATATCCCTTGATTTCAACCTTTACCCCGCACACCTTGAGAACCGTTTTTGCCCAAGGCACGGCGCAAAAGAAATGAACGAATCCGGCGCTGCCCCCAAAAAGTGCGAGAAGAATGCCGTAGATTCCGAACATCAAGGTGTGGAGTGCAATAAAAAGATTGAGAAAAATAAAACGGAACATTATTAAAAGATGTCGTGACACATCGATTTTGTCAAAATGAATTTAATTTTTGCGTAACAATTAAGCTGTTTGAAATGCTGAAGCCGGCGGCCCCGAGCATGAGGATCTCTCTTAAAACCGCAAAACGAAGAAGCCACATCGATAACCTAAAAATTACGAGGCACTCGATCCAACAGGTAATTCAATTCTCAGAGTCAGCTCCTCATTATCCTTCTGGATGAGATCCACCTTTCCGCCATGGCGGTGTATGATAATCCTGGAAAGGGGCAGATCGAGGATCTCCCAACCCATCTCCTCCTCGATGTGAGGGAAAAAGAACTTGTCAAGATCGTCCTGAGAGAGGCGATGGATTCTATGGCTTATGGAGACAACCACCCGATCAGCTAAGCTGCCCGTGGAAAGAAAAATGGTTTCTCCTTCCCTTACTGAGACAAGCGCATGTTTGAGCAGGTTTTTAAAAGCCTGATACAACCTCTCCTTATCCCCCTGAATTTTTTGAATATCAGATTCATAGTTGCTCTTTACCCGACAGCCTTTCCCGTCTAGAAACGTCTTCAGATCCGAGACACAGGACTCGAGCAGATCATTAACGGAAACCTCTCCCAAGGCCAGGTCAAACGGCTGGATGGAAGACAGAAGAGTGCGCAAGAAATTTTCAAGCCTCGTCACTTCATTCACGATGATGTCGGCAATCTTTCTATTCTGATCATTTTCCTCCAGGCTGTCACGAAGTCTTCGGGCAAACCCGCCTGCTGAAATGAGAGGGTTCCTGATCTCATGGGCCATGTGCGCCGAGATTTCACCCAGGATTCTGATCTCCTCCCCCCTTAGAGCCTGTTCTTGGAGAATTTTTAGCTCGGTGATATCCAGCATAATGCCGTCCACCCATTCGATCCGTCCTTCTCCGTCCTTGGAGGGAATGGCATGATCGATAAAAGTGACCCACCGACCTTCCTTGTCCTTAACGATCCTCTCGCTCCGGCTTTCTTCGCCGGTCTTGAAAGGCACAAGGCAGTCCTTGAGATTCTCTTTTGCAGGGAATCCGCAGATTTTCTCTTGCCAGAACGTTCTGTCTCTAACGGCTTCTTCTATGGTGTATCCAAGACATTCCGTTAAATACGAATTGACGAATTCCGTGGTTCCGTCCTCCAGGACCCGGTATACGATAAGGGGCACATGCTCAACCAGGGTGCGGTACTTCTCCTCTGAGGCGACCAGATCGGCCGTCCTTTCCTCGACTCTCTTCTCTAAAGTTTTTGCATAGTTCTCAATGGCCACCCGTTTTTCCTTCAGGGACTCGAGCATGAGATTGAGAGCCTCGGTAAGAGTCCCGATTTCGTCGCCCGGTCCCGGATTGAGACGGCTATCCCTCTTCTCCTGAGCAATATCTTGGGCTTCCATGACGATTTCTTTGATCGGTCTTATAAAAAAAACAGCTACCAGATAGGTGAGAAGAAAGGAGACCGCAATACCTATCGCCCCAATCACCATCATGAGATTTCCGGTCTCGGACAGGCGTTCTCGGATGGCCGATCGATCGATGTTGATTTCCAGGACGGCGACCGTTTGCCCTGAATAGTTCTTGAGAGCTCCGAAAAGGATGGATCTCGTTTTATATCCTCTTGGAGCGACGAGAATGGCAAGCCCCCGATCCACGGCTTCGCAAAGATGAGGTTGCGCGTTGAAACCGTCAAGCTCTTTCCCCACCCTTGCAATCACTTTGAAGGGTTGATGAGCATCAACTTCGTAAAGCGCGAGATCCACCCCCCACTTTTCGTGGATACGTTCGAGGAAAAACCTGTCGAAACTATGCCCGATTTCAACAGTCCCGACAATTTTTTCATAGAGGAATACGGGCGCCACACCTCGGATTCCAAAGCCGGTGAGCCCCTTTTCAAGCCCTCCGGTGGTTCTTCTTGTCCGAAGAGCGTCCATGATCGTTTTTCTATAGTCCGACAGGTCATCGCCGAACAGCTCCAGGCCGTGAAGTCTAAGGAAAGAGACCGCGTCCGGCAGATGTAAATGAAGTTGCGCAATGTCAAAATCCATTTTCAGTTCGACATAGATAGGCATGAGCAGCTTGATAAGAGCAGCTCTGTCTTTTTCAGCCAAATAAAGCTGAACCTGGCGATTCTCCGCAATCACGACCGCCAACGACATGGCCTGGTTGCTTTTCTCCTTAAACTCTTCCAGGAATCGCTCGTAATAAAGCCTGAGCCCTTTTCTCTCTTCGTCCCTAATAAGCTTGTGCTGAGAAACCAGGTTGATCGTCGTCAAAATGGAAGTGCCGGCAAATGCGAAAAATAAGAAGGGGATGAGGAGCTTCCACTTGAGGCTTATCCCCTTCATTCGCGTGCATAGATGTGAGATTCTTATCAAAACTCCATCGCTCCGGTTCTCAATTCCTTACGGCACCCTCATCGGGGTCGTTTTCTTGAGTATGCGCTTCTGTCTCTCTCTCATTTACTCTGAGTGATGCAAAGGAGACCCGTGATAAGGTGAAAAGCACGACCGCTGCAGTAAGGGCCTCCTCTTGCGAATCCAGAGAAGCCGTCATCTTCCCCAAGGGTCTCTTAAAGGGAGGGCTTTTTTCTGAACCGGTTGAGGAACCTCTCATTTTTCTCTCGCAGAACGTGCTCTGCATTTAGGCCCTTTTGTCCGGCAAGACCCACGAGGGTGAAAAGCAAATCCCCGATTTCCTGTTTCACAGCTTTTCCTTCTTTTTCAGCAGCAACCCGGGACAGCTTATGAAAAGCATCCTGCGCTTTGCTCCACATATCTCGACCACCGGCTGTGAACTGCCCTGCTCTCTCCATAAGACGGTGCGCTCTCAAAAGAGCGGGCAAATTCGAAGGGACACTCTCCATAAGCTCTGAGGAAGCTTCCGCCAACCCCCTTTCCTGCTTCTTAATCTTTACCCAGTTTTCGGCGACTTCCTCCGCGCTGGCCGCCTTCACAGAACCAAAAACATGAGGATGGCGGTTGACCATCTTCCGGGTGATCTCTTTGATAACCTTTACAAGCGCGAAATTTCCCTTTTCCTCTGCAAGGGCCGAAATAAAGATGATCTGGAAAAGCAAGTCTCCCAATTCATGACACAGATCCTCCTGATCCCCTTGATCGACGGCATCTACAACCTCATAGGCTTCCTCAAGAAGATAAGTTTTGATCGTCTCCTCGGTCTGCTTGGCATCCCATGGACACCCACCGGGACCTCTGAGCCTGGAGACAAGGTCGCACAGCTCAAGGAAGGATTTGGCCAGTTCGTTTTTGTCCATTTCCCTCGCTCACAGTTCCAGGCACGGAGGTCTCTTTTTTTTGGTCTTCCCCAAGGAGCCTTTTTTTCCATGTTTCGTAGCGTTCAGGGGAGATCATGCGGATCATTGATTGGTAGGAAACAATGATCCACGGGGCCAGCTTGGAATTAGCCACAAGAGGCGCTTTTGCCGGAAGGAAAAAGGTGAGAAGAACAATGATCAGGTAAGTGAGGATGATCCCCTTGGTCAAAGCCAGCCCCACGCCGAGCAATCTATCCACCCAGCCTAGAAATATTTTTTTGAACAGGCGGCTCAGTGCATATCCCAGAAGGTTTGAGACAATAAGGACCGCAGTGAATATAAAAACAAAGCTCACCAGGGGAAGGTAATAAAAATCGGGCACGTAGGCCTTGAGAAGATCCGTGATCTGAGGCTGAAAAAGGCTTCCCAGCAAGATACCCAGAACAATCCCCGCCAGCGATGCGATCTCCCGCAAGAATCCCCGGAAAATACCCCGCAGCAAGAAGAAAACCATGGTGCAGAGGATTGAGATGTCCAGGATATTCATGTGTTCATGTTTATCAGAGCCCCGAAGCCCCCGTCAAGGCATATAAAAGAGCGTTGACGCTTGGCAGCATATGTGGCATGAATGAGGTTGGGGTGGTAATGATGAACGATAAGAAAAAGGCCTCTGTGCTTGCTTCCATGGTGGCGGACTCTCTCGCTCTGGGCGCTCACTGGATTTATGACACCGGGAAGATCAGCAAGGAATTCGGCAGGGTCGACCGACTTCTAAAACCAATGCCCGACTCCTTTCATGCCGCAAAGGACAAAGGTGAATTCACCCATTACGGAGATCAAACCCTCGTTCTGCTCGAATCCGTGGCGCACTGCGGCGAATTCGACATGAAGGATTTTTCGAACCGATGGCAAGCCCTCTTCAGCGGCTACAAGGGATATGTGGATCAGGCAACCAAGGTAACCCTCCAAAATCTGGCTCAAGGCAAAAAACCCATTGAGGCAGGCTCTGCCTCTTCCGATTTGGCCGGTGCCTCACGAATCTCACCCTTGGTTTGTCGTTACGCCCGTGATCCCGAGATCCTCCTCCAATCTGCAAGGGATCAAACAAGAATGACCCACAACCACCCCATCGTGGTGGAAGGTGCAGAGTTCTTTGCCGCGGTGTGCTGGAGAATCCTCCGGGGCGAAGCGCCTGTTGCTGCGATTCGCAATCTGGCGGCTGATGAGTACAAGAATTCGCCCTTATTCGACTGGGTCGAAAAAGGGCTGGAATCCAGAGACGAAGAGAGTGTCATCGTAATCGGCAGGTTCGGCCAAAGCTGCCACATCAATGAAGCTTTCTCCTCAGTCGTACACTTAATCACCAGGTACGAGAGGAACCTTAAGGAAGCATTGATCCAGTCCGTCATGGCAGGAGGGGACAGTTCAGGTAGAGGAATGATGGTGGGCATGGTGCTCGGAGCTTATCTGGGAACCCAAGACCTTCCGGCGGAGTGGATCTCCGGACTTAAGATGGAAAAAGAGATTCGTTCACTCATTGACAAGATCTCCTGAGAACCGCCTGACCGGGGTCTTCACTTCGAAGAGACGAATAGGATCATGCTGAGCGAAAAAGAAAAAATAGATCTCATAACCCGGATCAGCATTGACCTCAATGAGGTCAAAGACATCGACCTCCTCCTAGATAGGATCCTCTCCAATGCACGACGGTTTTTCAACGCGGACGCCGGGTCAATCTATTTGAAAGAAGGCGATCAGCTTAGATTCGGCAACACTCAAAACGAGACCCTTCAGAAAGAACTGCGGCGCGGCAAGAAACTCTTCTTCAATACCTATTCGATTCCCGTGAACAATCAGTCCATCGCCGGGTTTGTCGCTAAAAACATCCTCCCTGTCAACATTACGGATGTCTATCATCTGAACAACACTCTACCTTACGCCTTTGATTCCCAGTTTGACAAGCTTGCCCGTTACAAAACAGAATCAATGCTCACGGTACCCATGACCAACCAGCGACGGAACCTCTTAGGGGTGATGCAGTTGATCAACGCCAAAGACGAGCAGGGAAAGATCATCCCTTTCTCTTCCGCCGATGAGCCTCTGATCGCCCATTTTGCAACCACCGCAGCCCTCGCTGTCGAGCGTGCCCAGTTGACCCGCAACATGATCCTTAGAATGATCAGCATGGCTGAGTTAAGGGATCCTATGGAGACAGGAGCCCATGTGAACAGAGTGGGCGCTTACTCTGTTGAGATCTACGAGGAATGGGCCAAAGGAAGAGGTTTCGCCGGTATGGACATCGAAAGGAACAAGGATTTCCTGAGAATGGCCGCCATGCTTCACGATGTGGGTAAGGTGGCGATCAGCGATCTAATCCTCAGAAAGCAGGATCGCCTCACAGACCTGGAATTCGAAGCCATGAAAAGTCACACTCTTTTAGGAGCCAGGCTTTTCAGGGATATTCAAACGGATTTCGAGGAAGTAGCCATCGATGTTGCCCTCAACCATCACGAGAAGTGGGACGGCACCGGCTACCCCGGCCACGTGGACATTTCCACCGGAAAGCCGCTGCCCGGCTGCGAAGTCCTGCCCGGTCACGCCAAAGGCAAGAGAGGCGAGGAAATCCCCCTTTTCGGAAGGATTGTAGCTGTGGCTGATGTCTATGACGCCTTAAGCTCCCGCCGTTCTTATAAAGAGGCCTGGGATGAAATGCGGATTTTTCAAGAGATGCACGCTCTGTCCGGGAAAAGCTTTGATCCCGAGGTCATCCAGGCTTTTTTTTCTTGCTTTGACGATCTGAAGGCCATCGGCAAGCGCTACCCCGACCGAAATCAGTAACGGGTGAGCAGGGTTAAACAAGTTTCCCCGCTACTAAACGCCGAACACTTTTCATGGCCTCTCTGACTCCCGTTTTGATCCTCACCTCCCCCTTGATTTCTTGTCTGTGATGCCCTATACGTCATTCATGGGAAGAATATCAAAGGACACCCTGAATATCGCCGTCATAGGCGGAGGGGAAAGGTTCGACCTGCTTTTGGCTCGTTTCCAAAAGCATGCTTTTCAGGAAATCCACGCGGCTGTAGTGGCTGTTTTCGATAGCGGCGATGAGTCATCCGCCTTGATGAAGGCTCAAGAACTAGGCATTTTTGTGACGAAAGACCTGAAGGAAATTCTCCATCTAAAGGACGTTGATCTGATCGTCGATCTTACTGGGGACGAGAATATTTCCCAAAGGATCACCCAAGAGAAAAGAAAGGCCGTTCATCTGATTTCTTGGCAGGGAGCACGGCTTCTCTGGGAGTTCCTTCTTTCAGACGACCTTTTGGAGAAAACCCAAGAGAGCCTTGCGCGGACAAAGACCTTATACGAAGCCGCCATCAACGCCTTCTTTCATGAAGACGTCATGCTCATAGGGCGCGACTACCGCATCCTTGACATCAACGACACCATGCTCAAGAAGATTGGTCTCACCAGGGATTCCGTACTGGGAATGCACTGCTACGAACTTTCTCACGGCCGGGATAAACCCTGCGACGGAAAAGAGCATCCCTGCCCACTCACGGACTGCCTCAGCACCGGTAAGGCTTCGCAGACAACCCACATCCACCGTGACCGGCAGGACAACCCGTGCTATTATTCCATCTCTTGTTATCCTATTTTCACCAACAACGAGGCAGAGGGGGCCGTGGAGATCTCTAAGGACATCACCAAAGATATTCTCCTTCAAAAAAAACTGGTAGAACAGCAGAAACTGGCATCGGTGGGGCAACTGGCTGCCGGCGTAGCCCACGAGATCAATAATCCCCTGACCACCATTCTGACCACCGCCATGCTTCTTCAGGAAGATATGGATGAGGATGATCCCAATTACCAGGAACTGGAGACGATTTCCAAGGAGACGCTGAGGTGCAGGAAAATCGTGACGAGTCTCCTTGATTTTGCCCGCCAAAGCAAACCGGTAAAAGCCCTTCACGACATCAGCGGAATCATCCGGGAGTCCATGGCTCTCACCAGAAAGCAAGCTGCCTTTAAGGATGTAAACTTTGAGTCGCTCCTCTCCGAAGATCTCCCCCTGATTCATGTCGACAAGGATCAAATTCAGCAGTGTCTCATCAACCTTGTGCTCAACGGGATCGAGGCAACGGACTCCGGCGGAACGATCATCTTCACCAGCCGAATGATCCCCGAACGGGGAGAAATTGAGATCACCGTGAGCGACACGGGCCGAGGCATCCCTGAAAACGCCTCGGACAGGGTTTTTGAGCCCTTCTTTACGACCAAGCAGAGCGGCACCGGCCTCGGCCTCGCCATAACCCACGGCATCATCCAGCAGCATGGCGGGACCATCGACGTTAAGAGCAAACCGGGGAAAGGGACGACCTTTGGGATTCATCTCCCCATCCGCAAAGGAGAGGAGGATGCCGGATAAGAAACCCCGGATGCTTGTAGTGGATGATGAGTTGGGCATCTGCCGGAGCTGCGTCAAAATCCTCTCCAAAGAGGGGTACGAAGCTGAGTACGCATTGAACGGCTATGATGCGCTCAAGATGATGCAGACACGCCCTTTTGATCTCATTATTACGGATCTAAAGATGACCAGCATGGGGGGAATGGAGGTTCTCAGGCGTGTGCAGGAATCCTATCCCGAAACGATCGTCATTGTGATCACCGGGTACGCGACGGTGTCGTCGGCCGTTGAAGTCATGAAGATGGGCGCCTACGATTACCTTCCCAAGCCCTTCACCCCGGAAGAGTTGAGAAACGTTGTTCGTCGCGCTCTTTTGGACTGGGAAACCCGCCTGCAGAATCGTGAGATGAAGGCCCACCAAGACATGCCGGGAGTCGTCACACACCAACTCATCGGTAAAAGCCGGAAAATGCAGTCGGTCATCCAGATGATCGGGAAGGTGGCCCCGACCGATTCAACGGTTCTTATCTGCGGGGAAAGCGGCACGGGCAAGGAGTTGATCGCCCGGGCCATTCATGCCAACAGCAGACGGAAGGAACGTGTTTTTTTCGCCGTTGATTGTGGGACTTTGTCCGGTAACCTCCTGGAAAGCGAGCTCTTCGGCTATGAGAGAGGCGCGTTTACCGGAGCCTTTAAAAACAAGGAAGGAATCTTCAAGGCGGCGCAAGGCGGCACCGTGTTTTTGGATGAAATCAGCAACATCAGCCCGGAGGTGCAGGGCAAGCTCCTGCGTTTCCTTGAAACCCGGGAATACCTTCCCCTTGGTGCAACAGTAAAACAACACATTGATGTTCGCCTGATCTTTGCCACCAACAGAGACCTGATGGAAATGGTGAAAGAGGGCTCCTTCAGGCAGGATTTCTATTATCGCATCTTTGTATATCCCATCTTTACGCCGCCCCTCAGGGAGAGGAAAAGCGACATTCTGCCCATCGCCTATTACTTTCTCAGGCAGTTCGGCAACATCACACAGAAGGGGATAAAGGGCTTCTCCATGGAAGCCTCGGCCGGGTTGACGGCCTATGATTGGCCTGGAAATGTGCGGCAGCTCAAGAACGCAATCGAGCGTGCGGTGATTCTTTGTGAAGGCGATGAGATCACCCCCAAGGAACTGCCTGCCCTTCAAGACACGGCAGGATTAGTCATCCAAGTCCCTGAAAACAATGAAGATCTGAAACGGGCCAAAAAAGAGATCCGGGAAAAAGCCGTGCGAGAGGTGGAAAAAAATTTCATCATCCAGGCCCTGATGCAAAACGACTGGAACGTTACACGGGCAGCAAAAAAAGTGGGGCTCCAAAGGCCCAACTTTCAAAATCTCATGAAAAAGCATGGGATCTCCCTGTTAACCCGTTCCTCTCCACCCCACAAAAAACCTGATAACAATCTTTGAAATTTAGAGAAATTATACCATGTATAATTAATTAATACACCATTCTGATTATTCCCCAATTGTGTTCTCCAGTCGTTTCAATGCGTAGGTATGTTTTCTCTTGTCGTCTGAAAGGCCGAGCTGTCAGCTTATGGGAAATCCCTTACTTACTAAATTTTATCAAATAGTTATCTTACAAATACGCCCTTCTTCTCAGGATAGAGGAGCTTTTAGTTGCCTATCCTTTTCACTGGCTTCCATCGCCTATTCGTCATACTTTTTTCTGTATAAGATTTATATACATTCAATAAGGATTGACACAGGATATCACTCATAAATTCAATATAAATAGTATGTTAACCCGAAAAAAGCGCCGTTGGCACACAATGTGCTTCAATGGCATTTAACTTCGTTAATCTTCTCGGCTCCGACCGCCAATAGGAGGACATAATGGAAACAAAAAAGATTCTGGTAGTCGACGATGAAAAGGGAATTTGTGACAATGTGCGTAAGATACTCACCAAGGAAAATTATGAAGTGACTCAGGCCTTCAGCGCCAGAGACGCCCTTGAACTGATGGCGAACGAGTCCTATTCCCTGCTCATATCCGACATTTTGATGCCCGGTAAAAACGGCCTCGAGCTCTTGAAGCTTGTCAAAGAACAGTGGCCTCTGACCAAGGTAATCATCATGACCGCTTATGCCTCTACCGATACGGCCATGAAAGCCATCCGGCTGGGCGCTCTGGATTATATTCCCAAGCCTTTCACGCCCAAAGAAGTACGGGAGACAGTGGACAAGGTTTTGTCCGGAGAGCTGCAAGAGATGCCGGTATCCGAAAAGGTGAAAAAGACGATCGATGTCATCGATCTCGACATCCCTTTCGATCGGCAGGAGGTAGCCGAATTCGCGGGCGAGGCCTACGCAGATACGCTGGGCCCCTCGGACATGCCCGTTGTGGAGATGCCTTCGCCGGAAACTCTCGAGTACTATTGCGCCGTAGGGCATAAGGTTTGCGAAATTTTCAAGAAACTCGGCGCCACCTGCAAGGCGGGCCTTAAGGCGAACGAATGCCCGCAAGCCAAACATGCCGCGAGGGCCAAGGAAGAAAGCAGGGGCGAAAAAACATTCGACCCCAAGAAGCTTGTCGGCATTGATCAGCCTTTCAGCTATGAGGAGGTCGCTTCAATCACAGGCCCTGAATACCTCATGCACCTCCAAGGCGACGGGGTTGTCTTTGTGCCTTATGAGGAACTCAAGGAAAAAATGGCGCTGGCTAAAAGAAGGCAAGTCATGGATGTCGTTTTTCCTCTCAGGGCCCCTCGTAGAGTGCTTCCACCCGCAATGGCAGCCGAAAGGAGGCGAATCATTGATGTGGATATTCCCTTTACAAGGGACGAAGTGACCGGGCAAGACATTCTGGTTATCGACGACGAAGCGGCCGTCAACAACAATATTCGCAAGATCCTGACAAAAAAAGGTTTCACCGTAGATCAGGCGATGACCAAAGAAGAAGCGCTGCGGAGCATCCAGGAGAAAGCTTACAGACTGGTGCTACTCGACCTCAGGATACCCGGCGTGCAGGGGCTGGAACTTCTCCAAACTATTAGAAAAAAGAGCCCGCAGACGCCCGTTGTCATCATCACCGGCTATGCCAGCATCGAAACAGCCAAAGAGAGCGCCAGGTTGGGGGCAGTCGATTACCTCCCCAAGCCCTTCACGCCTGATGAGATCCGTAAGGTAACAGAAAACGCGGTTCGTTTGGCTGCATAGATTCCCATCCTCTCCCGGCTTCCGCATCCGGAGGTTGGGAGAGCCCTTTCCTGATTCTTTCCCACACAGAATGAGCAAAAAACCATTGACAGACTCGCCTTCCCACGGCTATCTTTACCCTCGACTGTATTCCATTGATATACAGGTTCCGTAGGGAAGGACAGATCCCCAAACCCCTTCCTTGTAAAGCCCGACCCTTACTCGATCACGGATGTCGATTTGTCGACGCATCAGCTGATCCAATTTCTTCGGGCCTGAGAATCATGCACGAGAAGGCTCAATCCGGATGACAACTTCAAGTGCCTTGCCATAAGAAAGCTCTAAGCGATACCTGTTAAGATGAACACAAAGGAGAAATAAGGATGTCAAACACTATAAAAGGTTCAGTCCTTGTTGTGGGTGGAGGCATCGCAGGGATGCAATCCGCCCTTGATCTGGCGGATTCCGGATATTACGTGTATCTCCTGGAAAAATCCCCGGCCATTGGCGGGGTTATGGCCCAATTGGATAAAACTTTTCCCACCAATGACTGTGCGATGTGAATCATTTCCCCTAAACTGGTCGAGGTCGGCCGGCATCTCAATATTGAACTCATTACCTATTCGGATCTTGAGTCTGTCGAAGGAAGCCCTGGACATTTTAAAGTGAAGATAAGAAAAAGGGCCCGGAGCATCAATATGGATCTTTGTACCGGATGCGGTGTTTGCATTGAGAACTGTCCCGTCTTGTATGAGGCCGGTGCGGTAGAACGCACAGGATCATCCGGCGAGGCTCAGTGAAGAGGATGTCTTTATGAACAAGGAACCCGTTGCGATTGCCCCTTCTCCCGAGGAACTGGATTATGTCGAGATGGATAAAATCATCGAGGAAACATACGGCAGCGACAAGGAAAACCTAATCATGATGCTTCAGGGGATTCAGGGCCGGTATAACTACATTCCGAGACCCGCCCTCGCCTACCTCGCTGAAAAAACCGGCGTTCCCTTAAGCCGGATCTATGGAATCGCCACATTTTACGCCACCTTCAGCTTGGAACCGAGAGGCCGAAACCTCATTACCGTTTGTCTCGGAACGGCCTGCCACGTGAGGGGCGCCAAACGAGTCCAAGAACAGATTGAGCAGCTCCTGCACATCTCGAACGGCCAAACCACTGAGGACGGTTCCTTTACGCTTGAATCCGTGCGCTGCATCGGCTGCTGCAGTCTTGGGCCCGTGGTCAAGATCAATGAGGATGTTCATGCCCGCCTGTCCCCGGATCAAGTGGCGAAAACCTTGGAGCGTTACGAATAGAAGCCCGGAAGAGGCAGAAAAATGAGAATTTTATCTGTAAAGGATCTGGAGAAGATCAGCGAAGAATTCAACGAGAAGCTCTCCTTTCCGCAGGGCGTCAAGGTCAACGTGGGCATGGCCTCTTGCGGGATCGCTGCAGGGGCCAGGGCAACGCTTGAAAGGGCGCTGAAGGAGCATCCCGCCGGTGATTCCATTGAAATCCGCCAGACCGGCTGCATCGGTTTTTGTGAAGAAGAACCCCTGGTGGAGATTTTGGCCAAGGGTAAACCGAGGGTCGTCTACAAACGTGTGACAGAGGACAAACTACCGGATGTATTCCAGGATTACATGGAAGAAACATTCAGCAAAAAATTGATTCTCGGTCAGATGCGCGACCCCAGATCCGTCATTGAAGAGGATCGGCCTAACCCGCTTGAAAAGGTAAATCCCATCAAGGGAATCCCTTTCCTGGATGAAATCCCTTTTTACGCTCATCAGATCAAAATCGCTTTGCGCAATTGTGGTTACATCGATCCTGACAGCATAGAAGAGTATATCGGGCGAGGCGGGTATTTCGCTTTTGTCCGCATCCTCGCTGAGATGAAACATGAGGAGATCATTGCGACCATTAAGAAGTCCGGTCTGAGGGGAAGGGGCGGGGGAGGTTTCCCCACCGGCATCAAATGGGAGAGCTGTCGCAAACACCCGGGAGAGCGCTATGTCATCTGCAACGCCGATGAGGGAGATCCCGGCGCCTACATGGACAGGAGTGTTCTGGAGGGCGACCCTCACAGTGTTTTGGAGGGAATGCTTATCGCGGCTTATGCGATTGGGTCCTCTCAGGGTTTCATTTACGTGCGCAACGAATATCCTCTGGCCGTTAAACGCCTTGTGTCGGCCCTGAAGCAAGCGGAGGATTTTGGACTTCTCGGGGACAACATCGCCGGGTCGGATTTCGGTTTCCACGTCAAGATTTCGACCGGCGCAGGCGCCTTTGTTTGCGGCGAGTCTACGGCCCTCATGGCCTCCCTCGAGGGAAATGTCGGAAGGCCCAGAGCCAAGTATGTCCACACCGTGGAAAAGGGCTTCAGGGACGGCCCCTCCAACCTCAACAATGTGGAAACCTATGCCAATGTCCCCGTCATCATGCTCAAGGGAGCCGACTGGTTCAGCAGCATGGGAACGAAGTACAGCAAAGGAACAAAGGTTTTCAGCCTGGTGGGCAAGGTGAAGAATACAGGCTTGGTCGAAGTACCGATGGGAACCACCTTGCGCGAGATCATCTTTGAGATGGGAGGAGGAATTCCCAAGAAACGTAAATTCAAGGCCGTCCAGACAGGAGGCCCTTCGGGAGGGTGCATCCCTGAGGCCTTCCTGGATCTCCAGGTGGGTTACGATGAGCTCACCAAGGTGGGTTCCATGATGGGATCCGGCGGCATGATCGTGATGGATCAGGGCACCTGCATGGTGGATTTGGCCCGCTACTTTCTGGATTTTCTCAAAGGAGAATCGTGCGGCCAGTGCACCCCCTGCAGAGAGGGAATCAAGCAGATGCTCGATGTGCTCACGGACATTTGCGAAGGCCGGGGGAAGGAAGGAGACATTGAGCTTCTTGAAGAAATGGGAAGCATGATTCAGAAGTTCTCCCTGTGCGGGCTGGGCACCTCAGCGCCAAATCCGGTGCTTACCACGATTCTCTACTTCCGAGATGAGTACGAGGCCCACATTTACGATAAGAAATGCCCTGCAGGCGTTTGCAAACCCCTGTTTCATTACGAGGTGGATGAAAAAGCTTGCACCGGGTGTCACGTGTGCGCCCTCAAGTGCCCACAGCAAGCCATCACCGGCGAGAAGAAAAAACTTCACACACTGGACCAGGAAAAATGCATCAAGTGCGGGATTTGCTACGACACCTGTAAGTTTGACGCCATTGTGGTTAAGTAGGGAAGAGAAAAGGATTTGCCCCATGATTACGTTCAAGATGAATGGGAAGACCGTCCAGGGAGAAGAAGGCCAATACATCCTGCAGGTTGCGCAGAAATACGGGATCGACATCCCGACCCTTTGCTATCACAAGGCCCTGGAGCCTGCCGGGATGTGCCGCCTTTGCACCGTCGAGCTTTTTGACGGGCGGCGGACCCGTTTTGTGACAGCCTGCAACTACCCCATTTGGGAAGGAATGGAGGTCAAAACCGACTCTGAGGCCGTCCGCAAAGGCCGCAAGCTGATTGTTGAACTGCTCTTCGCCCGTTGCCCTGATGTCCCTCTTCTCAAAAACCTTGCAAAAAAGTACGGGATCGTAGAGCCAAGGTTCAAGAAAGAACAGGACGACTGCATTCTTTGCGGGCTGTGCACTCGGATCTGCGAGAAAATGGGCAATGCGGCCATAAGCCTGACGGGCCGCGGCACGGAAATGAAGGTGGACACCCCTTTTCATATCCAGACGGAATACTGTATGGGCTGCGGGGCCTGCGCTTCCGTTTGCCCCACAGGCCACATCAAACTGGAAGACATCAGCAAGCACGCTGTAAAGAAAATTCCTTCCGAGTACGATATGGGACTGAAGGGCCGAAAGCCCATTTACGTCCCTTATGCGCAGGCTATCCCGAATATCCCGGCCATCGACCGGAGCAAATGCATGCATTTCAAGACAGGAGGGTGCAAAATCTGCGCGGAGTTTTGCGGGGTGGGCGCCATCGATTACACACAGAAGGACGAGATCATCGAACTTGAGGTAGGCGCTATCATCCTGGCCCCCGGGTTCCAGCCTTTCGACCCCTCGAAGCATGACACATACAACTATGCCCGGCTTCCAAATGTCGTAACATCCATGGAGTTCGAAAGGATTCTTTCGGCTTCCGGTCCGACCATGGGACACCTGGCGCGGATGTCGGACCACAAGGAGCCCAAGAAGATCGCCTGGCTCCAGTGCGTGGGATCCAGGGAGATCCATCCCTCCGATCACCCTTACTGTTCTTCCGTGTGCTGCATGTACGCCATCAAAGAAGCGGTGATCGCCAAGGAGCATTCCGGAGCCGATCTGGAGTGCGCCATCTTCTACATGGACATGCGGACCCACGGAAAGGAGTTTGAAAGGTACTATGACGCAGCCAGGGAAAAACACGGAGTTCGGTTCATCCGGTGCCGTGTGCACACAGTCGAGGGGGTTCCGGGAACCGAGGATTTGAGCGTCCGGTATGCGACGGAAGACGGTGCGCTTCACAAAGAAACCTTTGACATGGTCGTCCTTTCCGTCGGGTTGGAAAGCTCCCCCGAGGTTATGGAGCTGGCAGGAAAGCTCGGCATCGACCTTACGGAATCCCATTTTTGCCGCACCGGCTCTTTTGCGCCTGTGGCCACATCCAAGGAAGGCATATACGTGTGCGGCGCTTTTCAGGGTCCCAAGGACATTCCTCAGTCGGTTATCGAAGCGAGCTCTGCGGCCGCCCGGGCCGGTGCCCTTCTGAGCAGCGCAAGAAACACGCTCACCAAAACGAAAGAAGTGATCGAACAAAAGGACACCCGTGGAGAAAGACCCCGGATCGGGGTTTTTGTGTGCCATTGTGGAATCAACATAGGCAGTGTGGTGGATGTTCCGGCTGTGCGTGACTATGCCAAGACTTTGCCCTATGTAGAATACGTGGCGGACAACCTTTACTCCTGCTCCCAGGATACCCAGGACGCCATGACTCAAGTGATCAAGGCCAACAACCTCAACCGGATCGTGGTGGCCGCCTGCACGCCCAAGACCCATGAGCCTCTTTTCCAGGAAACCCTTGTCGCCGCCGGGCTGAACAAATATCTATTTGAAATGACCAACATCCGCAACCAGGATTCGTGGGTCCATAAGGAAAGTCCCTCGAAAGCAACCGTCAAGGCCAAAGACCTGGTGCGCATGGCAACGGCCAAGGTCGCCCTCATGGAAGGCCTTCCCGAAGCGGCCTTGGACGTCAACCAGCGAGCCCTGGTCATCGGCGGCGGCATATCCGGCATGGCCGCGGCAAAAACCTTGAGCGACCAGGGCTACCAGGTGGATCTTATCGAACGCGAACCGGTTCTCGGAGGCCAAGCGATCAACCTGTATAAGACCTGGCAGGGAGAAGATATCCAGGAAAACCTGAAAACCCTTGTTACATCGGTGCAGGGTGACAAAAATATCGAGACCCATCTTGGCGCCGAGCTAACGCAGGTTGAGGGCTTTGTGGGCAACTTCAAATCCACCTTTAAAGCCGGCGGTACAAAGGGGACCCTCGAACACGGAATTGCGGTGCTGGCTACCGGATGCTACGAACACAAACCCGAGGAATATCTCTACGGCAAAGATCCCCGGATCCTCACGCACCAGGAACTGGACCGCAAGTTTATCGATCAAGATTCATCCCTTAAACGCATCAAGTGTGCCGTATTCATCCAGTGCGTGGGATCCCGGGAGCCGGAAAGGCCTTACTGTTCGAGGGTCTGCTGCACCCACTCCATAGGTAGCGCCCTCCATCTCAAGGAAATCAACCCGGGTATGGACGTGTACATTCTCAATCGGGACATCCGCACCTATGGGGAGCGCGAACTCCTATACAGAGCTGCGCGAGAAGCGGGCGTCATTTTCATCCGCTTCTCCCGTGCTCAAAAGCCGAGGGTTACAGTCGGCAAGGAAGGCATCGAGATTGAGGTGATGGATCATGTGCTGCAGCGCCCTGTCATAGTCATGGCGGATCTGCTCACCCTGGCTTCGGCCATCGTTCCCTACAAGGACGAAAAACTGGCCCAATTCTTCAAAGTGCCCATGAGCGAGGACGGATTCTTTGTGGAAGCCCATGCGAAGCTAGGCCCCTCACAGTTTGCCACGGACGGCGTTTTTCTTTGCGGAATGGCTCACTACCCGAAACCCATCGACGAGTCGGTGGCGCAGGCCCAAGCCGCCGCTTCCAGGGCCGTCACCCTTTTGGCCAGAAAGAACATCTCCGTAAGCGGCATGGTTGCTTACGCCAATCCGGCGGTCTGCAGTAGCTGCGGCGTGTGCGTGGAGATCTGCCCTTACTCCGCTCCGTCTTTTATTCCAAAAGGCCCTTTTGCGGGAAAGGCGGAAATCAACCCCGTCCTTTGCAAGGGCTGCGGACTTTGCGTCTCTTCTTGCCGCTCCGGGGCTCTCAACCTCAAAGGCTTTGAGGAAGGACAGATCATGGCGATGATCAATGAAATGTGAAAACGCCTCAAGGCCTAAGGCTCGTGGCGGAAGCTCATAGGAAAAGAGAGGTTCCAAGATAGAAAACCGGAAATCGATAAAACGGAGTGAATGCCCATGAACGATTGGCAGCCGAAAATTACCGCATTCCTTTGCAACTGGTGCAGTTACGGAGCGGCGGACCTGGCCGGAGTCAGCCGTTTGCAGTACCCTTCCAATATCCGTGTCATTCGCGTGCCCTGCTCCGCCCGGGTAAGCCCCAAACTCATCCTGGCCGCTTTCCGGCACGGTGCCGACGGGGTGTGGGTTTCCGGGTGACACCCCGGAGACTGCCATTACCTGGAAGGTAATTATTACGCAAGACGCAAGTTCGCTCTCCTCAAAAACCTTCTGGAACATATCGGACTGGAGCCGGGAAGGCTTCATTTTTCCTGGATTTCCTCCGCTGAAGCTACCAAATTCGTGGAGGTGGCGACAGAAATCTTCCATTCGGTCAAAGACGCCGGGCCTGCGGCCTATCTTGTCAAGAAAAGAGCTGAGGTGGCGTAATGTTTGAATATACCCGGAAAATCAGAGAGATCGCTCGAAAGCTTTTGGAAAAAGGCACGGTGGATGTTTTTATCGGGTACAGGAAAGGCACTGTGGCCATGATGAATGAGCCTGTGCTGATTAAGGATCCAGCCGAAGTGGACTTTCTGCATTGGGACAGCCATTGCGGGCTGAATCTTTGTAACTACCTGACCGGGCGCACCGACCGTATCGGCCTCGTGGCGAACGGCTGCAACTCCCGCAACATCGTGACCCATATCATTGAAAACCAGATCAAGCGAGAACAGCTCTATATCGTCGGGATACCCTGCAGGGGTATCATTGATCATCGGGCCGTGAAAAGGGCCGTGGGAAATCGGGAAATTCTGGAAGTGGGAGAAGAAGGCGAATCATTCACAGTGAGCGGAAAGGGTTTCCAGGAAGTTTTCCAAAAAAAGGATTTCCTGAGAACCAATTGCGCCGTATGCGTCCATCGCAACCCGGTGGAATACGACGAGATGGTCGCCGATCCGGTGCCGGAATTGGAAGGGGTCAACCCCTTCAAGGACGTGGAGGGTATTGAAAAAAAGAGTGCTGATGAAAAACGTCAATTTTTCACTCAGCTCATTGCATCCTGCATCCGCTGCTATGCATGCAGGAACGCCTGTCCCCTTTGTTACTGCCCCACCTGTTTTGTGGATGAATCCCGTCCCCAATGGGTAGGAAAAAGCATTGATCCTGTGGATACCATGACCTTCCACTTCCTGCGAGCATACCACTGCGCGGGACGATGCACCGACTGTGGTGCCTGTGAAAGGGTTTGCCCGGTCGGTATACCGATGAGGCAGTTCACCAAGAAACTCAACAAGGATGTCTTCGAGTACTTCGGGTGGGAAGCGGGCGTTCGTGCCGATCAGCGGCCGCCCCTCGATGTTTACCGGGTGGACGATTACAATGAGTTTGTAAAATGACACGGTGCTCTGTCTTATGCCGCTCGGTCTTAGAAACAGAGACTACTTCCGTTGAGCAGGCTGTACCGTGTGTCGTTTTTAGCGTCCTCAAAAAGTCATTAGGATAAGCACTATGCTTGAGAAATCATTTACCAAGGAAGAATGGACCGAGGCACTTAAAGAGCTGCAAAGCGCTTATAAGGTTTTTGTACCCGTAAAAGAAGGGGACTTCCACAATTTCAGGCCGCTGAAAAACGGCGCCAAACCGAGTTTCGACTTCCAGAACACAAGGCTCTCTGCGAAAAGCATAATTTTCCCTCAATCGGAGCGGATGTTCGAATACTCTTTGGATGATAGCAAAGAAGACGCCCACATCATCAAGGAAACACCCAAAGATTTCTCAACGCAGGCCATTGTGGGAATCCGGCCCTGCGACGCCCTTGCCTTCCAGTTGGTTCGCATCAATTTCGACAACCCCCAATACCGTGATCCCTGGTGGATTCAGCGAATGAATGCGACCACAATTGTCGGCTTTGGCTGCAACGAGCCTTGCGCGTCCTGCTTTTGCACATCCGTTGGAAGCGGCCCATTCTGCGAGAAAGGGCTGGATGCGCTCATGGTGGATCTGGGCGATCGTTTTCTGGTAAAGAGCCTCACGACCAAAGGCGAAGCTCTTCTGGGAGCGCTCAAAAGCGGAAAGAAAGCGGACGGCACCGTCCTCAAGCAGGCGCAGGAGCTGGCCAAAGGCTCGGAGAAAAAAATTTCCTCCACTGTACCCACCGATCGTCTTAAAGACAAGGTCGTGAATGAGTTATTCAGCGCCCACTTCTGGGAAAGGATCTCCTTTGCCTGCATCAACTGTGGAACCTGCACCTACCTCTGCCCGACCTGTTGGTGTTTCGACATCCAGGATGAAACCTGCGGCAAAGAAGGAGACAGGATACGCAACTGGGACGCATGCATGTTTCCGATTTTCACCCTTCACGGATCAGGTCACAATCCCCGAGACAAAAAACTCCAAAGGGTCAGACAACGTTTCATGCACAAGCTGAAATATTACGTGGACAAGTACGAAAACGGCGTGGCATGTGTCGGTTGCGGCCGATGTGTTCAGTTCTGCCCCGTTAATATCGATATTCGAGAAGTGTTTGGATTGATGAACGGGTATTGAAGAAGAGGAACAGCGGAGCATTGGAGGAAGCAATGGCTAAAAAAGATTCCCTCCAAGAGTCCAACCTGAAAAAGGAGTATTAGCTTCATGCACAACCCTTATTTGCCTTATCCTGTTCGTATCGATCAGATTACCACGGAGACTGAAGACCGAAATTTGAAAACCTTCAGGTTCGTTTTTCTGGATCCGGAAGATGAAAAAAAGTTTTCCTATATTCCGGGCCAGTTTGCGGAGCTTTCCATTGCCGGAAAAGGCGAGATCCCCATCGGTATTGCTTCTTCCCCTACGGAGGGGGGGGTTGTCACCTTCACGGTGAATAAGGTCGGTCAGGTAACTAATTATCTCCACAACATGAAAGAGGGAGAGGTGATGGGCATTCGCGGCCCCTTGGGAAATTGGTATCCCTGGGAGGAGATGGAAGGGAAAAACGTGGTGATTATAGGGGGCGGTTTTGCCTTCACCACCCTGCGCTCCAGCATTGTCTATATGATCCACCCGGACAACCGGCCGCGATTCAAGGATATAACCGTTGTGTATGGAGCCCGGAACCCCGGCATGCTTTTATACAAGGATGAACTCGCAGCATGGGAACAGCGCGACGACATCAACATGCACATCACCGTGGACGCCACCGATGATCCAAACTGGAAATACAACGTAGGGTTCGTCCCCACGGTTACAGAGCAAAAAATCAAGAGCGCGGATGACGCCTTTGCCATTGTGTGCGGGCCGCCGATCATGATCAAGTTTACCCAGCCCGTGCTGGAAAAACTGGGGTTCCCCGCGGAGAAAATCATTCTATCCCTGGAAATGCGCATGAAGTGCGGAATCGGCATTTGCGGACGGTGCAACATTGGAGATCAGTATGTGTGCAAAGATGGGCCGGTTTTTTCCTTGGCTCAGCTCAAGCGGATGCCGCCGGAGTATTAAAAAGCGGGGTAACGTTTCAGCTTTTTGAAAAAACCGCCGGCATCAGGCCCGGGGGGTCGCTTTCACATGGCTCTTACCCTTTATTTCTCAGGGAACCTGTAGCCGAAAAAAATCCCGCCTGAACAGGGCGGGATTTAACTATGAAAAGCCTATCGGTATCAAACTCAGAGCCCCACCTCCGCCAGATCGGGACCCAAATATGTACGCTCGTTTTCACCTAGAACTCCCATGGCGAGGCAAATCAAAGTCCACAGGTGGACAGTATGGTATTTACCTTCAAAATGCTCCGCCAGATCATGAATCTGGGCGTGACAGTTATGGCATGCGGCAACGCAATAATCGGCCCCTGTAGCAACGATCTGGTCAAATTTGACCTTCCCATACTGATGACGTGCTTCAACATAACCGGATTGCAGATATCCACCGCCACCACCACAACAATAATTGTTGGACCTGTTAGGTGTCATATCAATAAAATTTTCATCCCCGACAACGGATCTGACAACATAGCGTAAATCTTCCGCTACAGGGTCACCATAGCTTTTTCGGACGATCTGACACGGATCCTGAACCGTGAATTTTATCTTTAGATCTTTGTTCCAGTCCGAATTAACCTTTAATTTTCCCTCCCTGATCCATTTGGCATAGTATTGATAAATGCTTGCAATTTCCAGGTCGGTCTTGATTCCAAATTTTTTCAGTCCTTCCAGGACTGCGAAGGTCACGTGGCCTCACTCGGTATTGAGATAAACCTTACACCCTAGATCTTCGGCCTGCTTTATGCTCGTACGAACGATGTGTTCCCAGGCATCACTATCAGCCAGAAACATACAGTAGTTTTCTCCGCCCCACCCCTTGGAGCCATAGGTCCAGTCTGCTCCGGCAAGGTGGAGAATCTTCCACAGAGGGATCATTTCATCCGGCTCCGTCACCGGCTCTCTTGAATTCTGGTTGAGAAAAAAATAAGCGCCCTCTTTGTCTATCGGGGCCTGGAGCGTCTCGAATCCGGGATGGTTTTCTCTAACTTCCTCCGCCACGTCTTCTACAACAAACTGAAAATCCTCAGGCGACGCTCCCATGGCGCTGCAACTGTCGTTCCTGAGAGCCATATCGCATGAACCGAGGATCCCTTTAGGCCTTTCCTCACGCGGCCATGCCTGGCGAGCAAGGTATACCATCCGGGGGATATCAACATTCATGGGGCAGGCATAGATACAACGCTGACACATGCTGCACATCCACACCCAGGGTGTGCTCGTTACCTCATCATCAAGACCCAGCGCTATCATCCTGACAAATTTTCTTGGGTCCATGTTCTCGAGTCCGGTAGCCGGACAACCGCTGGCACAGGTACCACAGGTGAAGCAGAGATTCAGATTTCCCTCAGGTAAAAGCTCATTGACTTTCTTCCTGAATTCTCCTTTAAGTTCGCTCAACTCCAACGCTTCATCTGCCATAGGCATTTCCTCCTTCAACTCCTTGTAGCTGACGGAAACAGTGGATAAAAAGTTATTATAACAATAATATGCGATCTCATAACTTGTTTTTAAGGCAAAGTCAACCGGCAAAATTCTGCTGAGAATGACAAAACACTATTTTTCCGAAAAGAGCTAAAAGCCGATTACATTGTCAGCCTCTACAATGAGATCGGCTAATTGGGAAGGCATACCAAGCTCACCGCAAAAAAAAGTGACAGAGGCTTCGTGATTTTCATTCACCAGCCCCCGTCCCATAGCGCACGCCGTTCCAATGAAAATGGGGATTTTCTTGGTTATGCTAAGGAAAAGCATCAAGTCCTCAAGATTAGGCAGGCCCGGAGCCTGAACATTTTCTGCAACGCCCTCGAATGCTAGATAGACCGAGTTGTTAAAAAGCCAAATAGCCACCTCGTGCCCTTTTTCTACCAATGCCCTGGCGGTAAGAAAAGGTACCGTTGCTCTGTTTGGATCTTCAGGGCCATTGTTAACGATTATCAGGTATTTTCCCATTAAATTTGGTTGCCCCCGGCAAAATCATTTCTTCCTAAGGAGTAAAGCTTCTGTAGAACCTCTAGGGAGTCCTCCGCCATGGCGATTTCAAAATGCCGAGTGGTTGGGCATTTCCTTCGGTTAGGGTGGGACTATAGAGAAAGATTTCTTCTGTGTCAAGGCTAAGTGGGCAGCCGGTTTTTAAGAGCGTAATAAGGCAATTGAGAGGTTGAAAGGGAAAAATTATTGTTTATTATTTGAAATGGGTTTAGAAATTCCGAGTGTCTGTGACCGGTGATATACAATTGGGCAACCGGGTTCCTCGTATCCGATGCTTCCGTGGTGATAAACAGGATGACTGGAACACATAGGGTTTTTGTAACAATTTAGCTGTTTGAAATGCCGAAGTCGGCGGCCCCGAGCATGGGGGTCCCTCTTAAAACTCAAAAACGAAGAAGCCACATCGCCGTGTTATGCTTCGGGCAACGGGTGAGGCGGGCGGAG